>JBDSIO010000498.1:0-7772 GCA_039917895.1 Fibrobacteria bacterium | reverse complement strand
CTCATCCACGATTCGGTGGATCTCGTTTACGTCGGCTCGGATCTCAACGAGCTTACCGATGACCTCACAAATATCATGCTCGTCACGAATCTCGTGCATATCAGGCTGATGGAGGTCGCGGAAGAAGTGGACATCGTGGCAATCGTCTTTTGCCACCGGCACGTCCCCAAACCCAAGGAAATCCTCCGCGCCCAGGAACTGGAGATCGACTTGATTACCACGCCCCTGACGCTCGAAGAAGTCCACAAGCAGCTAAAGGCCGAGTACGGGACCACCTTGGACATCAAAGCCAAGATCGCGCCCACCGTCTAAGAAACTTCCGACACCAACCTGCATCGACCCTACGCGCCCTCTCACGGTGGTGCGTTTTTATTTGTGCTCCAGTGTATGTGCCTCAACCTGATTGATGCCGTCAAACGTCCAGCCGGTCGTCCAGCAGACCACACCGAACATACGGTTTTCCGGCGTAGCCGTCCGAACCGGCCAGGCGCGCCCGCCCCCGGGTACCGCTTCACTCGATATTCTGTATCTGCTCCCTGATGATTTCCAGTTCTTCCTTCCACCCCACGCAAAGATGCTGCATATCCGAGAACTGGCTCTTGGTCCCCAAGGTATTCACCTCCCGCAACATCTCCTGCAACAGGAACCCCAGCCGCTTTCCAGGACCCTTGTGCGACGCCATGGTCTCCAAAAAATGATGCAGATGCGCCTCCAGACGCACGATCTCCTCGGTTACGTCCAGACGTTCCGCCATCAGACTGATCTCCGTGGTCATACGATCCTCGGCCAGGTTCGCATCGCCATTTAGTTCCTGTACGCGTGCGCGCATTTTGGCGATGTATTCCTGTTGGCGCACCGGAACCAGGCTTTTCACCTTTTCCAAACCCGGGAAAAAACCACGGATGCGCGCTTCCAGATCGGCTGCGAGCACGCGGCCTTCGTTTTCGCGCATGGCCACGAGGTCGCGGCAGGCCCGATCGAAAACAGGCAGGATCCGTTCCATGGAGGTTTCCCCGGATTCGGACGCTTCCGACGCAGTGACCATGTCGGGAATCTTGAGGAGATCGGCGATGTCCAGGGTGGTGGGCATCCCCAGACGGGCCTGGGCATCCTTGATGACGGAGAGGTAGGCGCGGAAGACCGGTTCATTGAGGGCGAGCCCGCCTCCGCCGGGGCCGGCGCTGTCGTATTGCACATGGCAGGTAACGCTGCCTCGCGACAGATGCTTGCCCAGCTCCTGCTTGAGTTTCGACTCCAGATGCAATAAATTTTTGGACGCGCGGATCTGGAACTCCAAAAAACGGTTGTTCACGGATTTCATTTCCACGGTGACCGAATATCCCGATCCCACCGCCTCGGCTTTACCGTAACCGGTCATGCTTTGAACTGCCACTGATCCTCCTGCATCGGTCTTAATCGAATTTCATCGGACTTTAACGGTCTATCGGACTTTATCAGACTTTTATCGAGAAACTCCCGCGGCATGCCGGGCGCCTCAAAAAAGCAAACAGACAGCCGTGGCCCGCTTTTGGGCGATCCGGAACTTAGAAAATTAAGTCTTCCAGCCCGGTCCCGCGCGCCTACAACCCATTCCATGGACTTCGGGATGGGGGAGTGAAAGTCAAGGGTATTCCCGCGCGCCTGCCGCCCGACCGGATATGCTTCGCACCCGAACTGACGTGGATCACAATCGCAACTGGAAGTCCGGACAATATACTTGCCGGATCGTTAACCACCCCATAGAATCGATTTGGTCATAGGTCAAATCCAGGTCAAGGAACACCCATAATGGAGAGCTCGGCAATGAATCGAATCAATAGCTTCGGCAGAGGAGGAAGCGCGCAATCAAGCGGCGCACGTAGCCTCGCAAAAACCCTCGTGGCGGCCGCGTGCGCCTTTTCCCTGGCTTTCGTCGGCTGTTCGCAGAAGGCTGGAAAATCCTCCAAGGTGGTGGTTCCCACCAATCCGGAAAACCCGGATACCAAGCAGGTCGTGACCAAGCTCGACTCGCTGGTCAAGGCCAATGCTGGCAAGGGCAAGGGCGTGGTGACCGGCTTCCTCACTGGGGAAGGAAAGTCCATCGCCCAGGGTCTGCTGAAGCAGGCCAGCAACGCCGGAGGCGAACGCCGTCTGCTGCAGAAGAATGAAATCCCGCTTACGGGCGCGACCATCCTCATCTTCGACGCATTGAAGCCGACCACTTCCGCCGATACTTCCCTCAAGACCGACTCCGCGGGAACCTACACCTGCGTGCTCAAGGAAGGCAAGTACTTCGGCTTCGCCGTGTACCTGGATCTCGAAACGTTCCAACTTGTGACCACCTCCATTCCCAACATGAATCCCAAGGCCGACACCATCATCAAGATGGATACCGCCACGGCGATCGAAGACGTGACCGCGCCAACGGTCGCGGGCGTGTATGACGCCAACTCCGCCAACGCGGACGGGATCTTCCTGGTCGGCTCCGTTCCGGACAAGAACGCCAAGCTGAACATCACCTTCTCGGAACCGATGAACCGCGAGTCCGCCAAGGGCGTGATACTCGGCCGCATCGACACCAGCAATACTTCGACCTCCATGGTGCTCGCCGACACCGTCAAGGAAGCGAAGCTGAGCTGGAGCGGTGACAGCAAGGAGCTGACGATTTTCTCGGCTTCCCTCAGTCTGGGAGCCCAGTACGGCCTGATCATTCCGACCACGCTCAAGGATCTCGCCAAGAATCCCCTCGAGAAGGAATACAAAGCCACCTTCGTTACCATCGCCGCCGCCGACTTGGCCGCGATCAAGTTCGCAGTGGCAGCGAGCTTCCCCGCCGACAAGGAGTCCATCAAGCCCGTCCAGAACCCCGGCGTGAGCTTCAATCGCCCCGTGGAAATATTCTCCGTTCTCAAAGGCGCGACCATCGACCCGGTGGTCAACGGTTATTGGGAAGTCTCCGGCGCGCGCGCCGTGTTCATCCACAAGGAGCCTTTGGCCGTCGGCAAGACCTACACCGTGACCCTGCCCAAGACCGTGGCGGACCTGGCCGGCGCCGGCCTGGAGAGCGCCTATACCTTCGCTTTTACCGTCAAGGACTACGAAGGGGCGGCCAAAGACAATACCGGCAAGGAGAAGGATGTTGCGTTAACGGTGGAAGCCGCCTTCGACGCGTACCTGTCCGGCGACGTTGGCCGCTTCGGCGCCGCGTTCCATCAGAATTTCCGTTTGTACAATGAAGACGGCGAAATCAAGTCCAAGACCCAGTTCCTCGACATGATCCGCGCCGACGTGGGCGAACGCCAGGCCATGGCCGCCGGTTTCGGCGGTCCCGTGTTCGACAATTCCGAAGCCGCCTGCAAGGACAACATCAACCGCTGGAAGGTCTCTGCCGACGGTGGAACCTCCGACGATGAAATCTGGGTGGACGCATATGTCAATCCCGGGCAGTCCCCTCGCGCTTACGACAAGGACAAGCAGGACATCGCCTCTTCCTCCCTGACCTGGGATCCCACCGGCCCCCGATTCACCTACAAAGGCAAGAAGTACGGATTCGGCCCCGACATGTCCAAGTTCAAGGGACCGGTCAACATGGATGCCGCCAGGGGCGACATGCGCTTCATGGGCGACCTCTTGAAGCAGACTTCGACCGTGGTGCTGGAAGCCGTCAAGAGAGAGGGCAAGGACGAATTCAAGGTCGATCCAGCCGTGACCCTGGCCGGCGATACGGCCCGCTTGGCCGTCAAGATGATTTCCACCGAGAAGTTCAACCGCCTCAACTTCGGCGATTTCAACCGCGGTTGCAACGGCAAGCTGGTCGATACCAGCTTCCAAATCCTGAAGTTCACCCTTATCAATGACGGTTCCAAGTGGCTGGTCATCTCCATCGTCTCGCCTTCCAAGGAGACCAACCGGGCCGACTTCGACAAGGCCGTGGACACCAAGAATTTCCAGGTCAAACATATGCTGCCCATCACCCTGGTCTCGCCCCTCAAGGACAACGCCCAGGGAGCCGACGGCAAGGTCACCTTCAAGTTCAAAGCCTCGGTATCCGACAGCATCGGCGGTTACCTGGTCGGCATCGCCGAGGATCCGAAGTTCTGCTTCGGCCGTCCCCCTTACGGCGCGCTGATCTTCGTCAAGTCTTCCAACCACACCGGCGCTGAAGAAACCCTCGTGCTCAATTCCGCCGGCGGACCGGAAGGTTCGAACGCCGCATCCATCCTCCGCAGGGTGCAGGATTTCCGTTTGCCCGGCTGGGAAAGGACCGTATTCGAGAACGCCATCACTTCTCTGTATGACGACAAGAAGGGATTCGGCGGCGTGTACAATTGGAAGGTCATCGGCATCAAGGACACCTCCGCGGTCTCCTTCCTCGCCAACGGCTTCAGCCCCGAACGCTACTACGCTGAATCGGATTTCGGACCGACCCGCGGCTATTTCGCCTGCAAGACGTTCCCCCAGGGCGCGGCCTTCGCCACCCTTGAGACCGCCCAGCAGAATTTCGTGAATACCAATCCCCCGGTCGTGGGCAACAGCTTCAGCGACATGGATCAGGACGGCGTTCCGGACGGCATCGAAATCAAGTACAAGACGGATCCGAAGGATCGCAATTCCTTCCCCAACTTCCGCGTGGACACGGACGGCGACGGTCTGGCTGACTTCCTGGAAGCCATGCTGGACGCCAAAGGGGCCGATTCGCTCGTGCTGAAGAAGACGGATGCCGCCGGCGTGAAGGCGGAAATCGAAAAACTGAGAACGCTGGGAATCGTCTGGGAGGATACCGACGCCGACGGCTTCCCGAACGAAATCGAAATGATGTACGGGTTCAACCCGAACGATCCCAAGAACAACCCCGGCACCACGGTGCGCGCCAACGCTCCGAGCGGCGTATTCGCAGGCAAGTTCCAGGTGGGTTCGAACACCAACAGCATTTCGTTGAAGCTGTACACCGACACCTCCAAGGCTTTCATGGTCAAGTATACGGCCGTGATCGGCAAGGATACCTTGATCGATTCTCTGAAGACCGTTTTCAACGAAATGTCCGGTGAAGTCTACATCCCCATCATCTTGCCGATGAACGGACCGGACGCGGGCCGGGCTCTTTTGATGCGCGGACATTACGACCCCAACACCTCCCTGTTGATGGGTCCGGTTGACATGATCACGGCCCCGGTCAAAGGTTCGCTCAACTTCGGCAGCGGTCCCTACGTCGGCCAGTTCGCGGCTTCCGGCCGCGGCGAGGACGTGTCCCGTTACCTGCCCTCCGCGAACGGAATCACCCCTGGAACCGTGATGAACAATCCCATCAACCCGGTAAACACGAGCGGGCTCAGTTACCGCTTGCCCCCCACGGGCACCAATGAAGGCGGCCTGATCATACTCGCGGGCAACACCGCCATCCTCATCGACGACTTCGGCGATACCCTCGCCGTTGTCGCAAACCTGAACTTCCGCGGCCAACCGGATGGCAGTTTCGAGTTCGCCGGCAACTCCACGGTCGTAACGGGAACCAACAGCAAGAAGCTGACGGATGTGGGCGGCCGGATCCAGTACGACGGCAAAGGCTCGTGGGTCGTGGACGGACACCTGTACCAGCAATCCGATTCCGCCGGCGTGCATAAAAGCATCCCCGGTCAATTCTGCGGCAGGGCCGACAAAGCCGGCATGGCCATCGATGGTCCGGTCATTTCCGGAACCATGAAGGGCTGGATCGCGCAGGACAAGACCGGCAACGGCTTTGTCGCGAATCCTGTGAATACCCAGCCCGCCTGCGACCCCGCCAGGGGCCCGTGCAACACCCAACCCGTGTGCGACCCCGCCAAGGGCCCGTGCAACACCCAACCCGCCTGCGACCCCGCCAAGGGCCCGTGCAATACCCAACCCGTGGTCACCAATCCTTCTTTCAACCGGACCTTTATGGCCGGAGCCCGGAATTACCGGGATATCGCCGGAAAGTTCGGATACAAGGTAGGCGAGTATGTCTACGTCTCCCTGGGCGGCCAGGTGTTCCGTGCCAAGCTTGATTCAGTCGGAATCTCCGATGCCAAGGCACCTTTGTGCGGTCAGGTCGTGCTCACCCTCGAGGCCATTCCGGCCAAGTCGGACAGCGCGCAACACAAGGATGCCTTCTCGAAAGACGAAGCGGTTCTCCGGTCCGTTCCCTCGGGCAACAAGGTCTTCGCCATCGAAGACCAGTACATGCCGGGCAACCCCGCTCGCATGGACAAGGCCCGTGACAACCAGGGCGAAGTCCGCGCCAACGTGTTCGTAGTGGAATTCCGCCCGGTCCCGGCCGAGTACGGCATGACAACCATGGTCTGTCAGACCAATAACGGCCCGATCGTGAACAACCCCGTTTGCGACCCGCTGAAACAAACCTGCCCTCAGCCCATTTGCGACCCTGCCAAAGGCGCTTGCGGACCCGTGGATACGACCAGGTGCGACCCTACCAAGGCGACCTGCACCCAACCGGTCTGCGACCCGACCAAATCGACTTGCCCGCAGCCCAACTGCGATCCGGCCAATGGACCCTGCGGTCCGGCGACCGGCGGTTTCAGGGCCCCGCTCTACATGGGGGAACTGACCAACCTTAAGACCGCGTTGCTGGCCTCCAGCAACATGGTCGGCGTTGTCAAGGATAGCACCATGACGATTGAGCTGCGGATCCTGGTGAATCCCGGATCCATGGCTTTCGATGCGGCGCTCAAGATGACCACCATCGCCGACGCCGCCGGAGCCAGCAAGTTCCTGGTCCTTTCGGAACCCAACGATCCCATGAAGCTGATGGTCCGCGACGGAGTGGTGCTGGTTTTCCCCAAGCCCAATGACGCAGGCAACACCAATCCTCCCGTCACCAATCCGCCGGTCGCCGACACCACCAGGCCGATCGTCTACAAGGGCACGTTCAACGTGCTTGACGGCGTCCTGCATTCGAGCGACTACCGCGTTAAGGTTCAGACCCCGAACGGCCTAGTCGATGCCACCATCAACGACGCCTCGCTGAAGACCGATGGCACCATTTTCACGGCCGCGGAATTCTCCAATTCCGCGCGGATCTTCGTGTTCATCGGCGACAAGATAGACCCGACCAAGCCGGCAATGAGCCAGGAAGGCTTCCCCATAGTATCGGAAAAGCCGGTCACGGCCGGTCCATAGTCCCGTCTTAGACTTTTTTAATCGCAGGCTCCTGGGATTCCCAGGGGCCTTTTTTTTACTGCCTCTCCCGGCCGGATGGGCGCCCTGGGCGGGGAGGGGGAGTCCTGGACGAAACCCCGATTGGCCTTCCTTACGCGTCAATGGTATCCTTTTCAAGAGGCCGAGCATGGAAAAGCCGGGATTCCGGATGTCCGATCACCTAGTGGAAACCCGATTGACGAAGCTTTTGCCGGGACAGGCCGAAGCGTTGGAACAGGCGCTCGAAGATCTGTCCCGAAGCGGGGGAGAGGAGGAGCGGGACGGACTGCCGCTCTTTCTGCTTCCCATGGCCGAAGCCGGGTTCACGTCGGCGCAGATCAAGGCGCTCGCCGAAAAGGTGCCTGCAGGCTTCCCATTCGATCATCGCGAAATCTATTTCGACATGCGACTGGGCCGATGGATGCGGCATATCGAGCCCCCCACAGTTTCGGAAATCCTGGAAGAATACCTGGAAAGCGCGGAGTCGCCGGCCGAGGGCTATGAGTTTCTAAAAGCGAAATGGGAGGCTTTCCTAAAGCGCCACGGTCTCGGCTGAGGACTCGGGCGAGACATCATCTTGGCCCTGGAAGGTTTCAGCTTTTTAAAGCCTGGGCGAAGGC
>JBDSIO010000497.1:0-1946 GCA_039917895.1 Fibrobacteria bacterium | reverse complement strand
CCGGGTGGGGTCGTCCATCCGGGGGGGCTGGGGCTCCGATTTCGGGGCCGGAGCCGGGGGTTTGGAACAGCCCGCGATGACGGCCATGGCGCCAAGACCCACCAGGGTCCAATGCTTCAAGTTCATATTCATCTCCTTTTTCTTCAAATCTAACACTTATAGGGGGGAAATTTAAAAATTCCCCTAATTTTTTCCAGCAAGCCTTCCAGCAATCCTAGTAGTCCGACCATTTGGGCATGGAATTGCCCCCGGAAAAGCTGATGCGCTTCAGGTTCTTGCCGTCCGCGTCCATCATGAATATCTCTGCGTTTCCGGTGCGCGTGGACATGTAGACGATGTGGCGGCCATCCGGACTCCAGCTGGGGTTCTCGTTGCTGCCCGCCTGGGTAGTAAGCTTGGCCGGGTCCTTGCCGTCCGGGGAAATGGTCATGATATTCATGTTGTTGCCCTCGTCCATGGCGGCAAAGGCGATGCGGTCGCCCTTGGGCGACCAGGACGGGGAACCGTAATAGTCGCCGTCATGGGTGATGGCGCGCAGATTCGACCCGTCGCGATCCATGATGTAGACCATGGGCTTGCCGCCGCGATCGGAGATGAACACGATTTCGTAGCCGTTCGGCGACCAGCTGGGCGAGGTTTCGATCGACCCGGAGAAGGTGAGGCGCTGCGGCTTGCCGTCGGGGAAGCCGCGGCGGTAGATCTCGGTGTTGCCGTCCATGGTGGAGGCGTACACGATTTCCTTGTCCATCTTGTTCCAGCCAGGCGAGTTGTTCATGCCTTTGGAGGCGAAGAACACGCCGTTCTTGCCGGACTCGAAATCCTTGAGGTAGAACTGGGGCTGGCCGCCGGCATAGCTGGTGTACAAGACCTTGGACTTGCCGTCGACCCAGGCGGGCATGAGGTTGATGGACTTGTTCTTGGTGACCTCGATGACGCCGGCGCCATCGTAGTCCATCACGGAGATTTCCTTGTTGCCGCCGCGCTTGTTGACATAGACGATGCGCGATTGGGCGACGCCCTTCTCGCCGAACAACTGGTAGACCAGCTCGTCCGAGAACTTGTGGGCGCTGGTCCGCAGCTCGGCCTTCTTCCCCGAATACTTTTTGCCGATGATCTTCTCCTGGGTATCGATGTCGATGAGTTCGCAGACCAGGTTGAAGTTGTCGCCATCCAGCGCGTATTCCCCGCGCACGTAGGCCAGGGCGCCATCGCCCTTGAAAAGCCCCTTGGAAGAGCTGTCGAATTGGTCCGCGGACCTCACCTTGAAACGGCCGCTGAACTCCAGGTCCCAGGCGATGACTACGTGCGGGGTGAAGGGGATGGAATTGGCGTCGCCCTTGACGCATTTGAAATCGATGAACCCCAGCGAAAGGGTCTCGGCGCCTTTGTTTTCGGAGGTGATGACCACATCGGCTGCACGTGCGGGAGAGGGAACGAGGAGCAGGGCAGCCACCAATGCCAACGGGCCCGCGAGAAGGAGGAGGACCCGGGAGCGGGAAAGACCTGGTAGGATGGATTTATTGGCCATGATAGATGAACGTACTCCCGACAACGATCGTTTCATTCGGCCAATTCTCCGGTATGGGGGTCACCGTCTCGACGCGCTGGATGGTCATCAACGCCAGTTGATCAACATCCGCATTACCGGAGCTTTTGGCAATCACCTGTTCGATGATCTTGCCGTCCCGGTCCACGGTGAAATTCACCACGACCTCGACGTCGCCGGAAACTTCCACTCCCGAAGCCGGGGTCCAGGCCAGTCTCACCTTGCTGTTGACCCGCGAAGCCCAAAAGGACAGCCGCGGGTCCTGCGGCACGCTCACCGTCACCTTGTTCTCCAGCACCTGCTGTTCGGGAACCACGTCCTTGACGGGCTTGGGATCCTCGTCCGGCGGTTTTTCCTTGACCACCTTGGGTTCGGGCTTCTTGGGCTTTGGGGGTTGGGT
>JBDSIO010000496.1:0-8884 GCA_039917895.1 Fibrobacteria bacterium | reverse complement strand
CCGTGATCGGCGAAACCATCGTGACGCGGACCCTGAACATGTTGGCCATCGACACGCACGGCCTGGACGAGATGGATCGGAACATCCTCAAGACCATCATCAACAAGTTCGAAGGCGGGCCCGTGGGACTTTCCACCTTGGGCGCGTCATTGGGCGAGGAGACGGAGACGCTGGAAGCGGTCTATGAGCCGTATCTCATCCAGTGCGGCTTTCTGAAGCGCACGCCCCGCGGCCGTATGGCGACGGCCAATGCCTACCGGCATCTCGGGTTGATCCCGCCCGCGGCGGGTCCTACACAGGAAGAACTTATTTAGGCTCGTCGCTAGGGAGTTTGCAAAGGCAAACTCCACGCTCCCCGCGATAATAAAGGATCACTTGTTCGGCTGTGGCGTCATCCTCAGGTAAGGGCGGATGATTCGGTAGCCCTTTGGGAAACGGGTCTTGAGATCCTCGGGATCCTGAAGGGCCGGCGCGATCACCACGTCCTCCCCATCCTTCCAGTTCACGGGCGTCGCCACCTTATAACCATCGGTCAACTGCAGCGAATCGATCACGCGCAGGATTTCCTGGAAGTTGCGGCCCGTTGATGCGGGATAGGTGATGATGGCGCGGATCTTCTTGCCCGGATCGATGAAGAACACCGAGCGCACCGTGAACTTGTCGTTCGCCAAAGGCTGGAACATGCCGTACAAGATGGACACGGACTTGTCCTCGTCCGCGATGATGGGATAGTCCACCTGGCAGTCCTGGGTTTCCTGGATGTCAGGAATCCATCTCTTGTGCGATTCCTCGCTGTCAACGGATAGCGCCAGCACCTTGGTGTTCCGCTTGGCGAATTCGCTTTTCAATTTGGCGGTCATGCCTAATTCGGTCGTGCACACGGGCGTGAAATCCGCGGGATGCGAGAAAAACAATGCCCATTTCCCTTCGATGTAATCGTAGAAGTGCAGCTTGCCCTGGCTGGAATTCTGGGTGAAGTCCGGGGCGATGGATCCCAAAGTCAAATTGGACATGATGTCCTCCTGGTTCCTGAAGTGTTCTGAATGGAAATTACCATTCTCAAGTGGAGAAAAAAATCCAGCTTCGGGAAAGAGTCCGGAAGGTTACCATGTCCGCAATCGCGCCAAACCCAATTCCTACCGGGCTTATCGGGATTCAAAATGGGTGCGGCGATGCCCCGGCACTTTTGATAAACCGGTTGGTCCGGAGATGCCAAATTTGTTGATATCGGCTGATTTTCAGGTTGGTGAAAGCCCCAGGCTCCGTGCAAAGACGCGGAGGCCGGAGGACACAAAGTTCGGGATTACGGCGCGCCTGCGCGGGAACCCGCACGCAGGCACGGGGCAACCTAATCGTCGTTCAGACCAGACGACAGAAACGAATTCAACTCCTCGGGATTCATCAGAACCTCGCGCGGTTTGCTTCCTCGTTCGCGTCCCACCACGCCCGCCCGCTCCAATTGGTCCACCAACCGTCCTGAACGCGCGTACCCGATTCCCAGCCGCCGCTGCAGAAGCGACACCGAAGCCTGCTTCACCTGCACCACCAGCTCCGCGGCCTCGCGGAACTTCTCGTCCCGCGGCTCGTCGTTCTCGCCCCCTCCGGAAGGATCGTCTTCCAGGTTGAAGGTCTGTATCTGCGGATAGTTCACGTGCTGTTCCGATGCCACTAGAGCCAGCTTTTCGGCCTGGGCGTCGTCCAGGAAGCAGCCATGCAGGCGTACGGGCTCCGGGAATTCGATGGGCCGGAACAACATGTCGCCGCGGCCCAATAGCTTTTCCGCACCCATCTTGTCCATGATGGTGCGCGCGTCGATCTGGCTGGCCACCTGAAACGAGATGCGCGTTGGCAGATTGGCCTTGATGGTGCCGGTGATGACGTTCGTCGACGGGCGCTGGGTGGCGAGGATCAGGTGGATGCCCACCGCGCGCGCTTTTTGGGCGATGCGGGCGATGTTCGTCTCCACTTCCTTGCCGGCCACCATCATCAGGTCCGCGAGCTCGTCGATGACGATCACGATGTACGGCATCTTCTTCTTGTCGACGTCGTCCATGGTCTCGGGCAGGATGCCTTCCTTGACCTTGGCGTTAAACCCCTTGATGTTGCGCACTCCGCATTGGGCCAGCACCTCGTAGCGGCGATCCATCTCGAAGGTGGACCACTTGAGGGCCTGCACGGCCACATCCGGCTGGGTGATCACGGGATAGAGCAGATGCGGGATGGCATCGTACGGCTTGAGTTCCACGACCTTGGGATCGACCAGGATCATGCGCAGGTCGTCCGGGGTCTTGGAACAGAGGAACGAGGCCATGATGCTGTTGATGCAAACGGACTTGCCGGAACCCGTCTGGCCGGCGATGAGCAGATGCGGCGCGCGGGTAAGGTCCATAACGTATGGCTCGCCGGCGATGGTCTTGCCCAGGCAGATCTTCAGCGTATCGTCCTCGAAGGCGAATTCCGGGGAACGCAGGATCTCCTTGATGTAGACGATCTGGGCCTTGCGGTTGGGCACTTCGATGCCGACCACGGATTTCCCTGGTATGGGCGCCAGGATACGGATGCTTTTTGCGCGCAAGGCCAGGGCCAAGTCGTCGGAAAGGGTGCTGATGCGGCTCACCTTGACACCCGGAGCCAGTTCCACTTCGTAGCGCGTGATCACGGGGCCGGGACAGATCTGGGTGACCTTGCCCATCACCTTGAAGTTGATCAACTGATCCTCGAGCAGCTTGGACTGCTCGCGGAGCTCTTCCTCCGTGAACTCCAGGGGTTGCTTGGGCGGCTCCGCGAAGATTTCGTCATGGGAAGGTACGCGGTAGGGATCGTATTTGACTTCGGGTTTGGGCTGCATGGGCAAGGGAACCCGATCGGTTTCCTCGCCGGCTCCCGAGGCTTCGAAGAAATCGTCGCCGTCTGCGGCCGGATAATCGTCCTCCAGCGGGAGAATTTTGGACAGGGACTCCACGGGCCTGTCCTTCCTGGCCGCCTTCTTCTTACCTTTGGGCGACTTGAGGTCTTCGTCCTGATCGGAATCGATATCTTCGTCCCGAGCGACCGGAGCGGCAGCCTGGGCTTCCTGCGCGGCCTCGGCCCGCGCCTGCTCTTTGGCTTTTTCCTTTTTGAGCATTCCGGCGATTTCAGGATCCCGGGCTTTGATCTCCCATTCGTTCAATTCGGAAACGCGCTTGCGTTCGAGATTGAGGTCGCGGGATTTTCGGACAGCCAACGGGTCATTCAGATCGAGGTCATCGGCTTCCTCGATGGCCTCTCCCTCGACGGCCTCTTCCCCATCATTTCCCCGGGCGCCGCTCAGGCCGCCAAAATAGTTGTCCGAAGGTATGATGGCCGATTTCCGCAGCGACGTGGTCGCGTAGCGATCGTCGGGTGATTCCTCCCGATCCGGGGCGGAGCCGCGCTTGCGACGGCCATCCGGTTTGGGTTGATCCGGGTCAGGCAAAGGGAATTTCGCGAGGCGGCCGCGATCGGCCTTGGCTCCGGCGCGGGCCTTGGCGATTTCGGCGGCCGCGGCTTCGGGATCCGCACCCTCGCCGACTTTCCCATTCTCCCGACCTTTTCCATCCACTCCGCTTCCCACGTATTCCGCGCCCTCGGGCTTGCTCCACAGTCGGCGCAAACCCAGGAAGAACGGGCGCCCAACCAGGACGATGGAGGCGGCCGATTTTTCCGATACCGAGACCACGCTCATGCGGAAACCCCAGATCAACACGAACAGGGTCGCAAGAATGGAAATCAGATAGGGGCCGAATTGGCCAATCCCGAACAAGGGCAAAAACAGCTTCTGCACCAGGAAATTTCCCAGGTAACCGCCCGAGGACTGGTAGTCCAGGATGGTGAATTGGGTCTTGCCGAGATTGCGAATGCTGAGCAGGACGCCGGTGGAAACGAAGAGCAAGGACAACGCCAGCACCGGACGGATGCGCGGGTTGCCCATTGACAGCACGAGTTTGAATCCCAGGGTCGCGACCGCGGCCACCAGGAATAGGATGGGCAGTCCGCCGGCGAATCGATTCAGGGTCTCAGCCCACCAATCGCCCAAGTAGGGTCCGAGAATATTCATGGATTCCGGATTCGCGAAGCTCGAAAGCAACGCGATGACCGTGATCAAGGATCCGGAAAGGAGCAACAACCCCCAACCTTCAAGCATCAGGGAGCGGGAACGATCCTCGTCAGCCGCGGACTCTTCCTTGCCCTTGGACTTGGGCGCCGGTTTTTTCGCCTTGCGCTTCGCCGTCTTTATGGACAAAGGAGAACCTCCCCTCAGGCTTTCGCCCGTTTGTAGAAATGCCGAGTCACGATCTTGGCCTTTTTTCCCGCGTCGCGGATCACGACTTCGACCTCGGCGCCTATTTTGGCATAGGCTACGTCCACGTAGGCCATGGCGATGCCTTTGTTCAGGGTGGGCGACATGGTGCCCGACGTCACCACTCCCACGTCCTTGCCTCCAACGCGGACCACGCAACCTTCCCGCGGAATGGCCAACTCCAAAAGTTCCACCCCCACGATCTTTCGGACCATTCCACCCGGTTTGGATTTGGGTTCGAGAGCGGAACGTCCCGCGAAATCGCCTTTGGAGAAATCCGTAATCCAGGAAAGCCCGGCCTCGATGAGATTGGTTTTGTCTGTCAGTTCGTGGCCGTAGAGCGAATAGCCCGCTTCCAAGCGGAGGGTATCCCTGGCTCCCAAACCTATGGGCAGGATACCGTAGCGGGCTCCTGCGTCCAACAGGGCCTTCCAGAGGGTAGGCAAATCTTTGTTCTCGGGAAAGAACTCGAAACCGTCCTCACCGGTGTACCCGGTGCGGCTATAGAGCGTCTCCACGCCCAACACCTTGCCAAGCCCGGCCTTATAGACCGACACCTGGGAGGGATCGGATTCCATGACCTGACGGGCGACGTCCAAGGCGTTCGGACCCTGCAGGGAAAGGATGCCCAGCCCGGCGCTGGCATCTTTGAGAACCACCTCGCCGCCCTCGGGATCCTCCCTGCGCAGGCCGTCCAGCCAGGCGAAGTCCTTGTCGATGTTGGAGGCGTTGACCACCAGCTTGTAGCTTTCGGCGGAAAGGCGGTAGACGAGGATGTCGTCGACGACGGTTCCGTTTCGGTAGCAGAGGGCGGAGTATTGCACGTCCATGTCCCGCAGTTTGTCGACGTTGTTCACGGTGGCGCGCTGGAGGAAGCCTTGCGCGCCCTTGCCGGTAACGAAGATGTTACCCATGTGGGAGACGTCGAACAAGCCCACCGACTTGCGGACCGCCTCATGCTCCTGGCGGATGCCCGAATACTGGACCGGCATGCTGAATCCTGCGAACGGGACCAGCTTGGCGCCAAGGGCGACATGGGACTCGAATAGAGGGGTTTTCTTTGCTGAGTTCACCTTGCTCCCTGGTTGCGCCGAGCCTGGCACGAGGACCATCAGTCATAGCCGCTGAAGCGCGGAAGCCCCGTCGCACGGGGCGCGACAGCTGATAGTGCCCAAAATATACTCAAAGGCCTTAAGGACTGCAAAGACCGACACTGGGAAAGCATGGCGGAATGGGGAAAAGCTGTTCCCTGACACGCGTTCCGTCATGCTTCGGGCGTAAAAACCGAGGACCTCACCAATGGAAGCCTTATCGAATCTCCAGCACCTTATCCAAAGAGGTGGTGCGCAGGATCTGGCGCATCTCATCCGAAGGGTCGAGCAGGATCAGTTTCGCGCTGCGCTTTGCCAACTCGTTCATATTGAACATGATAACGCCCAGGCCCGCGCTGTCGAGATAGTCCGCGTCCGTGAGCTTCAGGAACAACCTGCTCTCGACCTTGGATAAGGTCTTCTGGAAGGCTTTTATCAGAGCGTCAAGGCTGGGTTGATCCCATTCGCCCCTGATCTCGATGCAGGGTTCGCCTTCATGACTGGAAATCTTGATGTTGGATTGCGCCATTAAAATGCCCATCTTTTTCAGACTCCCTTATTTTAGCCCTATCCCAAGGTCGTAAGCAACAATGTATCGGGAGGATCCCCGTTATTCATGCAATGCGGCCGAACCCTTCGCACGAGAATCGTCGGATTGGGGGATTGGGCCGTACGAGATCCGGTATACTATGTCCTTGTTAGATTTATCGGGTGAGGACCATCTATATGAGGGTATATACCTTTTGAAAAGCCTGCCTGTTTTGATCCTCTTGGGCCACGGAAGCCGGGCCGGCAAGACCCTGGAGGAAATGGAGGAATTGGCCGCAAAACTTCAAGCCTCGTCCAACGGACTTCGGGTGAAATTCGCCTTTCTGACTCTCCTGGAGCCCGATCTGGCCAATGCCGTGAGCGATGCGGCGGATGCCGGCGCCCGGGAGATCCAGGTCCTGCCCTTGTTCCTGTTCTCGGGAAGGCACGTAATGGAGGATATTCCCGCGATTATGGAGGGATTGCGGTCGAAACATCCGGGTATTGCTTTGAATCTTCGCGAAGCCATCGGCAGGCATCCCGACTTTTTCGATTTCCTGCGCAATGCCGGAGGCTTCTGAGCCGCGCAAAGCGAACTTGAATTTTCCTACCTTGGCGTTCCCATGCCCAAGCAAAACAAGAACTTCCCCGGATCCAACAATTTTCCGGGATCCCGCCGCCCTCCCATCCAACGCGATGAAGCAGAAAACACTCCGACCGGACGTCGCGGTCGCGTACGGCGCGGCCGTTTTTCGGGCAAGTCCGGCAAATACGACAAGAATGACAAGTATGACAAGTATGATAAAAGCCGCGACGATCATTCCGGCTCCGATGGCGGCGGAACCGGAACCCGCGGAAAACCGGGAGGCCGCTTCGGCGCGCGCAGGGGCGCGCCCATCGAAGCGGATAACCGCGAGGTCAACGATTCCGACCTGCGCTTTTCCGATCTGCTCATGCAATTGGCCAAGCGCGAGGCTCCCGACCTGGTCCAAGGCCACAATCATCCTGAACCGCTGGCCCGGCTGCCCTACGAGCAGGAACTGGAACTTAAGAACCGCGCCTTCCAGGAATTCTGGACTGCCCGCGGCCTTCCTGACAAGCCCAACAAGGTCCTCCCCTCCCCTAGGCCCCGCGGTTACCGGACCACGACCAAACGCCGGGTCGTGTTCCTCAAGGGCCAGTATGAACTGACCTTCTTGACTGAAAGCAGCTCGGCCGCCAATCCCCGCGCAAGCAAGGAATCGCTGGTCGAGCCGAAGGAGCACAAGGCCATTTACGCCTTTCTCCTCGCCAAGCTGAACACTCCCGCCTATGCCAACCTGGCCAGCGCGCTCAACTACCTGATCATCCGCGGCGATTACGATCGTTTCACCGTCCTTTTCAACGTGCACCGCCTCAACGCCGAAGTCGTCCGCAAGGCCAAGATGATGGGAGATCATCTCAAGGTTCTGGAGACCAAGGTGGTCTCGGCCTTCATGTTCTACGATCCCAGCAAATCGGAGTTCTACTTCGAGGCCCGCAATCCGGAAGGACCCTGGAAGATCAAGAAGATCTTCGGCCCCGATGACATCCACCTCAAGGTGCTGGAACGCACCTACGCCTTCCATCCCACCTCGTTCTGCCAGGTGAACGCCTCCATCCTGCCTCTCTTCCTGGAGAAGGCGGATCAATTGCTGAAGCCGAAACCGGAATACCGCCTGCTCGATCTGTACAGCGGCTTCGGATTCTTCACCTTGCACCTGGGCGCCAATTACGGTGAAGCCTTCGGTGTCGATCTGGGCCTTTCGTCCATCGAATCCGGACAGAAGATGGCCTCGGCCGACCCCGCCGCCCATTGCCGGTTCAAGGCGGGGCGCATAGTGGTCAAAACCCTGGATAAACTGCTGCCTCCCGCTACCGGGGACAAGCCCGAGGCCCTATTACTGGATCCACCGCGCCAAGGCACCGAACCCGGCGTCATCCGCGCGCTGGCCGCCCGCAACCCCGCCCGCGTATTGCACATCTTCTGCGACCTGGACACTTTGCCGAAGGAAGTGAACCAATGGCGCAAATCCGGGTTCATGGTTTCCAAGGTGGTGCCGCTCGATATGTTTCCGGGAACGGACAATCTGGAAGTCATGGTCCTGTTCATACCGGATCGGTACGGCATTCTAAACCGCATCGACAAGTCCCGCTCCTCGCTTAGCGAAGCCGGCCAGGTTGACGCGCTCATGAGCGCGGATGAGACCCTGGAGTTTTCCGAGGATGGAGATGATTCCATTCCCCGCGCAATCGCCAAACGGAAGCCGCAAGCCTTCGACCGGGCCCGTCCCGAAACCGAAAAGCAGCGCGCCGAGAAGTTCGCCAAGAGCAGAATCAGCAAACGCGGCGACTCGCCCGCGCAAAATGAGGCGCCATCCCGGCCCTTCCGGCCCGGCAAAGACAGATTCCGTCCTGGCGCTAAACGTAGCGACAAGCCTGCGGAACGTTTCAGCGGCAGCCGCGAAGGCAAGCCCGGGGGAAGCTTTGGAGGCGAGCACGGCGACAAACCGTCCCGTCCGTTCGCAAGCGATCGTGGCGAGCGTCCCGCTCGCGGAAGCAAACCTCCGCGTGGCGGCAGACCAGGTAGAGCCGAATCGGCCGGCCGTGGTGATCGGGCGATGCTTCCGGACGACCTTCCGTCGGGACGCCCTTCTCGCCCGCGCCCCGGGCGGTCCTCGGGACCCGGGAGAACCGAACGCCGGGACCGAAAGCCGCGCGGCAGGAAGTTTTGACCCTGGCTTGACGCCCGTGGCCGCCCACTGGTAATAAAACGGCCCAATCAGTTTGAAGTCGCTCCAGGTCCCGGTCAACTCCGCCCTTGGCCTTGTGCTATATTTGGATATCACTCGTCGCCAAGGAATCCGATATGTTGCAGCGTTTGTCCTCGTTTCCCGGCATCCCAGGCCCCGTCGTGATCGTGGTTATG
>JBDSIO010000495.1:0-5118 GCA_039917895.1 Fibrobacteria bacterium | reverse complement strand
CTAATCCCCCGTGACGCGATTCCTGGGACGCGCATTCGGATTCCGGCCCCGCCTCACCGGCGGGGTCCGGTCTTCCGCGCCGGTCCGCGAACCGTCCACGTCAGCGTTACCGCTCCTGATCCTCGCCGCCATCTCCATGCTGGCCTGGACCGGGTGTTCGCATATCACCATGTTGCGCACCGAGGAACTCCGCAAGGTGCAAGCCGAGGTGAAGGTCACGGGAAAGCAGATCGAGACCCTGCAAAAGTCCGTGGACGAGCTCAATCTCGCCCAGGGCGGTTCGACGAGCAAGATGAAGGCGGATCTGACTTTGATGCTGAACCAGCTCGAGTCGCAGATCACCCGTTTGCATGCCGAAATCGACGAAACCCAATACCGGCTCACCCAACTGAGCGCCAAAATCGAAAAGCTGGATCAGAAAAAATACGTCGTGACCGGCGCTCCAGGGGCCCCTGGCCAACCCGGCGTATCCGGTTCGGCCCCCGCCCCGGCGGTCGGTCAAGGACCGGTCGGTCAAGGACCGGTCGGTCAGGGACCGAATGGCGAACCCGTCAAGGTCATCGAGGGCCTGGACCTCGAGGCCTTGTTCAACCAATCCCGTGACGACTATATCCGCGGCAAATACGATCTAGCCCTCCAGGGCTTCAAGAATGTTTACGAAAAGGATGCCGGCGGCACTTGGCGCGAACTCGCCATGTTCTGGCTGGGCGAGACACTGGTCAAGCAGGACAAAATCGACAAAGCCCTGGAAGCCTACGGCCGAGTGACCAAGGAGTTTCCCCGGGGCAGCAAGACCTGCGCCTCGAATTTCAAGATCGGCCTGATCTATCATCAGAAGCACGACAAGTCCAAGCGCGACGAATCGTGGACCAAACTCAGTGATGAATGCCCTGGGACCAACGAGGCCCAGCGCGCTAAGGAGATGCAGAAAGAGTAGCGGGGGAGAGGGTCGGGCGTTCCGAAGCGGTCTTCGTTGGGCGTCGGGCGATCGGCGCGTAAGATCTCACAATTCATTCACCTTAGCTTGGCGCCTCGGCTGCTATCGAGACACCGTCCCAAGTTTGACATTGGAATAAATTCCAATGTTTAGTAGAATTTATTGGATTCTATTCCAATATACTTTGGGGCGACATGCAGGAAATCCGCGACACATATTACCGCTTGCTGGCCCAAACCCATCCCGCGCATCACCGTTATCTTTTTGGAAGCTTCGGAACAGCAAGGCGACTAGCGGGATTGATCGGACCCCGTGGCGTAGGAAAAACCACGATGATGATCCAGTGGATCCAGGAAAAGGAGGATCCGGAGCAATGCATGTATGCCTCGCTTGACCATATCTACTTCTCTGGCCATCGACTCCTGGACTTCGTCCGGGATATGCATCAAGTCGAAGGGCGAAAGCTGTTCTTCCTCGACGAGGCCCACAAGTACCCGGATTGGAACCGGGAAATCAAGAACATCTATGATTCCTTTCCCGAGGTCCGGATCGTTTTTTCCGGAAGCTCGAGTCTGGATCTGGTGAAGGGCCAGTATGACTTGTCCCGCCGCGGCATGGTCTATCGCTTGAATGGACTTTCCTTCCGGGAGTTCATCCTGTTCAAGACGGGCAAGCCGCACCCGGCATTCGGTTTCGAGGAGTTGCTGAAAAACGCGCCCGAGATCTCGCGGACGGTCGCGGCCATCCCGCGCCTCCGCGGGCTGTTCCAGGAGTTCCTCCGCGTGGGCTACTACCCGTTCTATTTCGAGGATCCGGAATCATATTACGCGCGCATCCTCAATACCATCGACAAGACCATTTACGAGGACATTGCGAATTTCTTTTCCCTATCCACGGCCAAGCTGTCGATCTTCAAAAAACTGCTGGTTTATCTGGCCTCCATCCCTCCCGGTGAGCTCAGTGTGAATACATTGGCCCGCAATCTGGAAATCGACAACAAGACCGTGAGCGGCTACCTGGGAATGATGCAGGATACCTCCCTGACGCATAGCCTAAGTTTGGACAAGGGGGGAAAGGCGGTTCTGCGGTCCGCGGATAAGGTGCTATTGGAGAATGCGAACCTGTACTTCGCCGTTTCTTCGGAATCCGGTTTCGAACCGAACCTGGGAAGCCTGAGAGAAACCTTCTTCATCAATGCCTTGCGTGGCGCGGGCATCAAGGTCCAATACAGCAAGGAAGGTGACTACCGCGCGGGCGGAAAAATCTTTGAAGTGGGCGGGGAAAGCATAAAGCAGCAGCAGATTCGCGGATTGAAGGACGCATACCTGGTTAAGGACGGGCTTATGACCGCAGGCGCGGGGGCGGGTGTACTGCCCCTGCATCTGTTCGGTTTCCTGTGGTGAAGCGAGAGTAGCAGAGCCGTGAAGGCGCGGAGATTTGTAGGCGCCCGACGCTCGACGGGTCTAGCGGGTCCCCTACGATTGAATCGCCGAAAAGTCCGCGATTTCCCCCACCAGATCCTTCACCTTTCGCAGCAACAGATGCCGGTTGCGGCGGAGTTCCGCGTCCGGATCGTTCACCATGCAGGCGTCGAACAGTGCGGCCACGTCCTCGCGCAGGGTTCCCACCGCGTTCAGCACGTCGCCGTAATTGCCCGCGGCCAGGCCCTGGCGGACCGCCGCCTCTGCCTTGGTGGCCCCTTCGAGCAGGCGGGTTTCCGACGGGAGCTTTAGCGCCCTCGCGTCCACTTCGCCCGTGACTTGGGGGTCAAGGATGTTGGAGACACGCTTGAAGGTCTCGGCGGCGGCGGCGAAGCCGGGTTTCTCTCGGAACGCCTGCAACGCCTGAAGGCGCGCGACCAGATCGGTGAAATCGAGCCAGCCCGCCTTGGATTGGACCACGGCGTCGATGGTGTCCTTGGCGAAACCGCCGGGCAGGCCCGGGCGCGGGGCTTCCTGGAACAGGTTCTTGGCCCGGCCGAGGAAAAACTCGGTCAGCTTTTCGGCCAGGCCGTCGGTCTCGCCTGCCTTGAGGATGGGTTTGTAGATGATCTCGATGGCATGGGCGATCACCGCGCCGATGTCGAAGCGGAAGCCGCGGTTCACGATCAGGGCCGCGCTGGACCAGCAGGCGCGGCGCAGGGCGTAGGGATCGGAGGAGCCGGTGGGCGCCTTGCCCTTGGCGAACATGGTGATCAGCGAATCCAGGCGGTCGGCCAGGCCGGCCAAGGCCGCCTCATCGCTGCCGGGGAAGGTATCGTCCGCGTTACGAGGCAGGTATTGGTCGCGGATGCCGTCGGCCACCACGGGATCCAGGCCCTCGGCGATGGCGTAATAACGGCCCATGATGCCCTGCAGCTCCGGGAACTCGCCGACCATGTTTGATGTCAGATCGCATTTTGCCAGGCGGACGATGCGGGCGGTTTTTTCCAGGCGTCCGGGATCGAATTTGAGCAAGGTGCCGATGTAGGCGGCGAGCCGTTCCGCGCGCAGCACCTTTCTCGCCAAGGTGCCTTCCGTTCCCAGATCGGCCGTGAAGGTCACCTTCTCCAGGTCCTTGCCGCGCGATTCCAGCGTGCGTTGGCCGTCCTCCTTGAGGAAGAATTCCGCATCGGAAAAGCGGGCGCGCAGCACCTTCTCGTTGCCTTCGCGCACCAGGTCGAAGTCGGTGCAGTGCATGTTGGAGATGGTCACGAAAGCGTTGGCCAGCTTGCCGTCGGCATTTTCCATGGCGAAATATTTCTGATGCTCCCGCATCTCCGAGACCAGCACCTCTTCGGGCACCTTGAGCAGGCGCTCCTCGAAGCCGCCCAACACCGGGTAGGCGTATTCCACCAGGAAGGTCACGGTGTCGAGCAACTCCTCATCCCTGCGCCACCGCAGGCCGGCCTTGAGCGCCGTCTCTTCAGTCAGCTTGCGGATGAGCGCCTTGCGCTCGCCCTGATCGGCGAAGACCTTGGCCACGCGCAGCGCATCCAGGTAGCCTTTGCGATCGGCGGGCACTGCGACGCCGCGATTATGCAGGAAGCGGTGTCCGCGGCTCAGTTCGCCCGAGGCGATGCCGGCGAAGGTCATGGGAATGACCTGGCCGCCCAGCTTGGCCACCAGCCAGATAACGGGGCGCACGAAAGGGGTGACGTTGCCGTCGCCCCAGCGCATGGTTTTATACCAATGGATGTCGGCGAACACCTTGGGGAACAGTTCCGCGAGGATTTCCACCGCGGCTTTCCCCTTCTTCTCGGATCGGGCGTAAAGGTATTCCCCGCCGCCGATGGCGCGGAACTCAAGCTGGGATGCGTCCAGGCCGGCCTTGGAGGCGAACGCCAGCGCGGCCTTGGTCCACTCGCCGTGCGCGTCCTTGGCCAGATGGGCAGGCGGGCCCTTGAGTTCGAGCTTGAGATCGGGCTGACGGGTCAGGATGGAGCCGACCGAGATGGCGATGCGTCGCGGCGTAACGAAGATCTTGATGTCCTCGGCTTTGAGCTGGGTCGGATCCAGATGCTTGTTGAGCAGCACGGGCAGTTCACGTAGCAGGGGCGCGAACACGCGGGCGGGCATTTCTTCCACGCCCAATTCGATCAAAAGCGGGGCGCGTTCGGGCAAGGCCGTCCCGGACGCTGCGAGGGCGGCCGCGGTGGCGGCGGTCAATGCCTGCATCCGGGCCGTTTCCGCCGCCGCGGCGTCCGCGGCGGCCTTGACGCCTGCGGCGGGGTCCACGCGCTTGGCGCGGGCGAGCAGCGGATGTCCCAGGGACTCGCGTTTCTTCATCCAGGCTTCGGCCACGGCCTTGGCCAGGGTGCGCACCCGCAGGATGTATCCTTGGCGTTCGTTCACGGAAATGGCGCCGCGGGCGTCCAGCAGGTTGAAGGCGTGGCTGGCCTTGAGGCAATAATCCAGGGCGGGCATGGGCACGTCGGCCTCGCACATGCGGCGGCATTCGGCTTCGTAGCTGGAGAAGAGCTTGAGCTGCATGTCCACGTCGGCGAGCTCGAAATTATGCTTCGAGAATTGCACTTCGTTCTGATGATAGATGTCACCGTAGGTGAACCGGTCGTTATACATCAGATCGAACATGTTGTTCTTCTTCTGCAGGTACATGCAGATGCGCTCGAGACCGTAGGTGATTTCGCCCATGATGGGCGAGAGATCGAATCCGCCCACCTGCTGGAAGTAAGTGAACTG
>JBDSIO010000494.1:0-4053 GCA_039917895.1 Fibrobacteria bacterium | reverse complement strand
TCCGCCAGGATCCAGGTTTTGCGCTTGGCCATCTGGAAGTTCATGGATTTTTCCATCGCTTCGGTTTCACGCAATGAGGAAGGCGGGACTTCCGTCATCAAATCCATGGGATAACTGTATTCCACCGCGCGCACGGACTTGCCTTTGATGATGACTTTCTCGACGGGCCAACAGGAGATGCCCGGGGAGACCTGGGAGTAGCTGGTGTCCTTCCTCATGTCCAGGAACAGAACCACTTTTCCGTCCTTTTTATAGCCGGTTTCTTCGAATTCCTTGTCGTTCCAGGCGACCTCAATCTTTTTCGCGTACACCTTGCCTTTGATCAGGGCGTCGACGACGACGGTGGCGTTTCGGCTTTCAGTGAGGAATCCCGAGGAAAGACCTTCCACGGTGCCCAGGGCGACCACGTCCGCGTGCGATAACAGGTAGGTGTAGCTGCGGGGTTGCAATTCGGCGCCCTCGCCGCGACATGCGAGGGCCGACAGGATGACCCCGAACCAGAAGGGGGGACAGGCCGGTACCATGGAATGGGATCTGGACATGCCTGAATGATAGTCATGAGAGCGCGTTTGCTCACGGAATAACGCTCCCAAAGTCGAATTCGGGGGATCCAAAGTTATCCGGGAAGGTCCGGTCCGTAGGGTATCTTGTCCGCTTTGCGGTTCCATTCCTTGAAGACCTCCAGCGCCGCCTTGGCCGAAAGCCGGGTCATGCGCAACCGGCGTTTGCCGGGATGCAAAGGTATCTCATCGTAGATGAACTTGTCCCCGAAGCCGGCCTGCTCCGCGTCCGCGCGTGAATTGGCGAACACGATACGATCCACCCGGGCCCAATAGGCAGCCGCCAGGCACATGGGGCAGGGCTCGCAGGAGGTATACAACACGCAGCCGTCGAGCCGGAAGGATTTCAGTTTGCGGCAAGCATCCCGAATGGCCACCACTTCCGCATGGGCGGTGGGATCCCATTCCGCCACCACCCGGTTGTTTCCCTCGCCGATGATTTTTCCGGCGCGGGCCACCACGGCTCCGAAGGGTCCTCCATGACCGGCGCGCATGCCCTTGCGGGACCAGACGATGGCTTTGGCCATGAGCCGCGCTTCCAGGATCCTTTGCTTGCTACCTCCCGTACCCTCCTTCACGCCCTCGCCTCCTTGGATTCGACCCTCCCTGCCTTCAAGGTCAAGGGCCAGGCGATGCGTCGCGTTTCCGCCGGTCCGCCCCAGGCGCGTTCCATTTCCGGTCGGATCAGGGCGATGGGATCCTCCCCCTTGGCTTTGCGGTAGTATTGCACCGCCGACCAAGTTCCGAGGTAGGCGAGGAATTCCTCCAGATCCCAATGCGCTTCCATGGTGAAGGCCGGTCCCGGGATGGGAGGGAATGGAATGGGGATGGAGGCGTAGCCGTCCTCGATATGGGCGCGTTCCGGCGGCCAGTAAGGACCCACAAGGCCGGAATACAGTCGGTCGTAAACGCCGTCAATCTTCTGGGTCACACTGCAGTTACCGTAGCACCAGGCCGCGAACACGCCTCCGGGCCTGGCCACCCGGCGAACTTCGGCGAAGCAGGCGGGGAAATCGAACCAGTGCAATGCCTGCCCCACGGCGATGAGATCGATGCCGCCATCGCGGATGGGGGCCTGCTCGGCCGCGGCTGCGGCGAAGAGCACTCCGGGAGTCGGTCGCGACTTGGCGATCTGGCCCACGCTTGCGTCGGTGGCGATCACGGCTTGGAAGCGGGAAGCCAGTCCCTGCGCGGCCTGGCCTGAGCCGGCGCCGCAATCCCAGGCGGTTCCGCGGGCTGGGGAGATGGCTGCGAGGTGATCGAAAAGGGCGTCTGGATATAGCGGCCGGGCGCGGGCGTATCGGGCGGAATGCCCGGAAAAGTGATCCTTGAATCCCGGGTTGCCCATCAGGTCGCTTCGGCGTCCAAAGTCGCGGTCGAGGTGGCCGCCTCGCGATCCAGGAAATATTTCGCCCGCGACAAAGCGGCTACGGTGAGCGATTCCGTCAATTCGCCTTCCATGGCCATGCGCCACGCTTCCGCGAAGGGGACCCGTTTCACCGTGATTTTTTCCGTACCTTCATGTTCCTGGGGGCCGGGACGCAGGTCCCGGGCCAGGTACAAGTGGCCGTATTCGTCCGTGACCGAATTGGAAAGTACCAGGGTGCCGAGGGAATCCCAGCGGGACGCCAGGAAACCGGTTTCCTCCCGCACCTCGCGGACCGCGGCCTGATCCGGGGTTTCCCGATCGGGCAGGCAGCCGCCTTCCGGGACCTCCCAGAAGTAACGGTCGAAGGGATAGCGATGCTGGCCGACGAGGATGACATTGCCCTCCTCGTCGATGGGCACCACGGCGACGGCGACGTTCTTGAAGTGGACGGTGCCGTAGATGCCCGGCAATCCGTCCGGGCGCAGCACCTGATCTTCACGTACGCGGATCCAGGCGTTGTCGTAGACTTCCCTGCCCGAAATTCTGGTCCAGGGACCTATGTAGTCCCTACCTTCAACGGGCCGTTTCGATGCGCCATCCATGCCATGGAAATATACTTCCGCGACGGACCGGATCCCGGACCTTCGAAACCCGGGGCAAGGCGCGGATCGCGAAACCGGCAGCACTTTCCCGTGACATGGGCAACCGCCCGAACCCGAGGGCCGGAACCGCTGCGGAGGTCTTTGCCGCGCCCTTGGGCGCCCCCCCAATCCCCGCCGTGTCAGCGAAGCCGCTTCCGAGCATGCATTTGAGTAATGACTTCACCGTTCCGCTGTCCTCGGGGCAGACGGGATCCTTGCCCGAGAGTCTGAAATCCAGGGATCCTACGCACTTTTTATCCTTAAAGGTGAAATCGAACCATAGGGAGTCTCCCTTTTTGGAGAAGTCCAAGGCGGCGGTTTCTCCCGCTCCATTCTCGAAGATCATCTGCTTGCAGGTGTTCTTGGTCAAGCTGACGTTGGTGTCGAGGAACAGGGGATCGGCGAAGTAGAAGCCGAAATAATCGGCCGGGCATAAGTCCACGGAGATGTCTCCGGAAAACCGGGTTTCCGTCACCTGGTAGTTTGCGTTGAAGTTTTCAAAAGGGGAATCCTGGTTTCTGATTTCGGAAACGCATCCGACCCTCAGGTCAGCAGGCAATTCCCCGGCCGGATCCAGCAGGGTGAAGTTTCCGACGGGATCGGTGGACGTGGTGGTGAAGACCTGGCCGGAGCATTCGCCCTTGACCCACAGCCAGAACTTCCCGCCGACGAACGCGTAAAGGGTGGTGTCCAGGGTAGTGTCGCGTACCACGCTCGCGCCTTCGCAATAGACGTCCACGTTTTCCACCATCATGCTTTTGGCGGTCCGGTTGATGGAATGGATTTTCGCGGAGAAGCTGCCGGTATATTCCAGGCCCACGTCGTCGGTGGTGCTCATCGCGATGAGGGCTCCGGTTTCCGGATTCTCGAGTGGCTCATAGATACGAGTGCGGTATCCGGTCTTGGAGATTTCCAGCGTGCCGGTCCCGGCAGACTTGGCCAAGGCGGCGATGCGGCCGGAAGGGGATGCGGATTCCGATCGCGGGTTGCCGGAGGCGCCTCCTTGTATCAGTACCGCCTTCCAGGTAAAGGTCCGGCCCGCCGCGCGCAGGCGCAGGAAGCAGATTCCGCTTTCCGGAAGCCCCTTGGGAACCGTTAGCGCGTTGCGGCCTCGCCTCAGCCGCAGGTTTTCTACCGGCCAAAGCATCCTCCCCCCGGGCCCGATCCATTCCACTTTCACTTCCCCGGCCGCGGTCGCGTCCAGGGTCAGGATTCCGCTGCGCAAATCCATGGCAAACGGAGACGGCCGAGGGTCCGATTCGCGAATGGCGGTGGCGGAGGCGGCGACGGCGATGTGGAAGGCCCCCTTCAAATCCGTGGTGACGCATTTCGAAGCATCGGCTTTCACGCAGACCTTGGCCTGGGAAATGGGCGCGCCCGATTTGCTGATTACATTTCCGGAGACGTCCACGGCGTGAGCCGGCAGCATGGCTAGGGCCAGGGATGCCGCGAAGGCGGAATGGGTAAACGAAGGGAACATGCG
>JBDSIO010000493.1:0-2830 GCA_039917895.1 Fibrobacteria bacterium | reverse complement strand
TGAGCGGGAAAAAAGAAAACGCCTGGGCGGATAAAAGCGGGGAGTACCGCTACGCCGAATCCAGTTTCGGAGCCTTCTCGAGGACTTTCGAGATTCCCCGCAACGTTTCCGGCGAGGCCATCAAGGCCGAGTACAACCAAGGGGTCCTGACCTTGAGGATTCCGAAGGCCAAGGAAGCGTTGAGCCGCTCGATCGAAATCAAATGACCCGAACGTCCCTCGGACGCGTAGCCCCAATTCTTTAACACGTCTGGGGTGGAGGGTGGACCGGAAGGTCCGCCCTGCGGATTTCAGGCCAGGTAGCCGCGATCCTTAAGCAGGGCCATGATCCGGTCTACCGAAACCTCCACCGATTCCCGTTCAGAATGCAAAGTCAGTTCAGGGTTGAGAGGCGGTTCATAGGGAGATGAGATGCCCGTGAACTGGGGTATCTCGCCTTTGCGGGCCTTGATATACAGGCCCTTGGGATCGCGCGTCTCGCACACGGCCATGGGCGTATCCACGAAAATCTCGAGGAAGTCGGGACCGATCAGCTTGCGCGTGAACTCCCGCTCTTCGCGGAAAGGCGTGATGAAGGAGACCAGGGTCACGACGTTGGCGTCCCAGAGCAGGCGGGCCACGTGCGCCACGCGCCGGTTGTTCTCCTTGCGGTCGGCTTCGGAAAAGCCGAGATCGGCGCTGAGGCCCAGGCGCACATTGTCGCCATCCAGCAGGTAGGAGAGTTTGCCCGCCCGGTTGAGCCGGGCCTCCAGGGCGTTCGCGATGGTGGATTTGCCGCTGCCGGAAAGTCCGGTGAACCAGAGTACGGCGCTCTTCTGGGCCAGCACTTTCATGCGGGCATCGCGGTTCACCGAGGGAGCGTGCCACACGACGTTTTCGGTCTTCTTCTCGGCCATTATCCTAATCTACTTTTTTGCCCCGGTGATGGGGCGCGGAACCCGGGATTCCGGTTCCATCGCCGCCGGCGAGCGTTATAACGATCCTGCCGCCCGCAATTTGGCCACCGCTTCGTCCACGATGCCGGCGGTGGTCCCGGTGGCTTCTTCGGCGTCGGCCGGGGCTTCCAGTTGCAGCAGGCCGTGGGGTTTCACCAGGTCTTCCAGGGTTCTGATGTCATCCGAGTCCAGCCCCCTGGCTGCGGCCACGACGAAGAAACCGGCGGAGAGCAGTAGCGATGCCGCCTCGCCGAGTTTGGCGGCGGGAGCTTCCGCTTCCCAGCCCGCTTCCACCTTGGCGTTGCCGCTTTCCGTGCTGTGGTTTCCTCCTGCGTCTTGACCATCCTTGTCTTCCAGGCCGAGGTAGAAGGCATGCTTTCCGAGTCCGATGAGCGTGGCTTCCAGGGCCTTGGCGGCGGTGGAAGGATCGCGCCCCGGGCCTCCCGAGAACAGCACGAGAGCGGCCTTTTGGTGGAGCATCCCGGCGCGCGTTTCCGCGCTTACGGCCGACAGGGTGAGCGGCGAAGGCCGGGCGCCCTGGTGCGAAGCGTCGGCTTCGGCGAGCGCTTCGCGCACGATGCCTCCGCCGGCGATTTCGTATTGGTCCACGATCACGAAGCGGCCGGTGGCTTCCAGGCGCGCGATGGGATCGAAGGCTAGCGGCTTGGACAGCTCGATGATGCAATCGGCCACGTCGTGGCGCTCGACCGCGGACTTGGTCTGATCGCCGGATTCGGATGCGTCGACGAGGAAATTGATCTTTTCCAGGCGGCAAGGGACCTTGGCGGTGCCCAGCTTCAGGTAATAGGTCTTGCCGGGATTGAAGGGCTTCTTACCCATCCAGAACAGGTTGATGCGCAATCGGCGCGACACCTCGGGCTGCACTTCGCTGGCCTTGACCATGAGCTCGCCCCGTCCCACGTAGATTTGCTCCGCCAGGGTGAACCCGGTGGAAATACCGGCGCCGACCTCGGTGCGGGGCAGGGCGTGGAAGGCTTCGATGGAGGCGATGCGGCTTTTCTTGCCGGAGGGCAGGAATACCACGGGATCTCCCACGTTTGCGGCTCCGGATTCCACGCGGCCTGAGACGATGCGACGGTCGTCTCCCAGCGACGTGAACTTGTAGATGTCCTGGATGGGCATGCGGAAAGGCTGGTTGGCCTTGGGCGGTTCCTTCTCGAACGCGTCCACGGCGGAAAGCAGGCTATGTCCCTTGAACCAGGGCATCTTGTCCGAAGGCGCGATCAGGTTCTCGCCGTTGAAGGCCGAGATGGGGATGAAGAACTTGGGCGTGGCGCCGATGCGCGCGAGGAAGGCGATGTATTCGTCGCGGATGTCCTCGAAGGCGGTCTTGGAGTAGCCGACCAAATCCATCTTGTTGACCACCACGGCGATCTGCTTGATGCCGAGCATGGACAGGAGGTAGCCATGGCGTTTGCTGTTCTCGCGGATGCCTTCCTTGGCGTCGATGACCAGCACGGCCGCTTCGGCCCGAGCCGCGCCCGTCACCATGTTCTTCAGGAACTCGATGTGGCCTGGGGCGTCGATGATGATGTAGTCGCGTTGGCCGGACTTGAAAAAGGTGCGCGCGGTGTCGATGGTGATGCCCTGGGCCTGTTCGTCCTTGAGCGCGTCGAGCAGGAATGCGTATTCGAAAGGACGCGAGTTGCGCTCGCAGAAAGCGCGCACGGATTCCAGTTTGCCGTAGGGGAGCGAACCGGTGTCGGCCAGCAGTCGGCCCACCACCGTGCTCTTGCCGTGGTCGACGTGGCCGACGATGACGATGTTCATGCGGATGCGGCCTTCGACCTTGGTGCCGGGCACGCCGGTGGGGGCGAAGGGGGTTGCTATGCGGGGCTTTTCCATTAGCGGTGGTCCTTAAGGGGAATAGCAAAT
>JBDSIO010000492.1:0-3731 GCA_039917895.1 Fibrobacteria bacterium | reverse complement strand
CCACCGAAGGCATCGGTACCGTCGAGCTGGTCATGACCAAACTCCATGCGGGCGGAAAGTTCAACCACGACAGCTATAAGGTCTCCGCCGGCCTCCACGGCGTGGGAGTCTCCTGCGTGAACGCGCTTTCTTCCGAACTGATCGTCACGGTGAGCGGCGACGGCAAGAACTTCCAACAGACCTTCAATCGCGGCGCGCCCAAGGCCCCGGGCGTCTTCATCGGGCCCAGCGATCGCACGACCGGCACCAAGGTCTTCTTCCAGCCCGACTCGGAGATCTTCTCCGATCTCGTCTACAACTTCGACACGCTCAGCTCCCGCTTGCGCGAACTCGCGTTCCTGAACAAGGGCCTCACCATCACCATCCGGGACGAGCGCGAGGACAAGAAGTTCCACGAATTCTGCTTCCCCGGCGGCGTCTCCGCGTTCATCGAATACATGGACCACAACAAGAAGCCCTTGATGGAGAAACCGGTCCACATCCTCAAGGAACAGGACAACACCCCCGTCGAAATCGCCTTCCGCTACAACGAAGGCTACACTGAAAGCCTATTCTCGTTCGTAAATAACGTGAATACGGTCGACGGGGGCACGCACGTGGTGGGTTTCAAGTCCGCCCTCACGCGGGTGATCAACAACAAGGCCAAAGACATCCTTCCCAAAACCAAGAAGGAAGGCGTGGATCTCACCGGCGACGACGTGCGCGAAGGCCTTACCGCCGTGGTGTCGGTCAAGGTGCTCGATCCCCAGTTCGAAGGCCAGACCAAGCACAAGTTGGGCAACCATGAGGTCAAGGGCATCGTCGAGACCGCCGTGTTCGACATGATCACGAACTTTTTCGAGGAAAACCCGGCCATCGCCCGCAAGGTGGTGGAGAAGGTGTACAACGCCGCCGTGGCCCGCGAAGCCGCCCGCAAAGCCCGCCAGCTGGCCCGCCGCAAAAGCGCGCTGGAAGGCGGCGGCCTGCCCGGCAAGCTCGCGGACTGCTCCTCGCGCGATCCGAAGATCTGCGAACTGTACCTGGTCGAGGGCGATTCCGCCGGTGGCAGCGCCAAGCAGGGCCGCGATCGCGGCTTCCAGGCCATCCTGCCCCTCAAGGGGAAAATCCTGAACGTGGAAAAGGCCCGTATGGACAAGATCCTGGGCAACGAGGAAATCGCTACCATGGTTCAGGCCATCGGCACCGGCCTGGGCGAAGAGACCTTCAACGTCGACAAGCTCAGGTACCACAAAATCATCATCATGACCGATGCCGATGTGGATGGATCGCATATCCAGACCCTGCTGCTGACCTTCTTCTGCCGCCACATGAAGGAGCTCATCGATCAGGGCGTGCTCTATCTGGCCCAGCCCCCGCTGTACAAGATCAAGGCCGGCAAGATCGAGAAGTACGCGTTCAACGAACAGGAACGCGACGTGATCCTGGCCGAGATCGGCGACAAAAAGGGCATTTACATCCAGCGCTACAAGGGCTTGGGCGAAATGAATCCCGAACAGTTGTCCGTGACCACCATGAACCCGGCCAACCGCGTCCTCAAGCGCGTGACCATGGAAGACGTGGTGGAGGCGGACCAGATCTTCACCATGCTGATGGGCGAGGAAGTGGAACCGCGCCGCAAGTTCATCGAAGAGAACGCGTACTTGGTCAAAGAATTGGACGTGTAAGGCTTCTCGCTCTGCAGTTGCCGCGAACATCCCATCAAGGGAACGCTCCTCCTTCCGGGGGAGTGTTTTTCGTTTCAGGCCGGTCTGGGTCCACCTTTTCCCCGGAGCCGTAGCGGATCTTTGGGGGTTGCGCGTATCTTCTTAGCCTACGCCGTATCTTCCTGCTCCGGAGAGCTATGCTGCCTCAATTGAGAAAACGCCTGTTAGCGAGGCATCCGCCCGGGGTGGGTTCCCTTTTCCTGTCCTTGATTCCCTGGGTTCTCTTGGCTGCGTTGTCCGCCCAAGCCGCCACCCCCGGACTTCCCGCGGGAAACCCATCGGTCCCATCCGCACCGCCGGCCCTGGCCACCCCAAGCGGCCCGACGGTGTCCGAATTCCGCGCCGCCTTTCCTGGCGGGCGCGTCACCAAGGTCGATCCCGTCACTTTCAACCAGTACGTCAGTTCGCACGCGGGGCAGGGACGCCTGCTTGCGGGTCCGGCACTGGCCGCCGTGGTTGCCGAATCATCGGAGCCGGGAAGGGGAACTTTTGTGAATCCATTCTCTCTGCGAGCCCCGATGTATCTTCTTACACCCCAACCGAAGCCGAAATTCGACCCTTATTCGCGTTGCAAAGACAGGTCCGGTAAACAACAACGGATAAAATGCCGCGATTCCCTTAAGGTGGTGGTGCAAAAGAAATCCGACTCCCTTCGCGTCGCATACTATTTGCAGCCAGGCGATTCCCTCATTGTACTGGAACTCCTGGAAGAAGAACTGGATCCGCCTTACAAGCCGCCGGTACCGGCCCAGTTCTCGTTTAAGGATTCCATTCCGGATCTGGACACCAATTATGCCACGCCTTCCGCGGACATGGGCGAAGCCATTGCGCGCCGGGATCATCGGATCCTGGTGAGGCGCTACTACGCGTATAGGGATTCGGTGGGCCGCGACTCCGCTGCGGCTTCGGCCACGGCCCCGCGCGCTATCCTAGAAATGCAGGCCCGGGATGCGGCGCGCAAGGATTCCCTGGCGCGGGATTCCGCCGAGTCCAGGGCTCGGTCTCAGGAGCTTGAGGATCAGGAAGAGGACGATCAGGAAGAGGGCGGTACCGACACCGTGGTCCTGGGTGTGAAACCGGAGAAGCGGACCGAAGCGGATCATACCCGCGCGCATGAGTATGAAGCGGAGGAGCGGACGGGCTGGTTCGTCAACCTTTTCACCGATATGCGCGACGGGCATGGCGACGGGGGCTGGAACGGCGACGATTGGGCGGCGGTAATATTTGTGGTGATAGGCGTGGTCGTGGTCGGCGCCTTCGTCATCTACGGCGTGCAGACCTTGGCCGAGCTCGCCATCAACAAGGACGGGTACCCGATCTTCATGGAAGCGGGGTTGCGGCTGTCCTATTCCGGCAAGGCGTACCAGGATCCCAACGGCAACGGCGATCTTTACCGCGACGCCTATCTGGCCGGGCTCAGGTACGCGATCGGGTTCGATCGGCCCGGCATGGGGATCGGGATAGCGGTGGAAGGCGGCTATATCGACGTGTTCCTAAAGGGCCTTGACGATCCCGCCAAAACCTTCGACTTCAAGGGCGGATACTTGGTGGCGGGTCCCATGCTGCGGTTCGGCGACAACAAGCCATGGTCCTTCAGCCTGGAATTCCTGAACGGCACGTCGAACCATGCTTCTATCGGCTGGATCAGCAAATCGCGCATGACCTTGCAGGCCAAGGTTGCCCGCCATACTTTGGTAGGCGCGCATCTGGGCGCCGTGTTTTACGACCTACATTTCCTCGACGGGCTAGGAGTGCGGGCAGGCGATTTCAACCGCGATTTGAGTCTGGTTTACGGCTTGGATACGGGCTGGGAGTTTTAGCCCCATCCGCCCATCCGCATGCCGAGGAAAATCGATGCGCAGGGGTTGAGTAGCTTGGGCCCACCTGGCCATGCGGCCTCGGCGTACGATGGAAGCCCCGCCCCGGCCTGGACTTGGGTTCCGCATTGCACTGGATAGACGGCAAGTCAAGGAAACCTCAAGTCGCATTACGGAATTGAAGGTTCTCCAGACTCTTTGAGCAGCTTGG
>JBDSIO010000491.1:0-18555 GCA_039917895.1 Fibrobacteria bacterium | reverse complement strand
GCACTGCGCCCGAGGGTGAGCATTACAAATGGAAGTTCGGAAAGGCGGGTATCAACGCCAACACCGAGAGTCGCCTCACCGTCGCCGATTTCAAAGGCCAAACGGAAATGTGGGTCATTGTCGATCCCGCCGGACCCGTCACGGCGCCACCAACCATCTCGCTGCAGCCCCCGAAGTTCATCAACATCCTGAACCCATGGACCACCACCGCTCCCAAATTGGTATACGGCAACAAGACCCGGGCCATGTCCACCACTCCGGGCCGTTGCGGCTGGTTCACCACCGTGATTATCGATCCCGCCATCGTATCGGGCTATTTTTCGGAGATCAACAACACCGATTCCTATGGAAAAACCGGCTCGACCTCCAAGGTCGATTTCGATTTCGCCGCCGAGTTCGCGGCCAAAGGCAACACCATCTGGCTCAACACCGAGGCGAATGCCTGGACCCCGACCTGGCCCAACAAGGACGGCGAATGCCAATACCTGATGGCGGCCACAGTGCGCGATTTCAGCAAGGACCATCCCGATTTCGATTTCGGCAATGTCACCGGGGACTTCAGCATGAAGCGCATGGTCCAGAATACCATCGGCGCCGACCGCAAGCCCGTTAGCACCAAAATCGCCCTTAAAGCTCCGATTACCTACGGAGCATTTGATTCCTGGTGGAAACCCGATGAAACCAACCCCGACCCGAAGCTGCGCTCCTATGAAAGCTGCGTGGACATTCCCATGAGCAAGTCCAGCGATGGACTGTGGGAATACGATAGCTACCGGGACAGCCCTACGGACCACAGCTTTTTTCCCATCGAGGGAGCGACCCATAACCAGCATGGGGATGTTCTCCCGACCTCGTGTTACGCCATGCCTCCGCCCGACTCCACGAATTGGAAGACAGGCGGCCCGATGCGCAACGGGAACTTCTGCATGGAGTCGCATGCCACTTTCTTTTACCAGCCGGGCCAGAAATTCGCTTTCCGCGGGGACGACGATGTGTGGGTCTTTATCAACGACCAACTGGTGGTCGACCTGGGCGGCGTGCATACGCCTAAATCCGATTCGCTCGATTTGGACAAGCTGAAACTGACGGCAGGCCAGGAATACAAGTGGGACTTTTTCTATTGCGACCGCCAGCCCTGCGGATCGTCCCTGCGCGTCAAGACCTCCATCTTTTTCAAGCAGCAACGCGCCCTCTTTGGCAAGGAGCTACCCGGGACCACCCCCGGATCCGTCAGCCTGGAAATCTGGAAGCGTAACGGAGGCAAAGGTTCTTGCGCTTCCATCGGCACCAGTTCCGATTCCGTCAAAGCCTCCAACCTGGTGTATCAGGTGCTCAATGCCTCGGGCGCAGTCGTCAAGGACCTCGCAGCCGGCGGCTTCTACTACGGCGGCGCCATCAACATAGCCACCCCCGTGGTTACCGTGGATACCTCGTTGACGACCGCCACCTGGGAAACCCTGACACCAGGAGCCATCTATCGCGTGGTCGCCTTCGAGCCCGCCAATGCGGCGCTGAAGGTGGAAATCCCTTTCAAGGTTCCCGTCCGCAATTTCGTTGACTTCATCTCCCCTCTCGCAAACACGGCCAAGGTCGGGGAATTGGTGATGGTCATCGCCGGCAATCAGGAGAACAGCCTTCCCAAGCCCGGGGTGGTAACCTATATCCCCAGCATTCCCACCGGGCTGCTGGTTTACAGCGATGCGGCCGGAACGGTCGCGGTCAAGGCCGGAGACCCGTTGAGCACGGATGCCACGGGGTTCGATACCTTGTGGGTGACCGGAGTCGCAACCGCCACGGTCGACAAGACCTATCCGTTCGCCATTCCGGCCCCGGCCAAGACCGTCCTGATGCTCACCTTCACGGTGCCCAAGAACCGCGTGGAGTTCGAACCGGCTTATTCCCGCGACACCTTGGTCGGATCCGTTGTCACCCTTAACGTGGCCAACCGCGAAGCGGGCGCCATCGTGGCCAAGGCCGAGACGTATACCCTCCTCATCCCGGCGGGTCTCAAGGTTTTTGCGGATGCGGGTCTGACCCAACCCATCGCTTCCGGCGCGCCCCAGACCACCGAAGCCACGGGTCTCGATGCGGTTTTCGCGACCGCCGATTCCACCGATCCCGTGGACAAGACCTACATCCTGGAAATATCGGGATCGGCCAAGAAAATGACCCTGCTCTTCCGCATGCCGCCCCTCGATCTGCCTAAAATCCTGACCGCGATGATATTCGATGACGACGCAGACGGAATCGGGGATCGCATCGTCGCCACCTATGACCGCGATATTTCCGCCTCCCCTCCGAAGCTGATCGGGTACCGTTGGCCGCAATCCGCCGCCAACGTGGCCGCTCCCGCCGTCGGCACCTCGATTGCCACGACCGCCGATTTGGCCAAGCTGATCACGGGCAAAGATCTCATCTTGAAGGGCCGGTTCTCTCCCGATGTCGTCACCGTGAGCGAAGGCGTGTTCACCAACACCTATAACGCCCGGGGCAAGGACTCCACCCGATCCATTCCGCTCACCGATCAAATCGGCCCCATCATCACGTCGGCACTTATCAGCTTGGGCAAGGAACAGGATACTTTGCGCATACGCTTCAGCGAAACCATCGCCAAGGGCAGTATCACGGTCGCGCCCATCGACTTGTTCGGCTATCGGCGAATGCAGGACGGAGCCACCGAGCGCATCGACCCCACCTCCATATCCTGGAGCGAGGGCAGCACCTTGATGACCTTGCTGTTCAATAACAAGTCGCCGAATGCGCCCCGTTCCGGCAACCTCATCCGCATCGAAGACGGCGCCGGCCGCATCGTGGACGAACGTGGCAACGGGGCCGGGCCGCTCTCGCGATTCCGCATCATCAAGGGAGCCACCCGTTCCGATATCCAGACCGTGACCTACAAGGAAATCGCCCCGGGATCGGATCTGCTCAGGGAGCCCGCCTTGAAGCCGAGCCTGCAACCGACCAATTCCGTGGTCGCGGAGGTGGTGGAACGCACGGGCCGCATGGGCCATCTCATCAAGACCGATCTGGGAGGCTTTGCGGTAAAGGACGATTTCTCAAAGGTGGAGCCGTCCCAGGTAGTGATGGAATACCAGACCTACTACTTCACCAACCTGGGAACCCAGGTGAATGAAGGCGGGCGCACCATCGCCTGCACGGACGATCTGTTCAAAAACGATTGCCTGGCCAATCGCGGCTTCGTGTTCGTGGGATGGAATTACACCGCCAAGGACGGGGCCAGGGTCGGGACCGGCGCCTATGTGGCGCGCCTGCGCTATCAGGTGAAGGTGGCGGGCAAGGTCGTGGAAAGAGGCGGCTCGGACCAGACATGGGGGATTCTCCGCAAAAACTGACCCTGGGCCACGGCATCCGGGCCGCGGCCTCCTTTCAACTCTACTCTCAACTTAAGGGCTAGGGGTTCGGGAGGACACTGGCCGGAGTTTTTCCGGGGGCCGCTTCATCCGACCCCTCGTCGGCATCCGGACCCGCATTCAAGGTGACCACATCATGCGCCTGTTCCCTGCGCAAGCGTTGGATGCGGGCGCTGCCCTGGGCGGATTCCCGCTCCCAGGCCGTCCACACGGTACCCTGTTGGATTTCGTCATGCAGCATCTGAAACGAACGGTCGGTGACGTTGCGCATCGAGCAATGGAAGGCCATTCCCTGGTCCACGGTCTGCCAGGGGGTATTGCACGTTTCGCGGCTACTGGATTTCTGCACGGCCAAGCTGAGTTCCTCCTGGGTCGCGTTCCACACCCCCCAGTTTTCGGTGACGAGGCAGCCGCCTTTCAAAGTGGACATGCTGAAGCGGCCGTTGCCGTTCAATTGCAGGTAAAGACCCGTCATATTTCCCGGGGCGGTCTCGAACTTGGAACGATAAGTTCCGTTCAGGAGAAAGTTAGCCGGGGGTTCCATTTTGACCTTGCTCGCGCAGCCGATCAAAGCGGCCAGCGATACGAAGGTGAACGTCCAAAGGACGGTGTGGGGAACAGTTCGATTCGTGATTCTAGGCATGGTGACGTTCCTGATGATAAGGACCAATTGTGATATTTGTGAAGATATCCCAAAGTCCGGTTCATAACCATTAATATCTTCGGCAGTAACCTTTCCCCGCAGGACGCTCAATCTTCCGTGGGGTTTGCAGGCCCATTCAATATTTTCTGGTAAAACTCCAGATCAAGCCACTTCCCGAATTTGAATCCCGCGTGTCTGATGGGCTTCAATATTGTCATGGTTCGCGGGTCTTTATCCATGCCCGGGTTCCGCGGCAAGGCGCGCCTCGACATCCCTTACGAAATCCTGTTTCGAAATCTTATCCATCCACATCGGCTTTTTTATGAGCAATGATTTGCCGTTGGCCAGGAAGATCTTCGCCCGCGGAGGCTTGGACATGCTTTCGCTCCTGATTTCAGCGATTTCATCGGACCGGAACTCAATGCGCTTGCCGAGCAACGATTTCCCTGTGAAGATCCCATCCTGGTAATATAAGGCGTAAATCGACAAGGAGAAGAAAAGCGAGACCGCATATATGGCCAAAATAAATACCGCCCAGTAGACATTCCTATTCGTGCTGGGATGGTAGATCCCAAGTATGAGGATCAGCGATACCGTGGTGGAAAAAACCGCTTCAAACGAACCATTCGAACAGACTTTCATATAATGTTTTCTGTTTTCCTCTCGGCACTTAACCTCTGATAGGAGAAAGGCTTAGTCCTGCTTGACCGGCTTTATCCCGATTTCGACGATTTCGCAGCCGGCCAGGTCATTCCATTTTTCCATCCATTCGGAAAACAGTTGCGGATTTTCCGTTTCCATCAGCTGGAAGCACCGAAGGCCGCCTTTTTCCAACCAACTATCCAGATAGAATAGTCCTTCCGGCATCATTCTGCCTTGCTTATGGAACCTGGAATAGACCTCATCAAGTTTCCCGGGTTTGAATGTTTCGATTACCATGTACTTTGCCAACATCCCCTCCAATTTGATCTCACCATGCCTCGAATCCAACGCCTAAATGCGCAGTATCTCAATAAGGTGGCCAAGCGATCGCTTTGCCATGCGTAGGTATCATTAATGTTACCTAGCCCCGTTATTACGGCTTATTTCGCGGAAGGTTTCTCTGCACGCGAAAGGAAATTCCCACCAACCGCGCCCGCCCGTCCCGGATGCAGCCAACAGGCAACCCGGCGCTCCGCCGTCGCTCCAATTCCGGTATTCCCCCGTAACCCCTCCGGCACCTCCAACGGCGGATATTCCTTCCGGCACCGCTCCATCGCGACCGGGCATCGCGAGTGGAAATGGCATCCTTCCGGCGGCTTGGCCGGATTCGGGACGTCGCCCTGCAACACCTTACGCTCGCGATCTCCGGACTGCAGGCCGCTCCGCGTTCCTTCCTCAACTCGCGCCGCTCCGGGGATGGACGCGAACAAGGCCTGGGTATAGGGATGCAAGGGATTGGCGAACAAGGTTTCGCGATCCGCCAGTTCCACAATCCGCCCCAGGTACATCACCGCCACCCGATCCGAGATCAGCCGGATGACGCCCAGGTCGTGGGAGATGAAGAGATAGGTAAGTCCCAGGCGCGCTTTCAAATCCATCAGCAGATCGAGCACCTGGGCTTGGATGGAGACGTCGAGGGAGGAGACGGGTTCGTCCGCGACCACGAATTCCGGTTCGGCCATCAGGGCGCGGGCAATGGCGATGCGCTGGCGTTGGCCGCCGGAGAATTCGTGCGGGTAGCGGTTCGCGTGATCGGGGGAGAGTCCGACGGCCGCGAGCATTTTTGCCACCTGTGCGGATTCCTGGCCTTTGTGCAACCCATGGATGCGCAGGGGCTCCGAGAGGATGCTGCCGATGATCATGCGGGGGTTGAGGCTGCTGTAGGGATCCTGGAATACGATTTGGGCCCGTCGGCGGAAGGCGCGGAGGTCCCCGGCGCCCATGGCCAGCAGGTCCCTGCCTTCCCAGGCGATCGATCCGGAAGTCGGCGCTTGGAGACGGAGCAGGGTGCGCCCGGCCGTGCTTTTGCCGCAGCCGCTTTCGCCCACCAGCCCAACCGTCTCGCCTCGGGCTATGTCCAGCGAGAATCCGTCCAGGGCCTTTACCTGACCGGTGGTGCGCTGCAGGAACCCCGTGCGGATGGGGAACCAGGTGCGCAATTCCCTCGCGCTCAACAGGGGGACCCGCGGGTCGCTGATCCCTCCGCTTGCGCTTTTCACAACCGAGCTTTCACGTTTTTCTCCACTTTCGGCCGCCGGATTGCCATTCGCCCGGGCGCGAAGCGCCGGCACCGATTCCAACAGCATCCGCGTATACGGATGCCGCGGGTTCGCGAATAGTTCCTTGACGGACGCGGTTTCGACGATGCGGCCCGCTTGCATCACCGCCACGCGGTCCGCGGTCTCGGCCACCACGCCCAGATCGTGGGTGATGAGCAGGATGCCCATGCCGCGGGCCTGCCGTTCGCGCAGGAGGAGTTGCAGGATTTGCGCCTGCACGGTGACGTCCAGAGCCGTAGTGGGTTCGTCGGCGATCAGCAGGCGCGGCCCGCACGCCAGGGCGATGGCGATCACCACGCGTTGCCGCATGCCGCCGGACATCTGATGGGGGTATTCGTCCAGGCGGCGGTCCGGATCCGGAATGCCGACCTCGCGGAACAGTTCCAGCGCTTTCGCTCGGGCTTCGGCGCGGGGAAGCTTCCGGTGCAGGCGCAGGCCTTCGGCCACCTGGTCACCGCAGGGGATCACGGGGTTGAGCGCGTTCATGGGATCCTGGAACACCAGGGAAATTTCGCTGCCGCGCAAGGCCAGCCATTCGCGTTCGGGAAGCTTAGCCAGATCGACGGGGCCGGAGGCGCGGCTTTCGAAAAGGATTTCCCCCGCGGCGTGGAAGCCGGCGCCGGGGATAAGCCCGAGCACGGACAACGAAGTCACGCTTTTGCCGCTGCCGGATTCGCCGACCAAGGCCAGCACCTCACCGGCAGCTACAGAGAAGCTGATGCCGTCCACGGCGCGGACCAATCCGGGATCCTGGCCGCCCTCGGGTAGTGGGTGACGGGGGCGAGCGCCGGAACGGAAATGGGTTTTGAGGTTGCGGACCTCCAGGAGTGCCATGCCAAAAAGGTAGGAACTTACGGCCATTCGTTACCCCTCAAAAGGGCGATGGGTGGAGCACATCGGGACCTCCCGAAAGAATTATTTTTTGGAAAGCGGGGGATTTCCAATCATGCATTCTGAACCCACTCATCATCCATCCATCCTCATTCTGATAGGCGTTTCCGGATCCGGCAAGACCACGGTCGGCAAAATGCTTGCGTCCCAACTGGACTGGTCCTTTTACGACGGCGATGATTTCCATCCCAAGGACAACCTGGCCAAGATGGAACAGGGCATGCCCTTGAACGATCGCGATCGCCGTCCCTGGCTGCTGGCCATCCATAACCTGTTGGTGGGGCTTTCCGCCAAGCGGGGGCGTTCCATCATCGCGTGCTCGGCGCTCAAACAGGACTACCGCGACTTGCTGGTTTCGGGTCTGCAAGGCATTCGCTTCGTCTTTCTCAAGGGGGAATACGCCATTCTCGAGGACAGGCTCAAGCGCCGCCAAGGGCATTTTTTCAAGGCGGGCCTGCTCGGCAGTCAGTTCGAGATTTTGGAGGATCCGGAGGATGCGGTGACCGTGAACGTGGACAATCCCCCTGACTTCATCGTCGCGCGCATCCGCAAGGAGCTCGGCGTTTAATCGGTAACGCCTTTCGCCCTGCCGCGGGCGGCGGACGCCCCGTTAAGTCTCCGCCGTTTTCGGATCCAGCGCGTCGCGTAAGGCGTCGTTGAACACGTTGAAAGCCAGCAGCAGAACGAACATGGCCCCTGTCGCCGCCGTGAACTGCCACCACGCCCCGCGGCCGATCAACTCGATGCGCGCGTCGTCGATCATGATACCCCAGCTCGGCTCTCCCTGCACGCCCACGCCCAGATAGCTCAGGATCACTTCGCTCTTGATGGCATCGACAAAGATCAGCGACGCCTGGATCAGCACCAGATGCATCACGTTGGGCAGGATGTGAAGAAACAGGATGCGTCCGGTGCCCGCGCCCATGGCGCGCGCGGCCTGCACGTAATCCAGCTCCTTTTGGCGAATGACTTCTCCGCGCACTACGCGGCAGGCTCCCACCCATGAGGTAAGCCCGATGGCGATGCATACTGATACCAGGCCCTTGCCCAACACCAGCGCGAGCGCCAGCACCAGCAGGATGTAGGGGATAGAGTCGACCGTGGTGTAGAACCAGACGATGGCCTCGTCCACCCATTTGCGATAGTATCCCGCCAAAAGGCCGAATAGGATGCCGATGGGGATAGCGATGCCGGTGGACAGGAATCCCACGACCAGGGCGATGCGCGTGCCGTGCGCGACCCGCTCAGCCACGCTTCTCCCCAGCAGATCGGTGCCGAACAGGAAGGCCTTGCCCGGCGCGGTATAGGCCGGCCCGATGGAGTCCTGGTATTTCACGGCGGCGATATGGAACAGCGCGGCCAGCCCCACGGCGGCGTAGGCCAGGATTACGGCCAGGGCCGCGGCCGCGAGCTTGTCGCCCAGCAGTTTGCGCAGAGGGCGCGACTTCAATGCATTCATAGCTTCACCCGCGGATCCAGGGCCGCATACAGGATGTCGCCTACCACGTTCCCCAGGATGTACAAGGCCGATCCGAACAGGGTGATGGCTTCTATCACGGGGAAGTCCGAAGCGTTGAGGGCGTTGATGCTCAGGTTGCCCAAACCGGGGATGCCGAAGAAGTTCTCCAACAGCAGGCTGCCGGTGAAGAGCAGGGGCACGGCCATGATAACCCGGGTCGTGATCGGGAGCATGGCGTTGCGCAGGATGTGCCGGCGCATGGCTTGGCCGCGCGAAAGCCCCTTGGCCCGGGCCGTGACCACGTATTCCCGGCCGATTTCCTCGAGGATTACGGAACGGTAGTATCGCACGTCGCCGCCCACCTGGTTGGCGATCCAAATCAGCACCGGCAAGGCCAGATAAGGGAGACCGCGCCAGCCGAACTCGAAGCCGGAAATGGGGAAGAGGTCGAAGCGGTAGGCCAGCAGGTACTGCGATCCGATGATGAGGGCGAGAATGCTGAGACTCATGCCGAGTACCGAAATCAACACCAGCAGGCGATCGGCCGTCCGGCCCTTGTACAGGGCCGAAAGCATGGCGATGGCCACGGCTGCCACCGTGGATAAGGCGAAGGCGGGCGCCGCCAGGCACAGCGACGGACCGATGCCGCCGGCGATCATCTCCGTAATGCGCTGCTTGGTCTCCCAGGATCGGCCGAAGTCGCAGCGCGCGAGATCCCACAGATAGTGCAGGTATTGCGCCCATAAGGGCCGATCCAGGCCCAACTGGTGGGTCAGGCGCGCAATCTCCGCAGGCGAAGCGTTCTTGCCCAGCATGCGGTAGACGGGATTGCCGCCCGCCACGTGGAACAGCAGGAAAACGATCAGAGAGATGCCCAGCAGGATGGGGATGGCGTACAGCAGGCGGCGGAGGGCGTAGGCTAGCATTGTTGGCTCAGTGTAGGCTCAGGGGTTGACCGGGATAAAGTGAAAATTTAAAAGTGAAAAGTTCAAAGTGCAGGATCGCCTGAAACGCAGGTTCGCAAACCTTTGGGCATTCCCATCGGATTCCCATTCTTTTCTAAAAATTTTCACTTTTCACTTTTCACTTTTAAATTTGAACCCTCTCTTGGCGTTCTCAATCGCCCTGTAAATACCCTCTCCGCATCGAAGCATCAACCTGATAGTACTTCAACGGCGCGTCCAGCACGGCATGGGCCTTATGGTCCTTGACCCATTTGTAGATCAATAATTCGTTGGTGCGGTGCAGGCAGAAAATCCAGGGGCAATCCTCGGCCAGGATCTCCTGCATTCTCCTGATTTTGGCCAGCCGCTCGGGCGTGTCCTGCATGACGGCGATATCGCGGTAGAGGGCGTCGTATTCCGCGTTCTTATAGTTGGCGTTGTTTTCGCCGGGGGATTCGTTGGGGCCGTAGAGCAGTTGCAGGAAGTTCTCGGGATCCGGATAATCGGCGGCCCAAGCCGCCCTAATGACCTGGAACTTCTTACGCTTGAGCCGTTCCAGGAACTCCGGCCAGGTGCAGGTGGCGACCTTGATTTTGATTCCCAGCCGCGCCATGCACTGGGCGTAATGCTCGCCCGCTTGGCGCGTGTCCGTGCCCGACAGGGTCAGGTATTCTAGCTCGGGCAATCCCTGGCCGCCGGGATGCCCGGCCTTGGCCAGCATCGCTTTGGCGGCTTCCAGGTCGTAGCGGCTGTAGGGGTTCTTGAAGGATGAGTCGTATCCGAACAAGCCCGGGGGAATGGGACTGTGGGCGCGGAGCCCCCGGCCGTTCTGAAACAGTTCGATGGCCTGATCGGCGTCGTAGGCCAGGGACATGGCCTGGCGCAGGCGCTTGTCGGCCAGCACCGGATCTTCCAGGTTGAAGCAAATGTAAATGACGTCCAGATCCTTGAGGCGCACAAGATCGATGCCTTTGGCGGCCATGTCCCCGCGCACGGATTTGTCCGGAGTCACCGCCTCGGCGTAGTTGTCCTTGGGGATGGGGGAGCGTTCCAGATTGCCGCGCAGGAAGTTAAGCCACATGGGCTGGAACTCCTCGAAGATGCTGAACTCGATGCGATCGATGAAGGGAAGCGGCTTGCCCGCGTCCGCCAACAGCCCGGCGGCCGAATCCCCGGCCGTGCCCTCGGAGGGATAGAACCCGTGGTGGTATTTGGGATTGCGCTCGAAGATCAAGCGCAGGCCGCGCCGCCACTCCTTCAGCAGGTACGGACCCGTGCCCACGGGGTGGTTGAGGAAATCCTCGCCGTAATGCTCCACGGCTTCATGCGGAATCACCGCCGCGTAAGGCATGGCCAGGATGTATTTGAAGTAGGGGAAGGGTTTGGTGAGTCGGATGCGCACGGTGCTGTCATCCAGGGCCCGCAAGCCCTCCACCTGGCCGTCGTACAGGGGAGGATGGATTTGCTCCGGCAGCGGGGGCAAAGCCTCGGTGGCGGCGCGGAAGGAGTCCAACCCCTCCACCTTGCCGTCGAAGATCCACCAGCCCGTGCTTTTAGTCCGCACGTCGCACATGCGCTTGATACTGTAGACGAAGTCCGCGGCCTTAACCGCGCGGCCCTTACCCCCGGGAAAGCACGCATCGTCAGCGAATTCCACGCCCTGCTTCAAGCGCAAGGTATACACCCGGCCGCTGTCGGTGATTTCCGGGGCCGTCGTGGCCAGGCAGGGCTGGATGTCGTAAGGCCGAGCCAGGTATTTGTACTCCACCAGGGTCTCGTAGACCTGGAATTGGCACATGGCCGAGTATTGATCCTGGACCAGGGCGGGATCGAAGTTCTTCAGGTTGGTGACCAGTACGCCGCGGTAGGTGGTTCCCAGGTCCTTATGGGATGGGGTGCAGGCGAGGAGGAGGAGCGCCGAAACGGCCGGCAGGATCGCATTCCGTAAAGCCGGGTGCAGGACCGGGAGCGGAGGGAAGCGGATCGGGGAGCCTTGATGCATGGCCGGTTGGGTCCAGAAGCTAGCAATTCCCCCCCTGGGGGGTAATATGCTATTTTTAACCCGGACTGAACGGTTTGCCTGAGAGGTGGATGTCGATGATGCGTATTGCCCTTTTGCTCCTTGTGGTCTGCTTCGCCGGTTGCAACAAGAAGGACACCGGAACCTCCAAGCCAGGCAAGCCGGATGCGGACGCCGTGTTGGTCGAGTCCGGCGGCGATCCCGATCCCGACGCCAACCCCGATGCGGTGACGGGAGGTTCCCTCAACATCTGGGGTGGACCTGCGCCCAAGACCTTGAATCCTTGGCTGGACTGGAACTGGTTCACCAAAGAGCTTATGGGCCTGACCTTCGAATCCCTGATCGACCTTCATCCTTCCAAGAACGAACCCATCGGGATCCTGGCGAAAAGCTGGGAGACTTCGGCGGACGGAAAGACCTTCACCTACCATATCGATCCCCGGGCCCGCTGGAGCGACAACGTTCCCGTCACCTGCGGCGACGTGCGCTTTTACTACGACGTCATCATGAATCCCAAGAACCTGACCTCCCTGTTCCGCGTGGGCCTGGATCGCTTCAAGCAGCCGGAATGCCCGGACAGCCTGACCGTGGTCGTCACGGCCAAGGTGGATCATTGGCTCAACTTCTACGAATCCGGCGGCATGATAGCCCTCCCCAGGCACGCGTGGGAAGGCAAGGATTTCAACCTGCTCAACTGGGATCTGCCCGTGGTGAGCGGCCCCTACCGTCTCGACGAGGTCAAGAAGGACCGCAGCGTCTCCCTGAAACGCCGGGCCGATTACTGGGGTTTCGCCAAGCGCTTCAACGAGCATAAATACAACTTCGAGACCGTGCGCTGGAAATTCATGGAGGACCCGCTCAAAGTGCTGGAGTCCTTCAAGAAGGGCGATATCGACGTGTACCCCGTGACCCGCGCGGCGGTGTGGGCGGAGAAGACCGATTTCGACCAGGTCAAGAAAGGCTGGGTGGCCAAGACCCGCATCTACAACGGCAATCCCAAGAGCTTCCGCGGCTGGGTTATCAACCTGCGCCGCCCCATGTTCCAGGACGTACGTGTGCGCGAGGCCCTCGCCTACCTCGCCAACCGCCAGCTCATGAACGAGAAGTTCAACCACAACCTGCTCTTCCTGCTCAACACCTATTTCGCGGATTTGTATCCCGACAATAAGAGTCCCAACCGCGGCATCCGGGAATACAATCCCGCCAAGGCCCGCGAGCTGCTCACCCAGGCGGGTTGGAAATCCGGTCCTGACGGCGTGCTGGTAAAGGACGGCAAGCGGTTCGAGATCTCCTTTACCCTGGTTACGGGCGCGGATTTGCGTCCCATCAACGTCTACGTCGAGGATTTGAAAAGCGTCGGCATCCTGGCCAAGGTCGAGGAGATGTCCTGGTCCACCTATGCCAAGCGCATGGACAAATACGAATTCGACCTGGGTTCGGCCGGTTGGGGCGGCACCCGGCTACGCGATCCGGAAAGCATGTGGCATTCCCGTACCGCCGACGAGCCTTCTTCGAACAACTGGGCCGGAGTGAAGGACAAAGTGGTCGACAGCTTGATCGAGGCCCAGAAGCAGGCCCCGGATCTGGAATCGCGAAACGTCATCAATACCAGGCTGGACGATCGCCTGAATGAACTGCTGCCTTACATCCTCCTGTGGGAGCAGGATTCCAAGTGGCTGCTGAGCTGGAACCGTTTCGGCGGCGCCAAATACGTCTACTCCAGGTTCCAGGATGAGGACTGCATCTCCGCCTATTGGTACGCGGATCCCGCCAAGGAAGCCGCTTTGAAGAAAGCCATGGCTGACGGTTCCGCCCTGCCTTTGCCGCCTTCGGAGGTCCGCTACGGGAAGTGATACGCGTTCCGGCGGGCGCCTGCGCATGCATGCGGGTTCCGCGCCGTGAAGTCCTATATCATCCGGCGGCTTCTCCTGATCGTTCCGACCCTGCTGGGGATCACGATCGCGTGTTTCCTGCTGATCCAGTTCGTCCCCGGCGGGCCGGTAGAGCAAATGATCTCCAAGGTGCAGCAGGCCGCGAACGCGAAAGGGGTGGGAGCCAACATTTCCCCGGAGGAAATCCGGAACATCAAGGCCTATTTCGGGTTCGACAAGCCCATCCACGTCCGCTATTTCACCTGGCTCGGAAAGGTGCTTCGATTGGATCTGGGCATGTCTTACGCCTATCAGGAGCCGGTGTGGAACATCATCCTCCAGAAACTTCCCATTTCCCTTTTCTTCGGGGTGGTTTCCGTAATCCTTTCCAACCTCATTTCCGTCCCGCTGGGAATCGCCAAGGCGATCAAGAACGGAAAGCCGTTCGATACCGTTTCCTCCGTGGTCATCTTCAGCGGTTACGTCATGCCCGGGTACGCCCTGGGCATCCTGTTGATCATCTTCCTCGGCGGCGGCAGCTTCCTTGATCTGTTCCCCATCAGCGGAATCGTTTCCGACGATTTTGAAAGCTTCACCTTGGCGGGCAAGATCTCGGATCTGGCGAGCCATCTGGTGCTGCCGTTATTCTGCTACATGATTTCCGAGTTCGCCTTCCTGACCATGATGCTCAAGAACAGCCTGCTGGAGGAATTGGGCAAGGATTACATGCGCACCGCCGTGGTCAAAGGCGCATCCTTCAATAGGGCGGTCTACTCCCATGCCCTGCGGAACGCGCTGATTCCGCTCGCCACCCGGGCAGGCGCGATTTTCGCCGCGCTTGTAGGCGGGGACATCCTGCTGGAGAACGTGTTCGATTTGGACGGGATGGGCAAACTGGTCTTCAACTCCATGGTGAACCGCGACTACAACGTGGTCATGGGGGTCATCCTCCTCACGAGCTTCTTCGCCATGATCGGGCGGCTGTTTTCGGACGTCCTCTATGTGATCGTTGACCCCCGGATCCGGCTGGAATGAGGTCCGCGGAATGATCTCCGAACTGACCCGTGAGAGGATGCGGCGCTTCCGCAAGATCCGGAGATCCTACTATTCCCTGTGGATTCTCGGCGTCGCCTTCTTTTTTTCCCTGTTCGCCGGTTTCATCGCCAATGACAAGCCCCTCTTCATGCGGTACGATGGACATACCTATTTTCCCGTGGTGAAATTCTACCCCGCCTCCGGCTTCGGAGGGGAGTACGGTACCGAACCCGATTATGCGGTACTGCGGAAGGACCCGGCTTTCATTGCCAAGGGAGGATTTATGATCCTGCCTCCCATTCCGCATAATCCGCTGCATACCTATCTGGATCTGGCGGACACGCCGCCGCACAAACCTTCCCCGGACCATTGGCTGGGCACCGACAACTCCGCCCGCGACGTCCTGGCCCGCCTGATCTACGGATTACGCATCTGCATGGGTTTCGCCCTGCTGCTTACCCTTTGCGAAACCATCCTGGGCATCATCATCGGCGGAATCCAGGGCTACCTCGGCGGCAAAGTAGACATCGTACTGCAGCGGCTGATCGAAATCTGGAGTTCCCTGCCCTTTCTGTATGTCGTGATCCTGCTCGGAGCCACCTACGGGACCGGTTTCTTTTTGCTGCTTTTCATCATGGCGATCTTCACCTGGATCACCCTCTCTTACTACATGCGCGGGGAGTTCTTCAAAATCAAGGGGCAGGCTTACGTGCGCGCCGCGCGGGCCGCGGGCCTGGGCCACATCCGCATCTTTTTCCACCATATCCTGCCCAATTCGCTGACGCCGGTCATCACCCTGATGCCCTTCTCCGTAGTGGCGGGTATTTCCTCGCTTACAGCCCTGGACTTCCTGGGTTTCGGCCTGCCGCCGCCCACGCCATCGTGGGGCGAAATGCTGAAACAGGGCCTGGACAACCTCCACAAGCCCTGGATCGCCATCTCATCCGTCACGGCCCTTTTCGTGACCCTGCTCCTCACCACCTTCATCGGCGAAGGCGTCCGCGAAGCGTTTGACCCGAAGTCGGGGCATCATATCGTTTAGGAAGAAGACCATTGGGTCTGCTTGGGTAGCAAGGAATCGACCGCAAGGTACGGTTTTCAACAGCGGGTGAAGATGACCAGGCCAACCTCGGTTTGGGGTGCGGCGGACTCGATTTCGCCCATGGTGGCGCCTAGGACTGCGGTCAAAACCCAGGTACGCCGAATCGCTTCGCGAAAGGATTCGGTTACTGGTCTCGCAGCACGCCCACGACGCGGTAGTCGGTGCTGACGGCTTCGTCCTCGGCGATGCCCGGGATGCGGAGCAGGGTAACCGTGGTCTTAAGGACGTACGCGCCGGTTCCGGCCAGATTGCCTGACGAGGTGCGGTTATCCCATAGCACCCTAAGCTGGCGGGTATTGCCCTTGGGGGACTTGGCCAGCTTGGCGAACTCGGTCTGGGGGATGGTGAAGTCGATCTTGTTCACGAATTGGCCCAGGTTGGTGAAGATCTGGATCTCACACTTGAAGGCGCGCGAGGCCTGGATGACGTTGCCGACATAACGGAGCGAATCCTTCGCCGTCAACAGGGCGGGAAGCATGCTCCAGTTCTTGGCTCCCTGGGTGGGAGAGGCGGTCACCGCCCCTGACGTTACGAGCACGAACTGCTGGCCGGTCACGGGCGGAACCAAGTCGCCGGCGCGCGAGTAGTCATTGTGCCGGATGACATTGAGCACCGTGGACACGTCGGAATAAGGGAAAGCCTTGCGGATCACGTCCAAGGGGTTGTCCGGGTTGACATAGGTGACGATGATGCTGTCGGTGGGCAGGTGCTGCAGCTTGTTGTCGCCAGGGACAGCGGTGGCGTTGGTCTCGCGGCCGAAGTTGCCGGTCTGGTAGCCCGAGCCCGGGTCGAGTTTGACGTTTTCCCTGTCGGCGCTCTTGCTCGGCTTTACTTCCACCTTGCACCCATTGCAGGTTTCGCCGTTCGCCAGGGTCAGGTGGATGTCCAGGTCGTTATGATCGGCGGTGACGATGTTGACGGGGTTGCCCTTGTTGAAGAGGGAGATGGTGCCCTGCTCCTGGCAGGCCATGGTCAACCCGTCGACCAGGGGAGCGCTCCCGTTTGTCCGGTTCAGCGTGAGTACGTAAGGTACGTCCTTGGTCTTGGTCTTGCCCGAATCCGTGTACTGGTAGGTGTAGGTGAGGTTGACCGTGGTCTGGGTGGCGCCGATGGGAACACGCTGGGGGAAGGTGAAATTCTGGGTATTCACCGAGGCGCTGTTATACCTGGTCCCGCCGACCTCCATCACCGCGGTCACGGGCTTGCCCGGGGTGTTGGCGAGGATGGGATTGAGAATGCTGTTCTGGAGCAAAGTCAGCAACTGGCTCCCCGGAAGGTTGATGGCAAAATGGGCGCTCTTTGAGTTGCTGGTTGAATAGCCGTTGATCTTAATGGCCTCGGTCATGTCGATGATGGTCTGGGGCGCGGTCGGGTTCGGGGAGTTCTTGAAAAAGATGGTGAAGGTGGTCGCTGCGCCCACCCCTTTGATGAAGTCGTTCCTGAAGGCATCGCGGCTGATGTCCACGGTGGATGGCTCGCCATCGGAGAGGAAGATGAAATATTGGTCGGCCGGAGCGGCTTTGGCGGCCTTCATGGCTTCCTTGGCGGCTTCGAAACCGAGGGAGATGTCGGTGCCGTCGCGCAGGTTGGTGGCCGCGAGGGAACTGGGCCGCGAGGCCGGCAGTTTGGTCGCGTACACAAGGTTGCCGTTCCCGGTATAGGAGAGCAAGGCCTTGAGCGTGTCCACGCCCTTAGCGCCATTGCCGAAGTCCTGGTTGAGCGTGGTCAGGGGCACGTAGGAATCGTGCTGCGAGGTGTCGGCGGGGAAGGCGGTCTTGAAGAACGGATTATCACGGTGGTCGAATTGCAGGCGGCGGGTGAAGATGGCCATGCCCACCTCGGCGGTCGGCGCGCTCATGGCGATGGTATCCAGCAAGGCCTTCACGACGCGGAACCTGGCCTCATCGGGATCGTTACCTCGGTTGGAATCATCCACTTCTCCAGTGCTCATGCTGCCGGAGTTGTCTATGATGAACATGATGGACGGAGAAGTGGGTTTGCTTCCGGTCACCACCTGGACGTTCTCGGAGCACACCGGGATGACGGGATCGAGCCAGATGACATCCTTGGGAACGTTGATGGTGGCGGTTGCGAAATTGCTCGGGCATTTCGCGAAAACCAGGTTGCAAATCTGGGCGCTTTGGACGGGCAGGTAAGCCGATGCGAAAAAGGCGGAAACGGTCAACCGAAATGTAAAGACCCTCATCGGACCCCCAAAAAAATGCATATTCGGTTTGCCTTTCTCTCGCATGTCAGCTGAACAAATATACGGTCAATCAATGGTTTCGGCTTCTGGCTAAATAACGAAAACAACGGGAAAGCACCCGGGTTTCGGTAAGGAGGCATCTGACGTTTTTCCCGGTATTTAAGGAAATTTAGGCCAGGGGTAATGTACATTTTATCCATGAATGGCCCTTCGCAACCGCTTTTGGAGGTGGAGAATCTCTCCCTGGGCTTCGCGGGCGAACAGGGCGTGGTTGCGATTACCGACAAAGTGAGCTTCCATATCCACCCCGGCGAGGCCTACGGATTGGTGGGCGAATCGGGATGCGGCAAATCCGTCACTTGCCTTTCCTTGCTCAAATTGCTGCCCATGCCGGGAGGTCGGGTCCTTTCAGGGCGTATCCTTTTTCGCGGGCGGGATATCCTCAAGCTCGATGCGGAAGAGCTCCGGAAAATCCGCGGCGCGGAAATCGGCATGATCTTCCAGGAGCCGGGCGCGGCCCTGAATCCATTATGGCCGATCCGGCGGCAACTGCTCGAACCTTTCCGATACCATCCTTATGACGGCGATCCGGAGAAACGCATCCGGTACCTACTCGATCGCGTCGGCATCGCCGATCCCGACCGCGTGCTTTCCGCTTATCCTCACCAGCTTTCCGGCGGCATGCTGCAGAGGGTAATGATAGCCATGGCCCTTTCCCTGAACCCGGCCCTGCTCATCGCTGACGAGCC
>JBDSIO010000490.1:0-4277 GCA_039917895.1 Fibrobacteria bacterium | reverse complement strand
AACCTGCACAAGCTGCTGGACGGGATCGAGGATTACCGCGGCCGCGCGATGGACTTCAGCGAGTTGAACGGCAAGGATGCGACCGAGCCCATCCAGGGCGTCGACTACCGGAATTGAATCCCTGCGCGGTCGTGATTCCGCGCCTGCAGAAGATTCCGCACCCGCAGAAAAATCCCCCTCGCCTTCATCAGGATTTATCTTCCCTCCAATGGTATCAGGGACCTAAAAGGATTAAAGGCCCCTGAATCTGTTTACCTAATGGAGGAAGAATCATGAAAAAGTTGCTGCTCAGCATTGGCCTTGCCGTTTCCCTGCTTCCGATCGCCTGCGCGAAAAAGCCCGGCAATTCATCGACCACCCTTTCCCGGTCCGAAGTTTCGGAAGTATCCGATTATCTCGGATACATCCACAGCGCGGATACGGCGGAAGGACTGGAACACAAGTATACCAGCACCAGCCTCAGGCATCTGGCAAAAGCCCTCGATGGCGTTTCCAGGAAATCAGGTTTGCCCAAGGGCGAGATCAACGACAAGCTGGATTCCCTGATGTCCATGGCGGACAGTCTGCAGACCAATCCCCAGTCCGACGAACATCCGGTCCAGGTCCGCGCCGCTTTCATCCGGGCTACCGAGTTGATGGAATCCCTGCAAGGCGCGAAGTTTCCCGATAACCGCGATGAGGTCTCGGCGGTACGAGGCGCTGCAGAGGCCATCACTCCCGATCAATCCGCGCTGGAGCAGAAGCCCAAGATCATGGCCTTTTTCGACAAAGCCGGCGAAGCCCTATCGGCCATGGCTAAGAAGTCCTGATTCAGCCGGTGCCGCCGGGGCTCAACCGGCGGCGCCCTTCCTCGACATGCCCCGGATTCGCATACGCCCGATACTGCGAGGGGTCAAACCTTGTAAGAGACCCACAATCCTTCGTAAAGAAGGACGCCATCCGGGTTGCCGGAGTTCGTTCGATATCAGTATGCGTTCTATGCCCTGCGGGCTGACGGGACGGCGGGTGTGCGGGCGTTCCCATTCGGCGGAGCGATGGCGCGGGGGTAAACCCGCTGGGCCCGCCAATCTTCAGTGCGAAGATCCAATCTTGATCTCGCCAAACTCCTGAAGCTTACCCAGGATGGACTCCCGAATTTCGTCGCAGCGCTTCTGAGTCGTCCCTTCGAAGCGCGTGACCAGGCTCGGCTGAGTGTTCGAAGCGCGCACCAGCCCCCAACCGTCGGTGAAAAGGATGCGCACGCCGTCGATGTCGATCACCTTGGCGGTCTTAGAGTAGTATTCGATGGCCTTTTGGGCGATGCGGAACTTCTCTTCATCATCCTTGCATTCGCAGCGGATTTCCGGGGTGTTGAAATACTTGGGCACGCCCTCCAGCAGCGCCGAGGTGGCCTTGCCGGTCTTGTCCAGGATTTCGAGGATGCGGCAGCCGGCGTAGATGGCGTCGTCATAGCCGAAATAGCGATCCGCGAAGAAGATGTGCCCGCTGACCTCTCCCGCCAGGGGAGCCTTTTCCTCGGACATTTTCTTTTTGAGCAGGGAATGCCCGACCTTCCACATAATGGGCCGGCCACCGGCCTTGGTGATTTCCTGTTCCAGGGCCATGGAGGATTTCACCTCGTAGATGATCTTGGCGCCCTTGTCCTTCTCGAGGATATCCTTGGCGTAGATCAGAGTCAGCAGATCCCCGGGAATCAAGGCGCCCTTTTCGTCGATGACGCCGATGCGGTCGGAGTCGCCGTCCAGGCCGATGCCGATGGCGGCGCCGGTGGCCTTGACCTTTTCCGACAGCTCCACGACGTTCTCCCAGATGGTGGGATCGGGATGATGGTTCGGGAAACGCCCGTCCACGGTGTCGTTGATGGCGATAACCTCCGCGCCGATGCGCTCATAGACCTTTTTCGCGAACAGCGCTCCGGTGGCGTTGGCGGGGTCAAGCACCAGCTTGATCCTTTTCGACAGTTTGAATTTGGACTCCAGGTACTTGATGTAGTCCTCGGTGATGTCGCGCGACTCGACCTTGCCGGCACCGCTCGCGACCGCACCGGCCCCAACGGCTTCGCCGTGGGAGCCCAAAACCAGACGGGCGGCCCGTTCCTTGATGTCCACGATGTCGGCTCCGAAAATCGTGGTCTTGCCGATGCCGAGCTTGAGCCCGTTGTATTCCTTGGGATTGTGGCTGGCCGTGATCATGGCGAAGCCGTCGATGTCCAGATGGAAGGCGCTGAAATAGCAGAGCGGAGAGGTGATGATGCCGATATCGATCACGTCGATGCCGGTCGCGTTCACGCCCGCGATGAATCCGGCCTTGATCTCGTTGGTGTGCAGGCGGACGTCTCCGCCGACGGAAATCCGCTTCAGGCCCCTTTCCTTCAAGACGCTGCCGAAAGCCATGGCGATCCGCCGGACCGTATCGGGAGTGAGGTCCTGGGGATGGAGACCCCTTATGTCGTATTCACGGAAGATGGAAGAGTTCATAGGGTCCTATGGTAGGTTTCGTTAAGCGAGATTGAAAAGTTTTTAGTGAAAAGTGAAAAGTGAAAATTTTAAGACCGGACCTTTCACGGAAGTCAGGTGGCCCTGGCAAAAGCGGAGATTCGACTGACTCTTAAATTTGAACTTTACAATTTTCACTTTTCAATTTGAACTCTCTCCGGCGAAGCCGGAGATCTAGGCTTCTATGATGGTATCCTTCGCGATCACGACAATCCCCGTGTCGGTCACATGGAAGCGTTCGCGGTCCTTGTCCAGGTTGACTCCGACTTGGAAGCCGGGCGGGATTTTGATGCCCTTCTCCACGATGGTGCGGTGGAGGCGCGCGCCGCGGCCCACGTCCACGTTCGGGAACAAGATGGAGTCGGTCACCAGCGCGTGACTATGGATCTGGCAGCCGGGGGATAGGATGGAATGGATGGCTTGGCCGCCGGAGAGGATGCAACCCTCGCATACGATCGAGTCGAAGGAAGCACCCTTGCGGCCTTCGGGGTCGTTTTCCCCGAAAACGAATTTGGCCGGAGGCAGGTTCCAGTTCACGGTGCGCAGTGGCCATTTGGAATTGTACAGATTGAAAATGGGAGAAACCGCGCAACAATCCATGTTGGCGTCGAAGAACGCCTCCAATGTGCCGATGTCCTTCCAATATCCGTGGCTGGTCTCGTTCTCGCCCTTGATGCGGTTGCTGGCGAAATCGTACACGTACACCGGATGGTGGTTGTAGATGGAGGGCAGGATGTCTTTGCCGAAGTCGTGGTGCGAGTTCGCCAGCTTGCTGTCCGAGAGTAATTCGCGGACCAGGAACTTGCTGTTGAAAATGTAATTGCCCATGGAGGCCAGGGACCAGCCGGGCCGCCCCGGCATGGACTTAGGGTGATCCGGCTTCTCCTCGAATCCGATCATGCGGCCGTCGTCGTCCACTTCGACAACGCCGAAGGACCGGGCTTCGTCCTGCGGCACCGGGATGCACGAGATGGTGGCTAACGCTCCCTTGGAAATGTGGTACTGGAGCATCTGGTTCACGGCCATCTTGTAGATGTGATCGCCGCCGAATACGGCGACATGGTCCGGACGGACGTCCCGAATCAGGTTCACGTTCTGGTAAATGGCGTCGGCCGTGCCCATATACCAGGAATTGCCGATACGCATCTGGGCCGGCACCAGGTCTACGTACTGGTCCAGATTCCGATTCAAATCCCACGCCTGGGAGACGTGGCGGTTCAGGGAGTCGGATTTGAATTGGGTCAGGATCTTGACCTGATAGAAACCCGAATTCACGAAATTATTGAGGACGAAGTCGATAACCCGGTATTTTCCCGCGAAATGGACGGCCGGCTTGGCACGGTCATTGGTCAAGGGTTGGAGCCGGGAACCTTGGCCACCGGCCAGAATCATCGCCAACAAGTTTTCCATGGAGACTTAACCTTGGGAAAGGGGAAATAGGCTGTTGGAAACGGCTGCCAAACCGAAGCGGCCCGGAAATTGGCGAGGAAAAGTAAAACCCATTATTGTGGGGAAAAATAGGATTTACGGCGATTTTACACAAGCATTGGGATACATTATGGTGTCGGATTCCGGAGAGGGCGCTACCAGGAAGGCGGAAACGCGGGGGTCAAAAAGAAAGGGGACGCTCCAATTGAAGCGCCCCCGATCAAGACTGGTAGTGCGTAGGGGAGTTGAACCCCTGCTTCCGCCGTGAGAGGGCAGCGTCCTAACCACTAGACGAACACACCAACAGCAGCAAAATTAATAAGAAAATCTACTATTTGCCATGGCAGCTTACTA
>JBDSIO010000489.1:0-6971 GCA_039917895.1 Fibrobacteria bacterium | reverse complement strand
ACGAGCGTGGAGCAGTGGAAGCTGGACAAGCTAAAGCCTTACCTGGCGGAACCCATCGGCCGGCCGGAGATAGGCATCCGACCGATCCGGCCCGGCGCGCGGGGTCTTCCCGCATCGGCTGACGGCGCCGTGGACGCCAAGGGGCGCATCCGGAGCCACACCGGGGCCGAGGTCCCGGTCTATTTCAGGCGGTAACCCAGCTGATACGGGTGCGACGGGCGGGAAGCCGCATCCGCGGAATGTTTAACGGGACCGCACGAAGCCGAATTTTTTGAGCAGGTTCATCTCCGATCGTCCCTGCCCTGCCGAGGGCGAAAGGGGAATATCCACCACCTTGCCGCGCAGGATATAGGCCCCCGTGCCCACCGCCACTCCGTTGTGGGCAACGGGCGCCCACCGGAAGCTGAATCCACGGTAACCGGAGGCGTCCCCTAGGGTCCGCCCCAGCATCTCCTGGGTTATCTCCCCGTCCTGCGATAGCACGAATTGGCCCAGATGGTCATAGATTTGGAAGAAATAATGGAACGGATACCGGCTGGAAACCACCCATTCGGGGAATTGACCGGGCTTCAGGAAGATGTCCTGGGCCCCTGCGGGACACTCCAGGCATTGGGTGGCTCCTCCCGACACCGACACCACGGCGATAGGACGCTTCAGGACCTGATCCGGATAGCCCGCTACCCCATACTCGCCTTTGCGAATCAATGTGCTGTCCATCCTCAGGGTGATGACGTTGGGAGGAATGCGCAACGGATAGATTTCAACCATCGCTTCGCTGGCGAGCCAGCCTGCCTTGAAGGCCCGGGCTTTGACGGTGTCGCTGGCAGTGAAGGTCAGGGTCGAGGAGTATGCCGGGCTGGTGGAATCCGGATCCCTCCCATCCAAGGTGTAACGGATGACGGCGTCGGGATAGCCGGGAACCGTAAGGGTCACCGCGATGGAAATGTCGAATACCTGCCCGCGCGGGTCGGCGACCGGGGCGGGGAGCTTCAGTTTTTCCAGGATGTAATTCTCGGTCATGACGTCGGATTGCAGCCAACCGGTCTTGAAGGCGCGGGCTTTGAGGACCGTGCCGGAGGTGAATGCCAGAGCGGAGGAATAAAGCGGGCTGGTGAGAATGGGATCCGTGCCGTCCGTGGTATAGCGGATCGCGGCATCGGAATGGCCCGGTACGGCCAGGCCCACGGAAAGGGAAAGCTGGAAGGTTTTGCCAGGCGGCGTGGCGATGGGAGCGGGCAGCTTCACCTGCTCCAGGGTATACACCTCGGTCAGGGTGGGCGAGGGCTGGAAATTCGTTTCGAAGGCTTTGGCTTTCAGGGTGGTATTGCCCGAAAAGGTCAGGGAGACGGGATAGGTAGGGCTCGTCGCCGTGGGCTCCGTTCCGTCCGTAGTGTACCGGATTTGCGCATCGGGATGACCCGGGACCGTCACCGCCACCTGGATGGAAGAGCTGAAAGTCCGGCCCGCGGGCGCGGCCACCGGGATCGGCAATTGCGGCGTTTGGACGAGCTGGAGGCTGGTGGTGATCTGGCAATGGGAACCGGTGGAGTGCCTCTCGGCGAAAAAAAAGTCCAAGGGATAGCTGCCACCATCCACGAGCCCCAACGCGACCGCCTGGGCGTCCAGGTTGACAGTTGAGGTCAACTGAGGGTGCAGACCGCCGAGGTCGATGGCCAGCCGGTCATTGATGAACACCCAGACATCGTCGTCGCCCTTGAAGGAAAAGACCTGCTTCTGTCCCGCGACATAGGTGAAAGTGGTGTGCAACTCCATGGTAAAGCCCCAGACATCGTTCGGGGTGATGTCCGGCCTGGGCCCGAAAGGATCGGGGTCGGCGGGTTGGAATTTTCGCCAGCCTGCGCCCTGGTTCAATGGAAGGAAGTTGTCGTCGTTGAAGGAATAAATACCTTGGGCATTGCGGGTCAGAACCAGGTCCGTGTAGAACTTGCGGTTAACCGCCGGATTATCATTATACCAATCCCCGAATTTCTCGATGCTGGTAAAGCATTTTGCGGTTGGATTACCGGTAGGAGCGAGCTTTTGCAGGACCGGACCGCGATTATCTCCCCGGAACAGGGTCGTATCCATGGGTCCGTCCAAGGCGATGGTATTCCGGACGTATCCCAGGTCGGTTCCGCCGCATCCCATATAAAGGTCGTTCTCGAAATCCGGATGGGTGGTGGGATCGGAGGGGCGAAAATCCTTGAAATCCCGCAGTTTGGCCCTCAGGGTCAAGGTGGCCGGTTGGCCGAAAGGCATTTCCAGAAAAAGCAAAAGGCCTAGCCAGACCATGAGCCGCATGCGAATATCTCCGTTCCACCCAGGAACATAGGGCAAACATAGGGTAAACCTTCGGAAAACCTAGGGAAAACCTACCGAAAACCTACCGAAAACATAAGGTAACAGGTCTTGGTCCGCTGCCGATATCATTCTGTTACCGACTTCGTATTGTTATTCCGTGCAGGCAATCGGGATACTCGGCAAAGGAAGGAATATTACCCCGTGAACAGTATCTCGCCCAGGGCGTCATCCGTTTTTGTGCCCCTCGGAACCCCGGTAGACATCACCTTGCTCGATTTCCTCTCCGGGCGCTTTCCGCACATTGGGGCGGAAACCTGGAGAAGCCGTATCGGGGATGGAAAAGTCCGGTTCGGCGATGGAACCGCCGCGTTCGCCCTTTCCAAGGTTGGGCCTGGAATGGAAATCCGGTATTTCAGGGAAGTCTCCAGAGAGCCGCGCATTGTGGACGCCCATCAAATCCTCTACCGGGATGAACATATCCTCGTGGCCTGCAAGCCGCATTTCCTGCCCGTGGTTCCGGGTGGAAAATTCGTGAAGGAATGCCTCCTATACCATTTGATGGAGGAAACCGGCCTACTCGGGCTTTCTCCGGTCCACAGAATAGACCGGCACACGGCCGGATTGGTTTTGTTTTCCATCCATGAACACGAACGGGGACGCTACCAGGATCTGTTCAAGGAGCGTCAGGTGGAAAAGGAATACTTGTCCAATGTCCGTTGGCTCTCTGAACCCCCTGCGGAAAAATCCTGGGAACTGGAGGGCCGCATCGAAAGATACGGAACCACCTTACGACGCCATTTTGCGGATGGGGTTTCCAATGCGTTTTGCCGTGTTAGCCTTCTGAAACGGTCGGGCGCCTATGCCGGACTCGCCCTGTATCCGTTTACCGGGAAGACGCACCAGTTGCGTCTGCAGGTCTCCCAAATCGGGGCGGCCATCCTGAATGATCCCTTTTATCCGGATTGGCTTCCTGAAGCCCCGGATGATTTGGCCCGACCGCTCCAGCTCCTTTCGAAAGGCCTCCGTTTCCGGGACCCTTTCACGCAACACGTGCGGGAGTATACATCGCCTCGGGTGTTGCTTCCGCTGCCTGGGGATTAGCAACCCTTGGAACTCCACGAAGACGCAGTATCTCGGATTCAGTTCCCTGAAGCGGGTCCCAGGACGCCGTGCCGCGACATCAACAAGGCGTTTCCGGAGCGGATCTCCGCCTGATAGAAAACCAAGGAGGAAGCGGCTCCCATCCACGTCAACGTTTGCTCTCCCGAGAGTTTTCCCGCGGAGGCCAAGCGCGCCAGACGACGCCCTCTGGAGTCGAAAAGAGAAACCTGGACCGAGGCCGGGCTATCGAGGCGGAAATGAAACCTTTGGGTTGCTCCGGACGTCGCGACCCTGAATCCAAACCGGGAAGATACAGGTTCCGGCGCTCGCGTGGCGGATCCCAGAGTTTTCCACCAAATATCCTGGTCTAGGCCGAAAAAGGCGGCGAAGACCCGGCCGCCGTCGACGGCGGTTGCCGTTACCGGGCCCACAGGCATTCCCTCCGATTGCGCCTCCCAATCCGTCGATCCGGCCGACCGCGAGTAGACTTTAGTCTGCGAGGCCATCACCAGGTCCGGGCCCCGTCCCGAAAGGAAGCCGTAGCCGGGACCCGGCATCGCCGCCTCGAAGGACCAGGTTTTGCCGCTGTCCCCGGATTGTCTCACGGAATTGGAGAGGTCGACGCCGAACAGTTTTCCGTCCGCGAAAGCCAGTCCATTGCCGGTTTCCCGGACGCCCCGGTTCGTGGCAAAGGTCCACGCCGTTCCGTCCGTGGTGGCGAACAGGCCGGTGCTTGCTCCGACATAGACCCGGTCGGGGCCGGCTGCCAGGCTGTGGATGCGCGGCTGCCAGGAGCCCGCCACCAGTTTCGGCAATCGGATCCAGGTGTCCCCGCCATCGGTGGAACGGTAGACGGTATCGTGCGTGGCCGAGAAGAAGGCGCCGTCGGGAAGGGCCGCGAGCGCGATAGCGCCCTTGGGCCCGGAGCGGGCGCGAGTCCAATGGCCTCCGAGGTCCTCGCTGTGGAAAATGGCATCGGCCCGGGAAACGGCCACGTTACGTCCGATCACAGCGATGGCTTTGGTGTCGAAACCGGCCATCCCTTTGCCGTCGAAGGGCAGCCAGGCGGATCCGTCCTTGGAAACGTACAAACCCAGGCGTGTCCCCGCGTACAGGAAATCGCCTTCCCGAATGAGCGCTTGGGGATCAGGCACCGCGGTCCGATGCCAGGTCTTCGCCAGATCGTCTGAGTAGATTACCCCGGAGTCGGTCAGGGCCATGAGACGGTTCCCATGGAATAAAAGATCGACGACGCGGATGTTGGCGGGAAGATCCGGCAGTTGCGTCCAAGTCATGCCCTCGTCCGGCGAAAACGACAGGGCATACCCGTTGGGACCGGTCTTGATCCGGTTGCTGCCTGCCTTTGCCTCCGCCCGGAATAGCTTTTCGACGCTTTCGTCCACGATCCAGGTCTTGCCCCGATCGGGTGAATGCCACAGCCGATGCGTATCGTAAGTCCCGGACGCGACGAAGAGGTCGCTTCCCGAAAGGTGGAAGGCGGTGACACCGCCGGTTTCGGACCAAGGCCCCGGGAAGGAGGTCCAATGCGATCCGCCGTCCGCCGTCATCATGAGGGCGTCACTGCTGCCGCTCACCATGGCGAATCCAGTCACCCCGTCCCTTTCGATGTTCCAGATGCGATCCTTGATTCCGATTTCCACCAGGGCCCAGTTCTTGCCTTCATCGTTGCTCCGGTAGATGGACATGTTCTCGAAGCGCGGTTCCTTCACGACCAGGTAAATGGACGGGCCGAATGCGTGGATATCGTAATTGGTCAGGCCTTCCAAGGCCTTGAGAGGCAATCCTTTACTGGAGAGATGCCAGGACGCGCCCAGGTCCGTGGATGCGAACACCCCGCTAGCGGTCGCGGCCAGCAAGGTATTGCCGACGGCGAGGACCGTGCTGCCGTCGGCATGCTGGAAAGTGGGGAAGACGGGGAGTCCGGTGTTGCTGGGCTTCCAGGTGAGCCCGCCGTCCGCGGACATGAAAATGCCTGAAGGCGCCGGCACCGAATATACTTCATAGAGCCCGGCGACGAAAAGCCTTCCCTGCAAGGATTGCACCTTGCCGAAAGAGTAGCCCCCAAACCCGAGCGAGTCTTCGTACGAGTAAGCCGGCCCGACGTTTTTCCAGGTCCCGCCTTGATCGGCCGAGAGCAGCAAGCCTTGATTTTCATTCATCAGGAAGACGCTGTCCCCCAGGGTCGTGAGGGCAATGACTCGGCCCGAATTGCCTTCCTCCGTGGACGGTGTCCAGGTCGCTCCGCCATCTTTGGATGCGAACGTGCCTCCTTCGGTACCGATGATGAGTGAATTTTTCGATCCCGTGAAGGCGAGAACGGTCATCGATTGGGGCGTGTGGCGGCGCGCGGTCCACGTGCTTCCCGAATCCCTGGAGAACCACAATCGGTCTTCATACGCTCCAACGACCAGCAAGTCGTGATCCTGCCTCATCCGGAAATCGCCGCCGAAGCGGTCGTCGAGTACCCGCCTCCAGATCGCGCCGCCGTCCTTGGACAGGAAGAGGCCGGTTTCATCGGCGCAAAAGAGATCGTCTCCATTCGAGGCGAGGCCCAGGATCGGAAACGGGGAGGAAGGGGAGGCGGTCCAGCTTTTGCCGCTGTCGATGGATTTCATCAATCCTACGGGCAAAGCCGCGAACAACGCATTCCCCGCGCGGGTGAGCGCGGAAACCGGCATACCGTAGCCACTATCCGCCGGCGGCAGGGCCGCCATGGGGATCCAATCAGCCCGGCTATGGGTAGTGAAAAGGAGTGAGGCAAGGAAAACAAAGCAGGTGCTGGTTTTCATGGGGAGTCCCCTGTCTGGTTTATATATCGACGCGCGGGTAACGGATATATCAACAAGCTAGGCTGAACGCCGACAATTCGCCCTACGAATTTCCGGAACAGCATGGGCGTGAAGGTGCGTGGCTTGATACTATCTAGCTAATGTGAATCCGGTTTACTTTTGGAATCGGAGGAGGAGTCCGGTTTGCGGAATGGGTCGGGGCTTAAGAGGTCGCTACCAGGGAGTTTGAAGGGTGGCATACCAAGGATTTAACAATCTTGGTACATCGGAATAGTGATGGGGAACACAAATCGATCTGAACAAAGTCTTCCACGGAGGAGGTGAGTCCGATGACGCGGCTTTGGAAGGCCCGCTGCTGCGCCTTCGGTACCATGATTCCATATCCGATGCGGTTGCTGACCTGGGTGAACCGGAGGAGATCGGGAAATGTTTTTCAGGCTTCCAGCGGTATTTATACCAGCAGGGATTTGCTGCCTGAACTAGAACTCTGTCAGGTTTTCCTGGCGACCTAGGCTTCATCCGGCAGCTAACACTCCTTCAAATGGTAGATGTTGCCGCCATCGACGTAACTTTCAAAGATTTCCTCGTTGTGCGATATCATCAGAAAGCCGCAGCCCTTCGCGGCCATCCGTTCCAGCATCGATAGGACCTTTTTGATGCTTTCAAAGTCGAGGCCGTTCAGGGGCTCGTCGAGAATGACCAAAGGGGGAGCCAGAATCAAGGTGCGCAGCAGATTCAGCCTTTGCTTTTGGCCCCCAC
>JBDSIO010000488.1:0-15125 GCA_039917895.1 Fibrobacteria bacterium | reverse complement strand
GTTGGGATTGTACCGGCTCTGCGCCACCTCGAATTCGAAGTTCGCCTTGGACGGCGCTTCCGTCTGTACGAACGGGAACAGGTTGGCCGCGCTGGTCATCCATTTGGGCGCGCCGGCCAGGCGCGCAGTGAAGCCCCACAGGAACTGGTTGAAAGGCTCGCGGCCCAGCTCCGGGCGTTCCGACGTGGTCGTCTGGCTCTTGTAGAGCAGGGTGGCCCCCAACAGGCTCTCGTCCGAGATCCCGTCCAGCTTGTATTCCATGCGGGTGCCCAAGAGGATCTTGTCTTGGATCTGGAAAGGCGGATTGCATTCGTAGCTGATGTCGATTTTGGCGCTGGGATCCTTGGCGCGTGGCGAGAGTAAAGTAATCTGCCCCGTTTCGTAAAGCACCTCGTAGTCCACGTTGCGCACCAGCACCTCGGAATTGTTGCGCACGAGCTTTTCCGTGTCCTTCTCGATGTCGACGCAGGAGTTGCCGCTCACGGAGTGGGAGGTCTCGCGCACGTCGAAGGTGGATTTCCGCTGCTTGCCCGAGATCACGAATTTATGGACCGTGGAGGCGTTCTGGATCTCGTCCACGTTGTCGGTATAGATGCGGGTCTCCGGATTCACGCGCTTCATGGGCGTAAGGCAGTTGGCGGAATCGTCGGCCCGGCTGATGCCCCCGAGGCAGGGCAGCACCATATAACCCTGTTCCAGGTTGAACAGGTTGGGGTCGTCGATGTTGACCTGGCCGGGCTTGTCGGGTTTTTCCAAGCCCAGGGCGCGGATGAAGGTCAAGGTGTCGTTCTGCCCGCGCTCCAGGCTGTCCGAGTTGCGGACCATGCGCACCCGGAAGCTTTCCTTGTCCTCCTTGGTGATGCGGCTGATGGCGTAGACATTGCGCCACATGAGGTCGTCGAGCTCGGGCACGCCCACGGCGGAACGGGAATGGATGAGGATGAGACGGCTCAGGTCGGTGGTGCTGCCGATGAAGTCGCCCTGCCACCGCACGGCCAGGGACAGGTTGCGGTTGCCGCTGGACACGGTGAGCATGCGCATGCGCTCGTCGTAATAGAAATCGGCGCCGTCCTGCATCGGCTGCCAGCGTCCCGACTCGCAGCGCTCGGAAATGACCTTGGCGTCGAGATTGTAAGGGCAGGCGATGGCCGTGTCCTTGAAGTTCACCTCCTCGCCCGTGGTCAGAAGCTTGAAGACCTGGATCGGCCTGCGGCCGGTGCCGTCCGTGAGGTACAAAGGATGGATCGGGTCCCAGTTTGAAGCCCGGCCGTACTCGGCGCGGTCCTGCAGCTTCAGCCAGAAATGCCGGTGCAGATCGATGTCCCGTTCCTCGCGGACGGCGTCGGAGAGCACTGTGCCCACGCCCAGGGTCTGGCGTTCCTGGGATCCGCCTTCCTGCGACGCGATGGTGGTGACCTCGAGCCCGCCGAAGCGCATGCGCATCTTGAGGCCGAAGAGGCCTTTGTGGCTCTCGGTATACCCGGTGAGGCTGGTGCCCGTAAGCGCCAAGGAGGTGTTGCCGGCCTCGATTTCCTGGATGATGTCGTCTTCCAGTTCGTCGCCTTCGCCCTTGTAGGTGATCTTCAGCTGCTCCTTGAGGTTGGTTCCGAAACCCTCTTCGCTGTTGATCTCGATGTTGATGAGCCGGCCGATCGAACCCTTCACCGAGAAAGCCGGCTGCTGATCCATATGCAGGCTGGGGAACCAAGTGTCGCCGCCGTTGGGCACGCCGTTGCCGGACAGGCGCGTCCCTTCGATGACGAGCTTGTAGGATCCGTTGATGCGCAGGCGGGGTTTGTCGACGCCGATGCGTTTCATCCAATCCGGAACGTTCACGGGCAGCACGATGTCGAGCATGCCGGGACCGCCCGCCTGGGACGCTTCTTCCTTGCCGATGAACTGGTTAAGCCACAGGCGCCGCAGCGCGAGATCGCTCATGTCCACGGAATAGGAGTTGAGTTCGTTGTAGTAGGATTGCCACACCGGGGTGGTATCCTGGGATCCGGGCTGCGCGTCCGCCGGGGGCAATCCCACATAACGAATGATTTCCACCTGGCGGGTTTCGAAGTTTACGTTGTGACGGCGCTTGAGGTAGGCGCTATTGACCTGGAGCATTCCTTTGCCGCCGGTGCTCTCCACGCCCTTCTGGGGCAGCAGCTCGTCGAGGGGATGGGCGGCATCGGGAGTCGCGAGGTACTCCTGTTTTTCGATATAGATGGCGTCTCCGGGCGCCGCGCCGAAGGCGATCAGGAACAGGGCGGATAAGACGCGCTTCCTCTTACGATCCTGCGCGCGGACGGCGCAGGACAGGGATTTCACGCGGATCGCGCGCGTTTTGGAATCGGCAAAGGGATCAGGCGCTACGATAGGCTCCACCCTCCGGCGTCGGACATGGACGGGAAGCTGCCCTGGCTGTGATCGCCCGGCCCCACAAACTCCGCATGCAAATTCCTCACGAACCTTTCCAAGTAGTGGGCGAAATACCGGGCGAAATACCGGGACGGGTTCCGCGCCGGCTTGTGGCCGAGTGCGCCGACATTCGGATTATTATACGAAAAAGGCCAATTCAAACCTGTCAGACGGGTAACTATTTTTTACCCAACTGCTTGATATTGCTCAGGGTACGGTCACCTTTTACTACTTTCAATCCCCCCGGCAACCAGGGGCCTAGCCGGCCTGCTTGCAAGGCTCTTCCATCCAAGGGATGGAATCACCCCCGCGGAAAACATCATAACAGCATGCGAAGACCCGAACCCGAAAACGACGACCGGAAAAAGCGCTGGAAATTCGGCCAGAATTTCCTCGTCGACGAATCCGTCGTACGCCAGATCGCCGAAGACGTGGCCCCCCGCAAAAAGGATTGGGTCATCGAAATCGGACCCGGGGCAGGAGCCATCACCCGCCGGCTGGCTGCAGAATGCGACCGCCTCACCGCCATCGAAATCGATCCCAAGTGGATCGAGCACCTGCGCAAGCACCCGGAATGGGGCAACCTGGACGTGGTCCAGGCGGACGCCACCCGCGTGGACGTCGAGGAGATTCTCGCCCGCGAGCCCGGTAAGAAACCCCTGGTGGTAGGCAACCTGCCCTACAACCGCGCGGCCCCGATCCTGTTCCGCTTCCTGCCTTTCATCCACCGGTTCCAGTCCATGAACATCATGGTCCAATACGAGGTGGGCAAGCGCATCTGCGCCCAGCCGCATACGCGCAATTTCGGATTCCTGTCCGTCTTCATCCAGAATCACGCCACGGCGGAAATGCTGATGAAGATAGGCCAGGACGCTTTCCGCCCCCGCCCGAAAGTGCTCTCCGCGACAGTGCGCCTGACGCCGCTTGCGCAACCCAAGATTTCCGACCCGATGTTCCTGCGTTTCGTCGAGCTCGCATTCTCGCAGAAGCGCAAGAAGCTCGCGAACTCGCTGATGCCCTTCTACCGCAAGGAAAAAGTCGAGGAGGCCATCGCCGCGCTGGCCGCCACTGCCAAGTCATCCCACAGCCAGGACGAAGTCACCCTTGACACCAACTCCCGCGCCGAAGATCTCTCAGTCGACCAGTTCGTGGAAGCCTACAAGCTGCTCGGGCCACCGCCCGGCGTGCTGCCCCGGTCGCCTTTGACCAACACCAGTCTGGAAGACATGGCGGGAGTTATGGAAGAAGGCGAAGAGGAAGAGTAGAGTTCAAAGTTCAAAGTGTAAAGTGCAAAATGGGGGAGCTCTACCCATCCAGCGGTCGACACCGCTCGCGAGCGCACGTTCTGCGCGGCAGTAACCGCTCGGCAGGGGCCTTCGCTCCCGTCTCGCAGCCCACTGGGCTGCTCGATCACGGCTCACAGCCCGCGAACATTGCATAAAGCGATCTAAGCCACCCGGTCGACAGCTACAACTTTGTTGGCTGTTCGCTCTTAAACTTTGAACTTTTCAATTTGCACTTTGAACTTTGACTTCTCCCGCAGGTTTCCTGCGGGTTAAAGCCCTCTGCGGACCGCCCGCCCCCAGGACCGGCCCCCGGCGCGGCGGGCGCATCTTACCGCCGTTTGGGAGGTGCCGGGGACCGGCCGCGGGAGCGGGGTCGGCGCGTAAGCCGCCTGGCGCAATTAAAGCGCTCGCGCTCAGTAAAACAGGCTTACTGCACGAGAAGTTGCGGCTGGGGGGCCCTGATATACGCCTTCACGGCGTTCTTACGATCCGTATGGTCCGCCAGTTCGCGGCGGATCTCGGACATCTTCGCCTGCATCTGCCGAATCATATGGTGATCGGCCGCCTGGATGCGGGCTCCCACGTCCAGGATCAGGTTGCGTTTCTCTTCCACCAGGGCTTTCTCATTGGACGGGATCAGCCGCTCGGCCTGGAATGCCTTGTGCAGGGATGCCAATTCATCCGAGGACCGGGAGGTGTGATCCAGGATTTTCTGACGGGCCTCCAGCACCCGCTGGGTCTTCTCATCGTCCTCGGGGCGGATGCGCTTGGTGAGGTCCACGGCCATCTGGTAGAGGCCATAGAGCATGTCGAGTTCGGCTACGATTTTATGCGTCAAGGGGTTCATGGTTCTCTTTTGGTCCGGTCTCAGGACACCAGGGAGAGTTGCGCCGTGGTCTTGTCGGACAAGGTAGCGTGGGATTCGCGGCGCACGTTCTCGATGGCCACCAGCCACGCTTCCCGCAAGCTGCCCATCATTCCGGAAACGTCCTTAAGGTGCTGCGAGGAACGCTTGCTGATGGCGAGGGTGAGATGGCGGGAGTAAAACTCGTAGAGGCGGAAAAGGTTCTTGGCGATATCGCCTCCCTTTGCCATGTCCAGCGCGCACATCAGCTCCGTCAGACCGTTCTGTACGCGCTGCACGGCCTTGACCATGGGCTCGAGACGGTTGGCATTGAGTTCCTCCTCCGCCTTCTTCGCCCACTTGATGCAGTGGTCGTAGATCATTATCACCAGCTTGCCGCGATCGGCCGTAGTGATGTTGGCGGTTTTATAACTCTGATGCGCGTATGACATCGATTATCTCCTGATCTGACCACTAAAGGCGGCGCTCTGGGACTGAAGCTTGGAAATGGAAAGCTCCAGGTTCGCGAATTGCTGGGTGAGACGGGCCTTGACCGAAGCCACTTGGGACTCCAGACGGGCGATCTTGGTGTCTTCGTCCTTGATCCGGTCCGTGTACCCCTTCGCCGTCTGGGTCACGAACCCGTCGACGAAGTTGTTGATCTTGTCGTAGAAATCCTTGATTTGGCCCGCGATGCCTCGGACGAAGACCACCTTGCCGGCTCCGCTGGTGGGAGACGCCTTGACTGCCATGCCTTTGGAGTCGCCGTTATCGGAGTTCATCACGTCGCCATCCCCGGCGATGGACGCGGCAAACCAGCTGGTTCCCGAGCCCTTGTCAGAATCAATCTGGACGCCGGCGGGGTCGATATCGTACACGCCGGTCTTGGTGTCCTTGGTGTAGGTGCCGAAGGTGTGGGCCGAATTGGTCATGTACCCGTCGGTGACGAACACGCGCTTCACGCCCTCGAAATCCTGGTCCAGCGCCGCGTTGAAGGCGGTATCGTTGATGGTCAGGAAATTGGTCTTCTGCTCCGAGGTGATGCCCATGGAAGCCAGGCTCGAGAACTTGCTCAGATTCTCGTCGGTCAGCTCCGAGATCTTGTTCGTCATGAATCCCTGGATCTGGGCCTTGAGTCCCAGGATGGTGGAGTCACCGGCGAACGGGCCTTTGACGATGGTGGTCTTCTTGGAAGAAGAGGTGGTCGTGCTGCTGGTTTCCTGCTTCACTTCGATCTTGGATTTCTCGTCCAGGAACTTGAGCAGCTGATTGTAGGAATCCAGGTAGGTTTGGACCTTTTTCTTGATGCCGTCCTTGTCGAAGGCCAGGGTGAGTTTGATGCTTTGGGTGGCGTCGACGCGCTTGAGCTCGAAAACGGTGCCTTCGACGGTCTTATCGTCCTTGTTGGTCTGCGACGACACCGACATGTCGTTCATCAGGTAAAAGGACTTCTTGCCGTCCGCGATGACGTTGTTGAACTGGGTCCTGACCTTGCTCGTCCCCACGCCCAGCTTGGACCCGGAAGCATCCGTGTCGGTGAAGCTCAGGGTCATGGCCATGTTGGTGGTGCCGAGGGTTTTGTCCAGCACGACGATTTCGCCCGAAGCATTCAGGCTGACGTCGACTGCGGCGGCTCCGCCGTACGCCGCCGTCACCGAATCCAAAAGAAGTTGCAGGGTGTCGGTGCCTGGAGCGCCCAGGGTGAAAGTGCCGTTGGCTGCGGCCCCGTTGGCGCGGGTGCCTGCAATCGTGATGGTATCGCCGGCGGAAAGGGCGCTGCTGGAACCGATGCTATTGAACAGGCTCCCGAAAGTGCTGGCGGCGGTGGCGGGGCCGCCGGCGGCCAGGCGGAAATCGAAGTCCGTGCGGATGGATTCGCGGCCCGAAGCGGCGGTGGCTTCGGTGACCAGGCCCAAGCCGTTGGAAAGAACGCCCTGGCCGGAGACATGCTCCATGGTGAAGGCGCGGGAACCCTCGTCCACGGCCGTTACCATCAAGCGATAGTCGTTCGTTCCCATGGAGACCACGGATGCCGTGGCGCCGGTGCCCTTAGTGCGGTTGATCTTGGCGGCGATGTCCTTCAGAGTGTCCGTGGCGGTGATATCTACCTGCACCGTTGTGACCGTGGGGTCGGCCTTCAGGGCCGCGGCAGAAACGGAAAGGCTGAAGCTGCCGGTCATGGCCAGAGAGGTATTCGAGGTGGCGAAGGATTTGGATGCCACCTTCAGGGAGCTGGCCAGACCAAGCACCTTTACGTCATAGTTGCCTGCGGTGGCTCCGTCGTCGCCGGTGATTTTCGCGACGGCTTCGTCGGAAGAGGTGGAGGAGAACACGTTGAATGCCGTGGACTTGTCCATCTCCTTGGCCTGGGTGTAGAAATCGGAGAGCTTGGTCTTGAGATCATTGAACGTCGAGAGCTTGAGCTCGATATCGGATTTCTTTTTCTCTTCCCGGGTAACGCGTTGTTGTTCAATCTGAATAAGTCCATTGATAATCGAGGTGGTGTCCAGCCCTGAAGCCAACCCGCCTACTGTCATTCCGTCTGCCATGGATCTCCCATTACCCTGGACCGTGTACATAGGGGTTATCGTCAGCTCCGGGCACGGGCTTGAGCCCCAAAGTCCGTTAAAATTCAGGTAAAATCGCCGTCATGTCATAAAAAATGACTAAACTGCCTGCGTAATCCGGTGTATTTCCCGAAAATGAGGAAGTTGGAGTTGAAGTACCCCAACCTTTTTTTTAAAATCCTTTACTTTGTCACCATATATGACGAAACTTAGGGGCAAGTCACTAGACGTGACTTTTGAAGAAAATGTTGGAAAAAACCTTTACAAATTTTATTGAAAATAGCACTAACCCTATGGAACAGCTATTGCTTAGGTTGTATTCGAGCCCCATACCCAACCAAGGACAGGTTAAATGACCTTTGACACCACCGATGAGACCCTCAAGCGTTATCTCGAGGATATCCGGAAGACCAGCCCCATCGACCGCAAGGATGAGCACCTGCTGTTCAAGCTTTGCCGTGAGGGAAATCGCGCTGCGCGCGAAAAGCTGGTTAGTGCCAATATGCGATTCGTCCTTAAAGTAGCCCTCCAGTACCGCGGCTGCCCGATTCCCCTTCCTGACTTGGTCAGCGAAGGCGCCATGGGCCTCATCCGCGCGATCGAGAGCTTCGACCATTCCCGCGGCCTGAAGTTCATTTCCTACGCCGTCTGGTGGATCAAGGCTTATATCACTCGCGCCATCAACGAGCAGGGCTCGCTGATCCGCCTGCCGGCCAACCAGCATCTCCGCGTCCGCAAGGCCCTCAAGGAAAAGTCCAAGGGAAAGGAACTGGGAGACGATATCCGCGAGTTGATCCAGTTGGGCGAAGCCGGAATCTCTTTCGACGCCCCCTTGAAGACCGACACCAAGACCACCTACCAGGAAGTCTTGCCGGACGACAAGGCCGTGAATCCCGAGGCGGAAGCCGAAATCCAGGCCGTGGAACACCTGGCCAAGGATCTGCTGTCCGAGCTCCCCGAGCGCGAAGCCCAGGTAATCAAGGGTCTGTTCGGCATCAATCATGAGGCGCCCCAAACCCTGCGCGAGGTCGGCGAGACCTTGAACATTTCCCACGAGCGCGTTCGTCAGCTCCGCGACCAGGCCCTGCGCCGCATCCGGAAGAACAAGAACAAGGAAGTGCTCCGCGAGAAGTACGAGGGTTACCTGCAGGCTTTGGCCAGCTAAGGCAAAGCTCACCTAAGTGAACGCAAAGGCCCCGGAGAAAACTCCGGGGCCTTTTTTGTTGGAAGTCCGGGGAAACCCGGGCCTTTTAACTCCTAGGGAGGGCCCGAGCACTCCTGGTCTTCAAAAGTTCCGGCGGAGCCCAGAGCCGAGCACGACATGCGATTGATGATAAGGCTATCGCCCAGCGAGGACCAGGTTCCCGAAAACCGGAGACTCCCTCGGCCAGGTTCGCCCGGGCCCTCTCTCCATTGGACGTTTGCCGTCCCGGCTCAACACCGGGAGGCTTTCGCATTGGCCGCAAGGCGGGAGTCACCGCCGTGAAGCCGGATCCGGTCCTTACTTGGCTTTCGGTGCGACGTTCAGCTCCACGGGCATATCCACCGTCCTGGTGGACTGGGCTCCGCCGCCGGCCACCGACAAGGTCCCCTTATGGGAGCCCACCGGCAGGCTGCGTGAATCCACCGACAGATTCAGGGTTTTGCTTCCCAGACCCGGTAGGTTGCCCGACTGTTGCGGCACCCCGAGCCAGGTGCGGATGCGCACGGCCAGTTTATTCTTGAGATAGTCGGTGTTGTAGGCCACCGTCAGGCCGTCGTCACCGGCGCCGTTTTGAATACCCACCGTCGAAGTGTTCTTCACCCCGGTCAGACGCTGATATTGCAGGTCGATGGTGCCATCCTGGAAAAGGATGATCTGGAAGTCGTACACGCCGGTCCCGCGGAAATCCGGAACCGCCTGATACTGCACCACCGCCTTATCCCCGAAATCCTGGAAATAGATCGAGCCGCCGCCGGCCGGATACAGATCCTGGAACAGTGCGGCTACCAGGTGGGTCGGCATCAGCTTGCCGGGCAGCGGATGATTCGAGAACCCGTCGGCCAGGGATCCGAAGGTCAGGTAGCCATTCGCGCTCACGTTAACGCCTTTGAAGCTCTCGCCGAAGAACGGAAAGGCGAAGGTCAGATCGGCCGATTCGGAGCAATCGTCGCAACCGGACACCATATCCAGCCGCCTTCCGCCCGCGGTGATGTCGATCCAGGCGTAGGTCGCGCCGCCGGTCACCTTGGAGTCGAACCAACGGTGGCCGTAGCCATCCGGGCCCCCGGCCGAAAGATCCACTGGATGGCCGACTCGCAGGTCGTTGGCGCCTTTGGCCAGTAGGGTGTAATGGTCGGGCCCGTAGGCCAGGGCCGGATCCGCGGCCGCCTTGATCGCGGTCGTGCCCGCGCCCACTTGCAGCTTCATGCCATACCAGAGGGTTTCATCCCCGAGGTCGGAGAGCGATAGCTGGCCGGAAGCCTGGCCGCCGAGGGGCACGGAGAACTTGAGCGGGCTGGGCGCGCTGGCGACCGCCAGGGAGGCGGGCCGCTGCCCGACACCGTTCAGGGCCACTGCCACCGGAGCCAATCCTTCGGTGGCGAAGGACAACTGGGCCGGAACCGAGCTGTTCGCGACGGGCGTGAAGACCACGTCCAAGATCACGTCTTCGCCGAGTTCGAGCACCAGGGGGAAAGGATTGAAGGACAGCGAGAAGGCAGGATTACCCGTCAGCGCGGCCGTTACCGTAACCGGCAGGTTTCCGGTGTTGGCCAGGGACAGAGGGTTCGACGCGGAGTTCCCGATCAGCACCGGTCCGAAATCCAGCGCCTTGGACGAAGCCTCGAGGGCCAAGCGGCCTCCCACCGTGAAGGCGGCGGGGATCGAGACCGGCGGCATGCCGGGAACGTTATGCGCCAGATCCACCGAGCCGTTGTGAGCGCCGGCGTGGATCTTGGTCCCGTCGAAAGAAACGATGGCCTCAGCCGAGCCGCCCGGCGCGACGCGCAGGGAACGGGGTTCGACGGCCAGCCAGCCGCCGCCTTTAGATAGGTAAGTGAAGATGTTGCCCATCATCGGGATCAGATCGCCCTTCCATGCGCCGTCAGTGGGGAACACGTTGAGCGCCACTACCGGCTTGGTGGAATTCCAGGCGCCCAGCAGGACTCCGGTTCCCAGGTAGCCGAGAGGTTGGCCGTCTCCTTGCACCTGTTTCGAGGCCGTGGGGACCGCCGTGTAAAGGACTTTGATGCCGGCGTTGATGGGATGGTCCTCGAAACTGGCGACCATGCCGCCCTTGCCCGGCCCTTCCTGGGTCATGGGCATGTACTCGGGCGAAGCGATGCGCCCTTGCAGTCCCAGGCCCTTGAAGTTGGAAATAGCCGCGGTCAACAGGCAAACGCGTCCCCCGCGATCCACGTATTCGGCCAGCGCATCGCCCAACGCCATGGGATCCGCGAAGGCGAATCTCGAGGCGACCAACACCTGGTCGTAGCCGAGGAAGAAGTCGGCATTGGGCGTTACGAACTCGCCGCTCATCACGTCCAGGCTGGCCACGTCGGGCAGGGAACGGATACCGGAAGTGAAGCCATCCACGAATCCGCTGTCCGGGAGGACGGTGTTGAAGTACAGGATGCGGTAACCGGATGCCTTAGCCTTGGGTTGTGTCGCGAGACGGCGGAAGGAGGTAACCGCGCCTCCGGGAGCGTAGGGCGCCACCGCGTCGCCGATGCCCTTGGTCAAGAAGGGGGCCGAAGGTTGGGCTGAGGCCTTGCCGTCAGCAGCGGTCTGGGTCCGTAGGTCCACATCGAGGGTATCTCCGCCTTTGTTGGACACCGTGATCACACGCTTCTTGATCTCACCCGCATTCGCGCTCTCCTTGAGGCTGGAGGGGTTGACCGAGATGGTCGGCGGCTGGATGCCCTGCCCCTTGAGCGTAACGCTCAGAGTCGCGGCGCCGGCGGCATTGCTGAGCACGTCGATGCGGGACTGGTGCAGCTTCGCGTCCTTAGGCGAAAATACCACGTTCACGCGTACGGTGGAGAAGGGGCCGACCACGAGCGGCGTGGAGTCCGGCACCGAAAAAGCGGCATCGGCGGTGCGAAATCCCGTGATTTGGGTGGGCTCGTTGCATGCGTTCACGAGAGACAGCTCCCGCAAGCCGGTTCCCCCCTTCCACACCTTGCCCATATCCAAGGACATGGGATCGAGGGCCAGGCAACGCTTGCTCCGCACCTGCAAGGTGACTGGCACCTCCAGGGGGGACGGCCCCACGGGCGCGTTGTGCTTGAAGCTCAGGAGACCCTGGTACTTGCCCGCCGCCATTTCCTCGGCCGTAATCGACACGGACATTTTGAAGGTCTTGCCCGGGCCTACCGCGAACTCGGATACCGCCGGCTTCATCCAACGGATGGAGTTCGCCAGAAAATCGAAGGTGTTGCCCATCATCAGCAGGATGTCGCCGCCCCAGTACCCCTCGATGGGATAGAAGTTGAGCGAGACCACCGGCTTATCGGGATTGAACGCGCCGGTGAGGTAACCGGTTTCATAGGTTCCCAACGGCTGGCCCGCGCCCTGGACGCCGAAGGTGCCGATCACGTTTCCGCTAAAGATGCTGGCGACGCCTTTATTGATGGGATGATTCGCCAGGGAGGAGGACGCGCCGCCGTAGTAGGTGTATTCGGGGAGGAGGGGCTGGTAGGCCGGATCCATGATGCGTCCGCCCAAGCCATAGAATTCGTCGGCGTAGAAGGCCGCGGCGCAGAAGATCACCTTTCCGCCGGCGTCCACATAGTCGGCCAGTGCGTCTCCGGTGGCGACGGGGTCGGCGGCGGGATAATCGGTGCCGGCCAAAACCACATCGTAGCCAACGAGATAGGCGGCGTTAGGCGTGAACGCGGAGAGGTCGACCAGATCCACCGAGGCCACGTTGGCCAGCTCACGCAGGCCCATCACGAAATCATTGCCTTCGGGCGGCATACTGATCGCATGCAGGAACAGCACCTTGAGGCTGCCGCCTGCCAGGGGCCGAAAGCCGCGCGCCGAAGCGTGGGAACGGGGCGCGAGGGGGGCGCCGACCTGAGGCCGCATGGTGGCGGGACGGCCTGGCTTGAGTTGGGCCGCGCCGAGCGACTTGGCCGTCTCATCCAGGGACTTGGCCTTTACCTGGACGCGGAGGCTGTCGCCGCCGGCATTATAGACGTCGAGGGTCCTGGCCGCCTTGGTCCCCGGATCCAGCGTGAGCGACAGCGAGGCAGGCTTCACCGAGATCGACGGGGGCTTGATGCCGGTTCCCTTGAGGACGAAGGTCAGGGTCGGATGATCCTTGGCGTCGCTCTTGACTACGAAGGATCCATTGTCCGGGACCAGGTCATCCGGCGTGTACGACAGCTCGACGGAAAACTCGGAGAAGGCGGGTACGTCGAAAGGAGCCGTGACCGTGGTCTTGAATACCTTCGGAGAAAGCGCCAGCGAGGTTACGTGCGTGATGCGGTTACAAGGATTGGCCAGTGTGACCCTGGCCATTCCGCGGCGATCCGTCCAAACCTTGCCGAAATCCACCGCGGACACCGCGGCCTCCAGGCAGTTCTTGGCGGTGACGGCCAGTGCCAGGGGGATGATCAGCGGGTTGGCGCCGGCCGGCGCGTTATGCTTGAGCTCCAGGGTTCCGGCATAAGCGCCCGCATCCAGCTTTTCCGTGTCGAAGGTCAGCTTGGCTTCCAGGGTCTTGCCCGCGGGAACCACCAGATTGGCAGGCTCCACCGTGACCCAGTTGCCCTTTCCGGACAGGAAGTCCAGGGTGTTCGACACCATGAGGATGAAATCCCCGCCCCAGTATCCATCGGACGGGAATACGTTGATGGCGGCCACGGGCAAGTCCGCGTTCACGGCGCCGATCAGAGCCCCGTTGTCGTATTGGCCCAGGGAAATGCCCGCGCCCTGCGTCTGCGAGGCCGAGGTGGGCAGCCCGGATTCCAGGCTGGTCATGCCGCGGGTGATGGGATGATCCGCGAATACGGCGGTGGAGCCGAAGGATCCCTGGCCTTCCTTGACCAGGGGCAGGTAATCGGGAGTTCCGATGCGACCCTGCATTTCATAGCCGCCGCCGGAACCGATGGCGGCCACCAGCAGGCAGACCCGGCCGCCGCGGTCCACGTATTCAGCCAGGGCGTCGCCGGTGGCAATGGGGTCCGCCCACGGCTGATCCGCCGAGACCAGAACGACGTCATATCCCAGCAGGAAATCGGCGTTAGGTACGTTGAAGACTCCGTCCACGCGGTCCAGCAAAGCCACCTGGGGCAGGGAGCGGATCCCGGACATGAACATGTCCCCGGTGGAATCGGAGACGAACATGGTGGAAAGATACAGGACCTTGAGGCCCGATGCCGAAGCGCGCACCATGGGATGCACTACCTTGGGACGGAGATCCCCGAGGGCCGCACGAACCCGGGCATAAGGAGCGCCCGCCTTGCGGGCGGCGGCGGTGAGTTTCGGAGCCGGGGCGGAAGGGGCTTTCCGTTCCAACACGGTCTTGAGCGCGACCACGAGATCGGCGCCGCCGTTGTTGGTCACCTTGACGATCGATGTCTTCTGCTCCGAGGGATCCAGGGTCAGCGATACGTTCGCCGGGGTCGCGGCGATGGCGGGCGGGCGCACGCCCGTGCCGACGGCGTTCACCTTCAGCGTGGGATTATCCTGGGCGTTGCTCTTGATGGTGATCACGGCCTTGTCGGCGATCAGATCGTCGGGGGTATAGGCGATCTCCACGGAAGCCATGCCGAAGGGCGGGATCCGCAGGGGCGGGACAGCGGAGGCGGCGAAGGTCTTGAGCGAGCTGGCGATTGAGGATACGGTGGTGAAATCGTTGCACTTGTTCACCAGGGTGAGCGCCAGGCGCTTGGAGGCTCCGGTCCACACCGCGCCGAAGTCCAGGGTGGCGGGGATGACGGCTGTGGTGACGGTAAGGCTGCGGCAGCCGCTGATCTTGGCGTTCACCTTCAGCTCCTTGATGGGAGCCTTGGGGTCGTTGGTCGAAATGGGAATGATGGCGGAATGTTCGCCTGCGGTGAGGCCCTTGGGGTCCACCGTGACCGTCAGCGCCTGCGAGGCGCCGGAGGCGAGTTCTCCGGGGCCGCGTGGAGCGATGACCACCCAAGGCGGGCTCACGCCGTTGAGGGCCTTGGCCACGTTCAGGCGTCCGTTGCTCAGCACGCGCCCGTTCAGGGACGGGATGGGATCCACGCCGGCCAACAGCGCGGCCTTCAATTCGGCATAGCCCAGTTGCGGATTGTAACTCTTCAGCAAGGCCGCGGCGCCCGAGACGTGCGGCGTCGCCATAGACGTGCCCGACAAGTACTGGTATTGGCCGCCTGGGGCGCAGCTGTAGACGTCCACGCCCGGGGCGCCGAGATCCACCGTGGTCGCGCCGAAGCTGGAAAAGAACGCCATCTCGTCCCTGCTGTCCGTGGCGGCCACGGAAATGATATTCTCGCTCTCATAGGTCGCGGGATAGGACGGGAATTGATCATTGTCGTTGGAGGCGTTGCCCGCCGCGGCCACGAACAGGAAGCCCCGCTCCCCGCCCGCGTCAATCACGTCCTTGAGGGCCTGGGAGAAACCGCCGCCGCTCCAGCTGTTGCTGGTGATGGGAATGTCCATGGCGTTGGCGTAGGCGACCGCTTCAACCGCCGCTTCCAGGCTGCCGAAGCCGCCGGCATCCAGGAACTTCAGGGCCGCGAGCTTGGCCTTCCAGGCCACTCCCGCCACGCCCTGGCCGTTGTTGCCGCTGCCGGCGATGGTGCCCGCGCAATGGGTGCCGTGGTAGTGGTCATCCATGGGATCGGAATCGTGGTTGGCGAAATCGTAGCCGTGCACGTCGTCGATGTAGCCGTTGCCGTCATCGTCGAGGCCATTGCCGGGGATTTCCCCGGGATTGGTCCAGATGTTATCGACGAGATCGGGATGCAGGTAATCGATGCCGGTGTCGATGATGCCGACGATGACGTTTTGGTCGCCGGTATAGGTGTCCCAGGCTTCCG
>JBDSIO010000487.1:0-24741 GCA_039917895.1 Fibrobacteria bacterium | reverse complement strand
CCCGCGCCTTCCAGCACGTCAATCGCGATGAGAGCATCGGCGGCACCGATGCGCAAGGGGACGATTTCGAGGACCGGCCGATCACGGAGCTGTACGCGGCGGTCAAGGATGCCTCCGGGCGCGAAGCCATCGCGGAGGACACCTTGGGCAAGGTCCCGGTGTATCGGATAGATCTGCTTGCCAAGGTCCATGACGTGGATTATCCGCGCAAGACTTTGTGGGTACGGCGCGACAATTTCCTGTTGCTCAAGGAGACGTCATTCGCGCAGTCGGGGACCCTGATGCAGACGGCATATTACCTCAAATACGTACCGCTCCAGGGACGATTCTTTCCCGTCGAGCAGATCTTCATCGACGAGTTCGAGAAGGGCAACAAGACCAAGCTCAGCCTGGCGGATATTTCCCTGAAGCCCATCCCATCCGAAGTCTTCACCAAGGCCTATCTGGAGAACCTGAGCAAATGAGAATGGCATCGTTGCTTCTAGGCTCGGCGGTCCTGGCGATTTCGACCGCGCTCCAGGCCCAGGATATCGCCGTGGATGAAAACACCTTGTTCGCGGATTCTTCTTCGCTGGCCGACAGCGCCGCGGTCACGCAAGGCCCCGCCGCCTCCGCCAGCGGAGCCGAGGCCAAGTCTCTGGGGGTTTCGGGGAGCCTGCTCTGCCTGATCCAGGGTTCGGCTTCGCGCGACTTCTTCGCTTCGCCGGATGCCGATTCCACCGGGCTGTATGGCGCCGTGGTCGGGGACGTGGTCCTGGACGCCCGGCTGCAAAGGGGCTTCAAGGCCTATCTCGACTTCGAGGTGGCCTACCTGCCTTCGCAAGCCGATGCCGGATCCGATTCCGCGACCTCATGGCGGGTGCCGGAGGCCTTCCTCGACGCCAACATCGCCCATCGCGCCTATTTCCGCTTCGGCAAGCAGGTGCTGCAATGGGGCCGGGGCTATTTCTTCAACCCCACCGACCTGGTCAACACCGACCGCAACTCCTTCTTCCGCCGGGTGGGCAATCGCGAAGGCGTGTTCGGCGCCAAGGTGCACGTCCCGTTCGGGACCGTATGGAACCTGTACGGATTCGCGGATGCGCAGGGGGTGGGCCGCATCGACAGCGTGGCCGGGGCCTTCCGCATCGAGCGGTTGTTGGGCGGAACGGAGATGTCTGCAATGATCTGGGATCGCGGCGGCGGGCCGCCCGTCTATGGCGCGGATGTCTCGACGCGCTTCCTCGGCCTCGATGCCACCGGCGAATTGGCGTTGCATCCGGAATTCACCAAGCGCACCCTGTCCACCGCCGGCGGATTCCCCTCACTGCGCACCGAAACCGAAACCTGGACGCCACGCGCCAGCGCCGGCCTCGGCCGATCATTTCGCGTGTCGGGCATCAAGGATCGCCTGACCACGGTCGCGGAATACTATTACAATGGGCCGGGAAGCCGGAACGACCGCATGGGATTGAAAGCCCTGCTTCCGTTGCTTGGCGGAACTTCCGGCGCGTCTTCCTCCGCCACGGCCTTGGCGGCGCAAGGTCTCTATCAGGCGAATTCCATTTCCCGCAACTACGCCGCATTCTTCGCCACCTTCAGCCGCTTCATGCGGAGCGACATCACCTTGTCCTTCAACGCCATCGGGAATCTCGATCAGTCCTGCGCCCTGCTCTCCGGCGGTATCGCCTATCGCGACCTGAATGACTTCGGCCTCAGCCTCAACGTGAATGGGTTCGTTGGTCCGGAGGATACGGAATACACCTGGTCGGGCCAGGCGGCGCAGGCGCAGTTGATCGCCGAAGCCGCGTTCTGATCGGACCGGAAATCGGGCGTGTATGGGGCGGAAAGTGGGCGGGAGTCAGGCGGGGATGAGCACGCTGAGCAGCCAGACGAGCAAGGCGCTCGCCACCATCGCCGGTTGCAGCCAGGACACGTAGCCGATAACCGCCACCTGGACCGTTATCCACAGAAGAAGCACCAGGCCCGCCGCGGCAGCGGCTTTCCGGGCATAGCGTTTGCCCGCGAAAACGGCATATGCGCCCCACAGGAAGGAGCCGCCCACTACGATGAACAGGAACAGACTGGGCAAGGTAAAGTCTCGGAAGGGGCTTCCGCTGAGCCAGGCGACGGGAAGACCTTCGGCGCCGGAAAGGCCGTAAACGCCCCCGCCGAAGGCGGCAACCGCAATCAAGGATTCCAGGCTGCCCAGCACGGCCCGGGCAGGAGATCGGATCAGGCGCATACTTTTTCCATGGCGGATTGCCAAGCGAACCGGGCTTCCGCGCCTGCGATGACATCGGTATATGCATCCGGACTGATGGGCTTTTCCAACAGGAACGCATCCCCGAGCATCGCCTCGGCTTCCGCATCCGCATTCCGGACCCCCATGCCGGCGAGGTAGACCACCGCTATCTCCGGGCGGGTAGCCCGCAGGCAGCCGGCCAATTCATGACCGTTGCAGTATTTCCGCAGGTCAAGAGAGGTGACCAGAAGGTCGATGGCAAAAGGGTACTCAACCGACAGCAGCAAGGCTTCGATGCTGGTGCGCACTTCCAGGACTCCATACCCCCGGTTTCTGAGATCCCCGGCAACCCAATGCCGAACGGCATCGTCATCCTCCGCGACCATGGCCATCCGCACGGTGATCTCTTCTTGATTGAATGCGTTGATCATGATCGTCTCCTGTTGGTCAAGCTCTCATTTATCAATTGCCGTGCCAAACGCTAAACCGGCGGGATCTACCGCGAAGCTCATGTGATTTAAATCCTGCCTTGCTCCGCTATTACAGGGTCAACGGAATCTTGCCAATCCTGCAAACCGGGTTGCCGATTTGGCAAAGATTCGATCTGGACGGGGAGGCTTTACGTTCAAGGCGTGTGCATCCGGGGGTAACCCGGTCCTGGCATGACGATTGCGTTCCAGCCCGGCATGGAAACGGAGTTGAGCACCTTGCACACGCCGGAAGCGATTCGCCTCAGGTTGCGCGAATCCCTGCGGCCAAGCCTGATCAGGGACGCCATTCTGGGGGCGACCGACGGTTGCGTTACCACGTTCGCCGTGGTCGCGGGCGCCATCGGCGGCGACCTGCCCGCAAAAGTGGTGATCATTCTAGGCTGCGCCAACCTCATGGCAGACGGCTTTAGCATGGCCGCCAGCAATTTTCTGGGAGCAAGAACCCAGAACGAGGAATTGGAAGAGGCGCGTGCCGAGGAGGGCCGCCACATTGATGGCGTTCCGGAAGGCGAACGCGAGGAGGTGCGGCAGATTTTCTCGGCCAAGGGATTTTCCGGAGCCGAGCTGGAGAGCGTGGTCGCGGTCATCACGGCCGATCGATCGCGCTGGGTGGACACCATGGTCACGGAGGAGCTCGGATTGCACAACCGGGACGCGAAACCCCTCCGTGCCGCCACGGTCACGTTCGCCTCTTTTTGCGTTTCCGGATTGTTCCCCTTGGCCGCCTATCTGGTACCCGGCGTTCCCGGGGATTGGCGGTTTCGCGCGAGTTGCGCCGCCACCGCCATCACCTTTGCCGGGATCGGCTATTTCAAGGGCGCCATCCTGAATCGTCCACGTTGGAAGTCCGCCTGCTTGACTTTGTTGTTGGGCGGTGGCGCCGCGGTCTCGGCCTATGGGGTGGGCTTCGGCTTGAAATCCCTGATGGGCTTGCCTTGAGGCGGGTGCGGGAAACCGGATACGCAAATGAAAAGGTGCATGCATGAAAATTCTGATCGCATATGATGGCTCCGCGCTTGCCGACGAGGCGATTGAAGATCTGGACCTGGCTGGAATGCCTGAGGGGACTGAGGCGCTCGTGGTTTCGGCGGCCAAGCCGTGGAGCTTCATGATCGAGGCGGGCGGCCTGGGGGCGGTGGGTTGGAATCCCATTACCGTTTCGGACATCCAATCCTTTGACGGGAATTCGCTTCGGGAAGCCGAAGTACTGTCGCATCGCGCCCGCAACCATCTGGAATCCAAGCATCCGGATTGGATCGTGCGCGCCGAATCCTGCCTGGACCAACCCGCTGCGGGAATCCTGAGAAAGGCCGAGGCCTGGAAGCCCGACCTCATAGTTATGGGATCGCATGGCAGAACGGCTTTGGCCCGGATGCTGATGGGAAGCGTCGCCCACAAGGTTCTTCACCATGCCGCCTGCGCGGTACGTATCAACCGCGCCCGCATCCGGCCGGCCAAGCGGCCGCCTCGTTTGCTGGTGGGCGTGGGTGGCGGCGCAGGGGAGGAGCACCTGATCGAAGATCTCGCCGCTAGGGAATGGCCGGGCGGTACCCAGGTCCATCTGCTGGCCGTGCTGGAGACGTTGGTCATGCCGCCGGATGCGGCTTCGGAGGATCTCCAGCAGCGGTTGAACCGGTTCGCTGCCGGTCGCCATGAAGCGATACTCGGGAAGTTAGAGGGTTACCGCGATCGCATTTCCAAAAAGGGAATTGAGGCGTTTCCGGAAGTCACGGAAGGCGATCCCCGCCATATGTTGCTGGAGAAGGCCGCGGAATGGGATGCCGACTGCCTATTCCTCGGCTCCCGGAATCTGAATGGTCTGGAACGCATACTGCTTGGCAGCGTTTCCGACTCGATCGCCGTCCACGCCCCGTGCACGGTGGAAGTGTTCCGCGATCGCCCCGCCAAAAGCAAATGAATCAACCATCCCAACAAGGAGCCGCGACCATGAGCCATGAAACGAAAACAACGAACCGTTCCCCGTCCCATCCGGAAAAAGCCCTTCGGAGGCCGGGCATCCTCGTCGCGCTGGCGATTGCGTCAGCGGCGCTTGCGGCCTTCGCGGCTGACCCAGGAAGCGACGCCCATCGGGTAAAAGCCGATAGCCTCAAGACTTTGGACGTCATGATCACGGTTGAGCTGCAATCCGGGAATCGCGTACTGCGATTGAAGCAGCCGGAGGGGGTGGATTCCCTGAAGCGGGCGGGTACGGGAATCCGGCGCGACCGTTTCGATCGGATGGTGGGGGATACCGGTGTAGCTCGGGAGATGCGGACCTTGGAGGAGTTCCGATCCTATTGGTCCAAGCTCGAGGAACGCAATGGATTCAAGTCCATGAAAGGCCAATACGCCGCGCAGGATATCGACAGGACGCTGGTGCCCAAGGTCTATCTTTTCGATTCCGCGGTCGTGGTTTTCCCGGGGTGGGTGGTGCTGCGGAAAAAGGCAAAACGGTAATTCAGATTGTCCGCTCGCCAGATTGACAGGCGGCCGCGACTTTCTGGCGCGGAATCCCGAATGCAGCCCCGCCCCAATACGCGAGCCTTCCGTTCCGGCGCCGAATCATACGGGCACGCAAGTTGCGATTGATCCGTAATATCAATAACCAAGCAACAACCAAAAAAGGGAAACGCATGGCGCATACGAAAACCGGGATCGACGCGATCGAAAAAACCCTGCAGAAAACCAACCAGTGGATCAGGGAATTGGACGCGGAGTTGGGTTGGAATGATCCGCATTTCGCCTTCCAGGCGCTACGCGCCGTGCTGCATCATTTGCGCGATCGCCTGCCCTTGGCGACGGTCGCGCACCTGGGCGATCAATTGCCCATTCTCATCCGCGGCGTCTACTATGAAAACTGGAGCCCGACGCGGGAAGTTCCCCGCGTCCGCACGACCGGGGAATTCCTGGGGCAACTCGTGGTGGATTTTCCCAAGGAATACAACCTGAACGCCCTTCGGATGGCACGGGCCGTTATCACCGTTCTTAGATCGCATGTTTCTGAAGGGGAAATCCGCATCGTGCTGGCGAATCTGCCACCGGACTTTTCCGTCCTCTTCGAGTGATCGGGATCCCCGATAAGGAGCATGCCGTGCGCAATGAATACATGAATCTGCTCCGCCCCTTGCGGGGCGCGGCCGGCGGACTTCTGATTGGATCGATGCTGGCCGCGGCCTTCCTGGCGGGGTGCGCCCACCGAAATCCGCCCGCCATGGCTTACAAGGAGGTCGATGGTCGATCGTGCCGGGAGCCCGATGAACTGCTCGACGTCCTGACCCGGTTCTCGACCGAGGTGCAGGCGCACCGATACCATGAGGCCATCGCCAGGCTCGTCCCCGAGGATCAACATCGTATGGTGGGGAAGTTACCTGTACCATGACGTGCTTCTGGGCGTAGTGGAAGCCTCTATCGGTTATGATAATCTTTAAGAAGTTTCAGCCTGCCTCGCGACCGTGCCAGATTGGCGCATCCGGCCCTCCCGTTGTCGGAATTCGGGGCGGATATCACGATTCCGGTTGGAACGGAAATTGCGCTGCACCACATGGGAATCCACTTCAGGGTTCGGCTCCGGAGGATAGCAGCATGAAGAGAAGCGCATGGATCAAATTCCTGTTCGTCCTGGCACCGCTGGCCGTTTGGGCCGAGGGCGGATCCGTCCGAGGTGAACCCGGTATTCCCCGCATCATCGTGCTGGGTCCGCAGCGTGTGCTCGTCGTCAAGGCGCAAGGCGACCCGAGCGTAGTGGCGGGGCCTGCCTACAAAAGCCTGTTCCGGATGTTCCAGGCGAACGCGGGCAAGATCGAAAAACGCCATGCCGGGGCTCCCATGGCCAGGTGGAGTCTCGACCAACTGGAAAGCGCCAAATCCCTTTGGCGGGGCGAGTACGCCATACCCATCTCCAAAAGCTTTCCTGCGCCCCCTGACGGGGAAATCCGCGCCGAGGTTTGGGAATACGGGATGGTGGCCGAAGTCCTGCACATCGGCGCATATAGCGAGGAAACCGCGGATATCGCCGCTTTGAAATCCTACATCGCCCGCAACGGTTTCGGCATCATCGGCAGCTATGAGGAAGTATACCTCAAGGGTCCCGGAATGGTTTTCAAAAGGAGCGAACGGAAATACGAGACCCTGATCCGTTATCGGGTGGAGCGTATCGGAGAATCCGCGCCCCCCATCGCCAAGAAGAACGAGGAAAAAACCAGCGAGCGGCCGTAAGCGAACGACCGTAGCAGGCGCAGCCGCGTCGGGAGGAGTTCACATGGCCGCAGTAATTTCGAATTGGCGCACGGATCCCTATCGCCTGCTCTTTCCCATCGGGTATGCTTTCCTGGCCATCGGGCTCGGCGTCTGGTCCGTGGATTTGCTCGCGGGCATTCCGCATAAGGAAACGCTGCACGCGTTGATCCTCGGGAACGGATTCCTGTTCGCGTTCGCGATGGGCATTCTGCTCTCCGAGTGCCCAAGGGCCGTTGACGCGCCGCCCGCGGGCTGGAGTCTCATCGGCTTCTTCATCCTATGCTTGGCGGGAATGGGGGCGGCGGCCCTTTCCGGGCATTTCCAAGCGGCTTACCTATTCCATCTAGCCTCTACCGCGGCCTTGGGAGCGTTCCTATGGAGGAGGTTGCCGCGGGGTTCCGGCTCCCGGCATCCCGGCATCGCGATCGCTTTCACGGCCGTGCTTTTTTCCGCGGCCTGGACCGCCTTGGGTTTGGCTTCCGAGTCCGGCGCCTTCCCGCTCGTTCTGGGCCGGGAGGCCGCGCTCTCGGGGCTGCAAGGTTTCTTCCTCATGTTCTGCATGGCGTGCTTGCGCTGGAACTGGGACCCGGCTTTCCGGTCCGGTCCGATGCGGATTTGGCCCTCGGCATTGCTGCTGGCCTTGAGCCTGGGCGCCGAGGTCTCCTCCTTGTTCGCCCTCCACCCCCGGGTATGGTTGATCAACGCCTATGCGCTGCGCATACTCTGGATCGCCATCTATCTTCGGCTCCCTCCGGGATATGGGACGCTTTTCGACAAGCTCCCGCCGTATGGTATACTGATGCGCGCAGGCGCGTTCTCCATACTGGCGGGAACCGCCGCCGCGGCGTTTTTCCCCGGCCTCAGCCTCACCTTCAATCATTTCACCTTCGTGGCGGGATTCGCCTGGATCGCCTTGATCGCGGCTACCGGCGTCATCGCGCAGCGTTTGGAACCGGCGCGACGCCGCTCCGGGGCCTGGCTGGCCGCGGCGGGGGGCTTGGCGTTGGGCGCATCCGTCGCCGTCCGGGGTACGGCGATGTCGTGGACCGAGAGAGGATATGTTTTGCTGCCGATCGCGGCGGCCCTGGCCCTGCTGCCGTTGTTGATTTGGGCCATCGTTTTCTTCCCTCGGCTGGCTACCGGTAGGGAAAGGTAACCGGGCCCGGCGTATGCATGTCATGGAAATGAACATCTCCGATCATATCGATGCCATGCTCGCATATTGGGATAAGGATCTGGTTTGCCGCTTCGCCAACAAAGCCTATACGCGATGGTTCGGAAAGTCTCCTGAGGAAATGATCGGGAAAATCACGATCCGGGAACTGCTCGGCCCGCTCTACGAGAAGAATGCGCCTTTCATCCGGGGCGCTTTGAACGGGGAAAAGCAGACTTTCGAGCGCACGATTCAAACTCCGGGCGGAGAGATCCGTTTTTCCCTGGCCAATTACTATCCCGATGTCGAGAACGGTGAGGTCAAGGGTTTCTTCGTCCACGTCGCGGACATCACCCCGATTAAGGTGCTGGAACAGGAACGGGTAAAACTCATTGCCGAGCTTAAGGCGGCCCTCCGGGAAATCAAGACTTTGACCGGATTGCTCCCCATATGCGCATGGTGCAAGAAAGTGCGGGATGACAAAGGGTATTGGAATCAGATCGAAGAATACCTCTCGAAGCATTCAGCCGTCACTTTTTCGCACGGAATCTGCGACGATTGCCTGGAAGCCATAACCAAGAGGATGGCCGTCTTGAAACCCGACTGAACAAACCGTCGCCGCTACTCGAACCAGGCCTTGGTCACGTATTGCAGGACCATGCGCTGGGTATTGAAGAAGGAGGCGTTCAACGCGATGGCGTGGCGCATGATCTCCAGAAACCCGCGGCGGTTGTGGTTGTACAAGGGGAAGATGGCCTGGTCCAGCTTGGCGTACAAGGTGGCGGCATCCTCGGCATCGTTCCGCGGTCCGTTCACGCCGTTCATGCCCGGCCCAATCGACCATCCGGTAACCCCTTCGATATGCCCTTCCAGCCACCATCCATCCCTGATGCTGAATGAGGGCACGCCGTTCATGGCGGCTTTCATCCCGCTGGTCCCGGACGCTTCCATGGGCGGTTCCGGGGTGTTCAGCCAGATATCCGTTCCCGAAGTGAGCAGACGCCCCAATTCGAGATCGTAGTTTTCCAGGTAGGCCATGCGGATCGAAGGCCCCAGGGAATCCTTGATGCGGAACAGGCTGCGGATGAGTTCCTTGCCGTCCTGATCCTTGGGATGGGCCTTGCCCGCGAAGATCAGCTGCAGCCCGCCATGCTTCGCGGCCAAGGCGCGCAGCGCGGGAAGATCGTGGAATAGCAGGGCGGGGCGCTTGTAGGCCGCGGCCCGGCGCGCGAATCCCAAGGTCAATACGTCATTGTCCATGCCCGCATTGGTCAACCGGTTGACCGCTTGCAGCAAGACGGTTTTGGCGGTTTGATGGGCCCACCAGATCTCTTCCGGAGGTATCCCCAACGCGTAGCGCAGGCTGAAATTATCTTCGCGCCATCCGGGAATATGCCTGTCGTACAGTCCCGCGAACGCGGGAGAAGTCCAATTGGCGGCATGGACCCCGTTGGTGATGGAGTCGATGGCGTGCTGGGCGAACAGGTGCCGGGAGATTTCCCCGTGCCGTTTGGCGACGCCGTTGATATAGTGGCTCGCATTGATGGCCAGGAACGTCATGTTCATCAGACCGTCATGGCAGAACAGATCGGTTTGCTGGAACGGTTCGGATCGGCCGAGCAGATCCGCCACCAGGTCAAGGGAGAATTGATCATGCCCCGCGGGGACGGGCGTGTGGGTGGTGAACACGCAGCTTTTCCTGATCGTTTCGAGATCGCCGGGTTGGATTTCCCGGCGTCCGGAGCGCCGCCGCTGTTCATCGAGCAATTCCAATGTGAGCAAAGCGGAGTGGCCTTCATTCATGTGGAACCGCGTCAAGCCGGAATACCCTAGCGCGCGCAGCATGCGGACCCCGCCGATGCCGAGCACGGCCTCCTGGGCCAGGCGGTAACGTCCGTCGCCGCCATAGAGCGAATGGGTCAAGGTCCGCTCCCATTCCCCGTTGCCTTCCAAATCCGTATCGAGGAAATAAACGGGAAGGCAATGCCCCGATACGCCCTCCACCCAGCCGACCCAGGCGGCGATGCGAACGGTCTTGCCGGAAAGGATAATCTCCACGGTTTCCGGGACCTGCGTAAGGTAGTCGTTGACCGCCCATTCGGCGGGCTGCTCACTCTGGCTGCCGTCCGGGCCGAGGCGTTGGAAAAAGTAGCCGTGCCTATGCAATAAGGTTACGGCGGCTACGGAAAGCTTGAGATCGGCGGCCGAGCGCAGGGTATCTCCCGCCAGAACGCCCAAACCCCCGCTGTACGTCGGCATGCCCGGATCGAGACCGATCTCCATGGAAAAATACGCCACCTTGGTCGCCAGGGGGGAAACAGACGCGCTACCCTCCTTCTTGAACCCCGGCGCGGCCGAACCGGGTATGCCGTCCCTTGACGTCATGGAAACTTCGATTCGCGCGAAAGGCCCGGGAACCGGCTTTGACGTAGTTCCTGCTCGAGCCGCCCCGCGCGCGGAAAGAGAACGTTGGTTTCGAGATCGGCATGCGCCAAAAGGCTTTCCGCGAATCCGTCCAGGGCGCTCTGCGCGCGCTGCGCGATTTCCGCCGCGGGCCGATGCAGATGCTGGTTCCGGAGCTTCTCGCGGATGGAAACGATCAACCGCTTGAATTCCGCTTCCGGCTTGTGGGTTTCCAGCTTCAGGTACAGGTTAACCGATCCTCGGTGGACCTCGGGCCCCAACTCGGGATGCAGCAAGCATGCCTCGTCGCGAAGGATTTTCGGGAACAGGAAATCCTCCTCTTCGGCCATATGCTTGAGGAAGTCGGCCTGAAAATGGCGGTATTCCTGGAGCAGCAGCTTTACGATATACCCGTCCGGATACGCGGGCAAGCGCTCTTCCACGAGCAGATTCTGGATGGCCGGCATCTCGACCTCCCGGAATCCGGCATGGTTCCTAACCAGGTAGTCGACCAGCCAGCAAACCGGTTTCGCGTCCCAGTCCGTATCGGCGGAAGGCGAAGGGAGTTGCGAGATGCGCTCCTGGCAGGCAGTTACGTTCACGCCCATGCTCTTGCAGAGATGGTCCAAGGAAGCTTCCTGGCGATCCCAGAAGGCGAATCCGAAATCCTCCTCCAAAACCTGGGCGGCCAAAGGCTTCGCTTTGAGGATTTGCCTGATCGACTGTGAGCTGGTAATAATCATCCCGGTGTCCTTGTTGGATTACTGATCGCCCGGGAAGCGCGACATACCGGGGGCCGAATTCTCGTAGAGTTCCTGCTCTAGACGCCCCGCGGACGGAAGCAGGCAATCGTTTTCCAGCGCCGCGTGCGCGCGCAGCTTGTGCGCGAAGGCGTCGAGGGCAGCCAACACTTGCTGGGATTGCTCGGCCTGCGCGCTGTGCAAATGCCGGTTGCGCAGCTTCGTCCGCATGGACGCGAGTGTGCGTTCAATCTCCTCTTCGGGCTTGTGGATATCCAGCTTCAGATACAGGTTCACCGAACCCTTGTACGGTTCGGGTTCGAGTTCCTTGAATCGGAAACAAGCTTCATTGCGCATGATCTTGGGGAACAGGAAATCCTCTTCCTCAGCCATATGCTTGGAAAAATCGGCCTGGAAGTGGTGGAATTCCTGGGCGAGACCATGCGCCAAATATCCGTCCGGGTGCGGCAAAATCCATTCCGCTTCGAGCAACGCCTTGATGGCCGGCATGTCTGTGTCGCGGAATCCGTCATGGTCGCGGGTCAGGCTATCGATCAAGCGATACACAGGCTGCCGGTTCCATGCCGATTCGGCGGGAGGCGTGGGCATCGCGATAATGCTTTCCAGAAGGGAATGGGTATCCGTACCTTTTTCCCTGCATAATTCGGACAGAGGCGTTTCCAGGCGATTCCACACCGGGAATCCCAACTCTTGCTCAAGCAAGCCCACGACTGCGGGCTTTTGCTTTATGATCTGTCGAATCGTTTGCGAACTGGAAAGAATCATGCTGCCTCCTGGGTTCGGTCATGGATGAATGCAAGATGCGCGCCAATGCGAACTTCCCTTTCACCTTTGTTCTTCGGCGGCCACCGGAAAGAGCGGTCCCACCTTCTGCCAAAGTGTCGCTGCCATTGTCATTCCGTCAAACGCACGCTGCCCTGCGGGCCTGATCGGTTGGTGTTCGCCTTACCCGGCTCCGGCACGCAAGTTGCGTTTGGCCCAATCGATCGCCCCGCCGCTGGGGAAAACGTTCGCAAAGGAGTCGAAACATGGCCAAGAAAATATTGTTCGATACCGCCGCCAGGACGGCCCTGAAATCCGGAATGGATATCCTCGCTAACGCGGTGAAGATCACTCTCGGCCCCAAGGGCCGGAACGTGGTCATAGGCAGAAGCTTCGGCTCTCCTCAAATCACCTGCGACGGGGTAAGCGTAGCCAAGGAAATCGATCTGGAAGACCCATTCGAGAACATGGGCGCGCAATTGGTGAAAGAGGTCGCGTCGAAAACCTCCGACATCGCCGGCGACGGAACCACCACCGCCACCGTTCTTGCCCAGTGCATGGTGACAGAAGGCATGAAGAACGTGATCGCCGGGGCCACCCCCATTGAAATCAAGCGCGGAATCGATATGGCGGCGGAGGCCGTCATCGCTGAGATCAAGCGCATGGCCAAGCCCGTGGCGGGCAAGGAGGAATGGGCCAAGGTGGCTTCGCTTTCCGCCAACAACGACATGGAAATCGGGAACCTGGTCGCCGAGGCCATGGACCGGGTGGGCAAGGACGGGGTCATCCAGATCGAGGAAGCCAAATCCGCCGAAACCAAGGTCCGCATCACCGAAGGAATGCAATTCGATCGCGGTTACCTTTCCCCTTATTTCGCGACCGATATGGAGAACATGAGCGTCGTCATGGAAGACGCGCTCATCCTGATCCACGACAGGAAAATCTCGGCGATGAAGGATTTGATGCCCATCCTCGAGAAGTCGGCGCAATCGGGGAAGCCGCTGCTGATCCTCGCCGAGGACGTGGAGGGCGACGCCCTGGCGGCCCTCGTAGTCAACAAGCTGCGCGGCGCGCTGAAGGTTTGCGCGGTAAAGACCCCGGGTTTCGGGGATCGCCGCAAGGCCTTGCTGGAAGATATCGCCGTGCTCACGGGCGGCCGGGTCATCTCGGAAGAAACCGGGCATAAACTCGAAAACGCGGTACTCGGGGACTTGGGCCAAGCCAAATCGGTGACGGTGGATAAGGACAATACCACCTTGGTGGACGGAGGCGGGAAGGCCGTGGACATTCAGGCCCGGGTGGCGCAGATCAAGAAGCTGGTTTTGGAAACCACTTCGGATTACGATAAGGAGAAACTGCAAGAACGCCTCGCCAAGCTGGCCGGAGGGGTCGCCGTCATCGAGGTCGGAGCGGCCACCGAGACGGCCATGAAGGAAAAGAAGGATCGCGTCGATGACGCCCTGCACGCGACTCGAGCCGCCGTCCAAGAGGGAGTGGTGGTGGGAGGCGGAGTAGCCCTGATCCGGGCCGCCAAGGTGCTCGTCTCCCTGAAGGTCGAACGGGATGAGATCCTGGGTGTGGCAATCGTCCGCCGGGCCTGCGAAGAGCCACTACGCCAAATCGCCCTGAATGCCGGAGCGGAACCTTCCGTGGTGGTCAACCGCGTCAAGGAGGGCGCCGAAGACTTCGGCTTCAACGCCCGCATCGACACCTACGGACCTCTGATCGCCCAAGGCATCATCGATCCCGCCATGGTCACCGCCACGGCTTTGCGGAATGCGGCTTCCATCGCGGGATTGTTGTTGACGACGGATTGCCTGATCGCGGAGAAGAAAGAACCCGCCGCATCGCCGCAAGGGATGGCGTCCGGGATGGGCGGGATGGGCTGAAATTCCCCGGCGGCCGGCGCTTTGTCGAGGGCGCCGGCCGCCGGCTTTTGCCTTCAGCTTTCCTTCCGGGTGTCCGCGCGGGTGTTCGGACGGGTTTTCGCGACCGGTTTCTTCGAATGCGCCGGGGTCGCGTCCAGGCTTTTCTTGATGCCGGCCGGAACATTTTGGCCCGTGGACGGGATCCCCAGCACCTTCCCAAGAGTGTCCATATCTTTCCGCATCTCATCCAAGTCTTCGTTGGGATGCTGTGCTTTCCTGGTCATGACTTCCCCCTCGGTTTCGGCGTTTAAGAAGAGGGCGTGGAAACGCATGCGCTGCGATTCCACGCCCTGGATCCAGTATCCGGTATCAGGCTGTAATCTCGATTCTTTTGACCCGGGCTTCTTCCCTTTTGGGGATGCGCAGTATCAGGACCCCATCCTTGAGCTGGGCGGATATTCGGTTGCGATCGAATTCCGATCCCAGCTGGAAGGCCCGATAATAATCCCCAACCAAGGCCTGCCGGAAGATCCCGCCTTCGGGTTCCCGGAAGACATTCTTGGCGCGCACGGTCAGGATGTTGTTCTCATCGGCTTCCACATTGGCGCCGCCGGGAGCCACTCCCGGCGGGTCGATGTAAAGGGCCAGATCATCCCCGTTCTCGACGACGTCCACGTCGGGCAGGAATGACTTTCCCGGATCCACCATCTGTTCGACGGAGGCGCCGTTCTTTTTCGCGTCTTTCGAATTGCTTTCGTTGGGCATATGCTTTCCTTTCCTCAATTCCTGATTTCGATTTGCTTGGGCTTGGCGGCTTCCGCTTTGGGCGCGCGGATGACCAGGATGCCGTTATCCAGTTTCGCCGTGATTCCGGCAGGGTTCACTTGGGCGGGAAACCGGACGATCTTTTCGAACTCCCCGTGCGCCCGCTCCTGGCGCAGGAATTTCCGGTCGGGGCCTTCCCCGTTGGGCATGGAGCGGCTGCCGCTCAATGTGACGGCGCCTTCATCGAACCGGATGTCGATGGCATCTTTCGCGATCCCAGGCACGATGGCCGCGATTATGAATTCGTCCTTGCTTTCATAAGCGTTGAACAAGGCTTCACCAGGACTTCCTTATCGTCTTCGCTGATGTCGATGACCGGCGCTTTGAGCGTTGGCATCGAGGGAAAGCCGGCTTCTCGGAACCAACGGTCCATCCATTGGGCCTGGGCGGGGAAAAGGGCGCGCAAAGGGGATTCTTCCGCCTTGCCCTTTCCGTTCTGAACCTTCAGTGATTTCATGCATTCTCCTTGGTGGCGGCTGAGCGCCGGATCCTCTGCGAACACGCGCATCGGCGTGATATGGGTAACGCAATGACTGTGCCAAGGGTTAACGGGGAAATTCGGGGGATTGCCGATCCGATCGATGTCAAACCTTCATGCCGCGGCTGCCTAATTGGCACTTGGCCCGCTTTGCGAGGCCCGGCACGCGGAGCCGCGCACTGGAGAGTTAAGCCGGTTCCAAAACCATGGAGCAGGGCCCATTCACCGGACTCAAGGCCACCAAAGCGGCGGGAAGACGGATAAGGAAGCGGGTTTCCCCGTCTTTCGAGTCGCAAGCGATGTCGCCGCCGTGTTGGGCCAGCATCTGGCGGCTTATGGAAAGGCCGAGGCCCGTGCCATCGCCGCCTTTGGTCGTGAAGAAGGGTTCGAAGATCCGCGCCAGGATATCGGGAGTTATACCGCCGGCATTGTCGCGATACTCGATCAAAGCCGTGCTGTCTTCCGCCTGGTACCGGCAGAGGATGCGGATCATCTTTCCATTCACCGTCGAGGCGGTGAACGCGTGGCGGGAATTGGCCAGCAGATTATGCAACACCGATTCCAGTTGGGTCCGGTTTCCGTTGACCTGGATCCCGTCTTGCAACTCCATCCGGATTTCGATGCCGCAGCTCTTCAATTGCCTTTCCACGAACAACAAGCTGTCTTCGAGAAGACCCCGCAAGGCTATCGAGGAGGGGGCTTGGCGGGTATCCTCTTTGGAGTAGACGAGCAGGTGTTCCAGCACGCGTCGCATGCGCTCGGCCCCGCGGATCACGGAAGCCGAAGCCTCCATGGCGGCCTTGCGGGCCGAGGCGTCGGGGATGTCCAGGACGGCTTCACGCAGGTATTCCGCGTCCAACAGGATGCTCGCCAGGGGATTGTTCAATTCGTGCGCCAGCCCCGCGCCCAAGGTTCCCAGGATCACCAGCTTGTTCGCCTGGAACAACTGCCTTTCCATGGCCATTTGCTGCGCGCGATCCATGGAGAAACCCATATACCCCGCGATCACGCCTTCCCTGCGGATGGGCGAGATGGTCAGGTGGATGAAAACGTCTGAACCGTCCCGGGCGCGATTGGTCAGCTCGCCCCGCCAGACCGCGCCCCCGGAAATCGACCTCCACATTTCCTTGTATAGGGAATCCGGCGTAAAGGGAGAACGGATGATGCGCTGGGTCCGGCCCAGGATCTGTTCTTCGTTATCGAAATGGTACAAGCGGAGGTAGGCCTGGTTGACCCGGACGAGTATGCCTTGGTGATCGGTGATGTTGATGGCATAGTCGGCTTGGGTGAAGGCATCTTGGATCATGGGGTCAGGCCTCGCCTTAAACAACGAAGGGATGCCATCTTGGCAGCAGCGTTCCCGCTTAAGCTAAATTGTTTCTTTATTCGTGATGCATTTTATTTTCCTATACGCAGGGATGCCTTGGAGGTCCCCTAAATTGACATAGCCCAAAACGAGCAAAACGGAATGAGCGGGATCGCCAACCTGGCGTTGATTGGCAAGGCGCGCGTGTTTGCCAAATAGGCAAAAAGATTTTCCTCTGAGAACCGCGCTTCCACGCGCGCGCTCGGGGATGTGCGTGTAATAATTGCAATGGCACTTCCAATCCGGCGTAACTACCAGGCAAGGTCCATGAATAGAACCGTCTTCCAATGTGTATTCGAGAGCGCACCCGATCCCGTTTTCCTCGTTGACGAGAAAGGCGATATCGTACAGCCGAACCAGGAGGCGGAACGCGCCTTCGGGTATTCGCGCGGGGAGTTGCAGGGAATGTCCTTCGACGAGTTGCTCGCCGGGAACCTGGTGGATAACCGTCTCGATTATCATCCCGGGTTCATGGCTTCGGCGCGGGCGAATCCCCTCGGTGTGGAAATGCGTCTGTTGGCAAGGCGCAAGGACGGGACGGAGTTCCCGGTCGAAATGGTCCTGAGCGTCACGGATTCCGTGCAGGGCCCGATCCACATTGCCAGCCTCAAAGATACCTCTGAACGCGAGGCGGCCGCCCGTCTCATCGCAGCCGCCCGCCAGCGGGAAATGGATCTGCTGGAATTGGCCCCGGACGCCATTTTCATATCGGACCTGGAAGGAAAATATTTCTTCGTGAATTCATCGGGATGCCGCATGCTGGGAATGGAGCGGAAAGAGATCCTGGGGAAATCGATCCTCGATTTCTTTCCTCGCGAGGATGCATGGCGGCTCGCGGTGAGCCGAGCGGAAATGATGGGCGGAGAGGCGCGAACCGAGGAATGGAGGCTGCGCCATAAGGACGGAACCTTCATTCCCGTGGAAGTCAGCGCCAGGATCTTCCCGGACGGCCGCTGGCAGGGGTTCGCGCGCGACATCCGGGAACGCAAGCAGGCCGAAAGGAAACAAGCCGAGCTGATCTGCGGCCTGCAGGAAAGCCTGAAGGAGATCAGGGTACTGCGCGGCTTGCTCCCCATCTGCGCGCACTGTAAAAAAATCCGGGACGAAGTTGGCGCTTGGCAACAGATAGAACTTTATATCCGCAGCCGGTCCGAGGCGGAATTCAGCCATGGAATCTGCCCGGAATGCCTAAAAAATCATTTCGGCGAGTTCGTTCTCAGCTGATACCGGTTCTCGGCCGGAATCCTTTCCAAGGCAGGGAAGTCCGGGCGCGGGCGTCACTTGCCCGCGAAACGGCGCAATCGTTGAATGGCCTTGTCCTCGATTTGCCGCACGCGTTCTCGGGTCAAACCGAGCACGGAGCCTACATCCGCCAGGCTTAAGCCCACGCCGTGCCCCAGTCCATAGCGCAAGCTGATGATCTGCTTTTCGCGTCCGTTGAGCCGGGCCAAGCATCGGGCGAGGATATTGCGGATCATGAGGAAGCCCGCAACCGCCTCGGGTCCCTCTTCCTCATTCGTTATGGAAATCCCTTGTGGATTGGCCGGCCCGGAACCCCCGGGGCCTCGCGTCGAGGCCATGCATTCCAACAGGTTTCCAAGAGAGCGGGTGACTTTCCCGGTTTCGCCCAGGGCTACTTCCATCTCCTCCGATCCTGGCGGATGGCCCAGTTTCTGCGTCAAAGAGTTCTCGACACGCCGGAAATGGAGGGCCTTATAAAGCCTATCGGGCGGAATGGATATGGAACCCGGCTGCCGCGCCAAGGCGGTCAGGATCCCCTGGCGTATAAACCATACCGCATAGGAAATGAAGCGCAGCCCGTTCGCCAATTCGAATTTTTCGGCTGCGCGGAACAGGCCCAGGTTTCCCTCATTGATGAGGTCGGGAAGCGGTAGTCCGCGATTCCGGTAACCCCAGCATACCGCGACCACGAATTTCAGGTTCGCGGTAACCAAGGCGTTAACTGCCTTCCGGTTTCCGGTCTTGACTTCCGCCAGCAGCCCGCGTTCCTCGGCACGGCTCAGGACGGGGAATCTTTGCACATCGGCCATGTAGGCGGCGAGAAGCGGATCGCGGATCGCGGTCCGGCGGCGGGAGTTCGCGGCGATGGCCAGGGTCATTCGTTGCCCGTTTTTCTTACGATTTCCACCGAACACGCCGCATGCGATGCCACCGCGCCCGAGACGCTGCCCAGGAGAAGGCGCTCGAACCCGGATATCCCGCGCCGGCCCATCACGATGCAGTCCGCCTTGAATTCCGCCGCTTCCGTGAGGATGATGTGCCGGGGGTCGCCAGGCTGGATGGAGGATTCCGCCTGCACGCCCTGCGAAGACAGGCGCATGATGGAACCCTCCAAGTATCCTTCCATCCACTTCCAGGATCCGGTAGCGTCGGGGTTCGCATGGCCGGCGCCGACAACGGCCGCGGCCAAGGCGCCGGTCCAGGCTTTGGTTTCCTTCACCGCCAGCAATTTCATCCGCGTTCCCTTGGGCCAACTCCTTTCGCCCATCGCGGCGACGGCGAGGCGGGAATCCCTCGATCCGTCCACGGCAATCAGGAGGCGGGGCGGCTCTCCGCCCCAGGCGGCACGCGGATGGCATAGGCGCACGTTCGTCCTGGCATGCGTCAGGATCTTTTCCGCCGTACTGCCGAGGTACGCGCGTCCCAGCCAGGACCAACCATGGGATCCCACGGCGATGAGGTCGGGCTTCCACACGTCCGCCTTTTCCAATAAGGCGCGGTCGGGGAAGTCGGGCCGCGTTTCCACCGTCACCGTCCATCCGGGCATGTGCGCGTTCAGGAAGCGTGTGGCTTTCCGCCCCGCTTCCACGGCGGCGTCCTCGGCCATCTTATCATTCTCGACCCCGGCGTATCCCATCGCCAGCCAGCCCGTGCCGGTCGGATCCATCGCCAACGATTCGGCCGGAAGCAGTGGCGGGATCGCCACCAGAACGCACACCTGCGCTTTTTCGGGAAGTCCCGCACGCCGCAAATCGGCAAGCACGCCTTCAGCGGTCCCCGTTCCTTCGTAACCGACCAGTATCTTCATTGAATACCTCCTGTTACGGGTATAACAACGCAATCAATATGCCAGTCCCGAACACGGCCCATTCCCGTAACGTAGGCGCTATCCCCAGGCCGGCAGCGGCGGGCCATGCCGATTTGATGGCCCAACCTGCCATTCTGGCAAACGGTACGGGCATGCGCTTTGCGGGTTCTCCCCCGGATGAGAAGGACGATGAGGCGGCCCGTCGAAATCCATGCTTTGAGGATCTTCCTCAGGCTCCGGTGCATCCTTCCCGACTCAGGAAGTAAGCGGAGCGGAACGTTCGCCCTGGCAATTTGCCTCCTCTGGCTCGGCGGGGGCGGGGCATTTCCGATTGCGCCAATGGCGGCCCCCGTCCCGATGCCGGGCTGGACCGTGATGGAAAGGCTGGACGCCGCGATGACGACCCTGGAAAAAACCGGCCGGCCCGATCCGACGGGCGATTCCCTGTTCTCCGATTCGGGCATCCTGCGCTTCTACCGTGGACGCGGGTGCAAGCCCGCTTGGGTGGTGCAAGGAACTATCACGGCCGCATGCCGGCAATTGTTCGAAGCCGTGAAGCGCAGCCGGCTCGATGGCCTGGATCCGGATGATTACCACTCCCGCGAAATCGACTCCTTCCTTGCCCTCATCCCGATCCCGGGCCGCAATCCCATCGGTCCGTTCCGTTTCGGTTCCACCGCCAGCGTGAGCCTCGATTTGCTTCTCACCGACGCCTATCTCACCTTGGGCGATCATCTGCTCTCGGGACGAATCCGGCCACGCGGGCTGAACGACCTTTGGCATATCGCGCGGGAGGATCTCGACCTTCCCGGTCGCCTTGAATCTGCCCTCGGAAGCGGTATCGATATCGGGGAGAGCCTGGCGGGCTTGGCGCCTCGGGATCCCGGCTACGCGCTCATGAAGAAATGGCTCGCCGAATTCCGCAAAATGATGATGTTCGGGGGCTGGCCCGAAATTCCGGACGGACCTACGATTGCCCCGGGCGGCCGTGACGAACGCGTTGAGGCGCTTTGCCGTCGTCTGCACGCGGAGGGCGATCTGCCGAACGGCGCCTGTCCCGACTCCCTATCCCCGGAAATGGCGGCAGGCTTGCGGCGTTTCCAGGAACGGCATGGCCTGGAACCGACGGGAACCGCCACCAACGCGGTCTTCACCGAGTTCGCTCCCACGGTCGGGGACCGCATCGTCCAGATCAAGATCAACCTTGAGTGCTGGAGGTGGCTCCCACTGGATTTGGGGCGCCGTCACGTGCGCGTCAACATCGCCGATTACCGGCTCCAAGCCTTCGAGGACGGCCGCAAGGCGCTGGGGATGAAGGTCATTATCGGCCGTAAGGAAGACCGCACGCCCGTGTTCAGCGATCGCATCACGGCGTTGACCCTCCATCCCCCTTGGAACGTTCCAGCGGTGATTGCGCGGGAGGAGATACTTCCTGAATGGCGCAAGGACGCGGGGTACCTGGCGCGGAACGAGATGGAGATCGTTTCCGCTTCGGGCGGGCCTATCAGCTTCGATCCCGGGAACCTGCAAGGAATCCAAGCCCGGTGGGAAGTCTTGGGCTACCGTATCCGCCAGCGTCCCGGCGCCGCCAACGCACTGGGCCTAATCAAATTCGAACTGACCAACCCCTTCAACATCTACTTGCACGACACGCCTTCGCCCGCCGCCTTCCTGCGGGACTACCGCGCATTGATCCACGGTTGCGTGCGCGTGGAGAAACCCATGGAATTGGCGATCTGGGCGCTGGGCCCCGATTCGGCCGCGTACGCGCGCCGCCTGCAAAACGCGCTGGCAGGGGGTCGCACGGCCACCTTAGCTTTGCCCGGAAGCGGCATTCCGGTATACCTTCTGTATTGGACGGCTTTCACGGATGATCGGGGCGGGCTGGCCTTCCGGCGGGATATCTATGGTTGGGACGTGAAGTTGGCGGAGGCCTTGAGGGAACCGCCGATCCTCTGATCCAGGTAATCTATCGCTATCCGACAAAACCATTCATGGAATACACGCAACCATAACTCCCGCGTTTCTGGACGAAATGGCAAGACGGTTGCCATTCTGGCAATTTCGTTCCCGCTTTCTAGCCCAGCGTCTTCCGAGTATCCCCCGGGAAGCCGAATAAGGAGATATTGTGACAAACTTGACAACATAAAAACCTGGCACCCTTGTTGCATTCCCGCTTGGCATGGGATTTCCGTATAACCTATCTTCGGACTGTTCAACCTACAGGAGAAGCGCGTTTCTTCAAAGGTTTTCCCTGCCCAATCGGGAGGACGGATTCATTTGGAAACGCTAATCTCCTGGTCCATAAGGAACCGGATCCTCGTCCTGGTCGCGGCCCTGGGGCTGACGGTATGGGGTTTCTTCGTCATGAAGAGCACGCCCGTCGACGCCATCCCCGACTTATCCGAAAACCAGGTCATCGTTTTCACCGAGTGGATGGGACGCAGCCCCCAGATCATGGAGGATCAGGTCACCTTTCCCTTGGTTTCCAACTTGCAAGGCATCCCCAAGGTGAAATCCGTCCGCGCCGTGTCCATGTTCGGCATGAGCTTCATTTATATCGTTTTCAAAGACAACGTAGAAACCTATTGGGCCCGGACCCGGGTCATGGAGCGCCTGGCCTACGCCCAGCGCGGTCTCCCGGAAGGGGTCATCCCGATCTTGGGCCCGGACGGAACCGGAGTCGGGCATGTCTATTGGTACACCCTCGACGGGCCTGGCTACGATCTAGGGGAACTCAGGGCTTTCCAGGATTGGTACGTGAAGTTCGCCTTGCAAACGGTCGAGGGAGTCAGCGAAGTCGCTTCCTTCGGCGGATTCGAAAAACAGTATCAGGTTGCCTTGGACCCACGGCGCATGGCGTATCATAACGTCACCCTGGATCAGGTCATGGTCGCCCTCAAAGCCAATAACGGAGCGGCCGGCGGCAGCAGTTACCAGACCAACGGCATGAGCTTCGTGGTGCGGGGACTCGGGTATGTAAAGTCCATCGAGGATATCCGCGAGATCGCCGTTTCCGGCCATGGGAACTCGCCGATCAAGGTCGGTGATATCGCTTCGGTGGAGCTTTCCGGCGGGATCAGGCTCGGAATCACGGAGGAAAACGGACGGGGAGAGGTAGCCGGGGGAATCGTGGTGATGCGGTACGGCGAGAACGCCAAGGATGTCATCGAAAGGGTGAAACTCCGTATGCAGGAGGTTGAAAAAGGCCTGCCCACGGGCATCCGCTTCAAAACCGCCTATGATCGAAGCGACCTCATCCTGGGGGCCATAGAAACCCTGAGCAGTTCCATCATCGAGGAAATCCTCGTGGTATCCATTGTCATGTTCGTCTTCCTGTTCCATTTCCGCAGCGCGCTCGTGGTCATCCTCACCATTCCCCTGTCCGTGCTCATCGGGTTCATGTTGATGAAGGCGTTCGGGGTAACCTCGAACATCATGTCCCTGGGAGGCATCGCCTTGGCCATCGGCGATTTGGTGGATTCAGGCATCGTCATGGTCGAGGGCGCGTACCGTAACCTTTCCGAAGGGGGCGACGCAAGCGGGGAGGGCTCGACAGCAGGCGGATCCTTACCGAAGGGGCCGCCCATGACGTCCGGAGCGTCCGGACAGGTGGGCTCATGAGCGGCAAGCCGATGACGGATCGGGAACGCATCAAACGGATTGAAACTTCTTCACGGAGCCTGGCCCGGGCCGTGGTATTCCCCATTCTCGTCCTCATCGTTTCCTTCGCGCCCATCCTTTTCCTGACGGGACAGGAAAGGAAATTGTTCGGTCCCCTGGCCCTGACCAAGACTTTCGTCCTGATCGGAGCCATGATCGTTTCGCTTACGGTCGTGCCCGCCCTGATGACCTACCTGGTCAAGGGTAAACTCAGAAGCGAAGCGCGCAATCCCCTGGCCCGGCTTTTTACACGCCTGTACCATCCCGTCCTCTCCCTGTGCTTCCGGTGGAAAAAGGCGACGGTGGCCATGGCCGTGCTTCTTATCGCCATCGGGATTCCCATGGTCCTGAGCCTGGGAAGGGAATTCATGCCCCCCTTGGATGAAGGTTCCATCCTGCTGATGCCGACCTTGCTTCCGGACGTTTCCAACGCGGAAGCCAAGCGCATCCTCCAGGTGCAAGATCGCCTGCTGGCGAACTTTCCGGAAGTCGCCAACGTGCTGGGCAAGGCGGGACGGGCGTCCACCGCCACGGACAACGCGCCCATCAGCATGGTCGAGACCATCATCCTCCTTAAGCCGCGGCATCAATGGCGCAAGGGAGTGGACAAGGACAGCCTGATCCGGGAAATGGAGGGGGCGGTCCGCATTCCCGGCGTGGTGAACGGATGGACCCAGCCCATCATCAACCGGATCAACATGCTCTCCACCGGAATCCGTACCGATGTCGGCGTCAAGCTTTTCGGTTCGAATCTCGATACCATCTACACGCTGGCCCGTCGCATTGAAGAGGCGGTGCGAAGCGTTCCGGGGCTCGTGGATCTCTACACCGAGCAGATAACCGGGGGACGTTTCCTGGATGTCGTTGTGAAACGCGGGGAACTGGGCCGATACGGTCTCACCGTCGCCGAGGTCAACATGGTGGTGGAGGCCGCCATCGGGGGAATGACCGTTACCCAGGCGGTGGAAGGCCGCCGGAGGTTCGGGATTTCGGTGCGGTTCGCGGAAGATTTCCGGGCCGGCTTGGCTGACATCAAACGTATCCCGGTATCCACCGCAATAGGACCCATTCCGCTGGAACGCGTGGCAGAGGTGACCCTGGCCGAAGGGCCCGCCATGATCAATTCCGAAAATGCCATGTTGCGGGGAACCGTCCTGTTCAACGCGCGCGGCCGGGATATGGGCGGCGTGGCCGCAGAGGCACGCGAGCGGGTGGAAGCCTTGATGAAGGAATTCCCGAAAGGCTATTTCGTCGCCTGGAGCGGCCAATATGAGAACCAGCTCCGGGCGGAAAAGCGCCTGAAAATCATCCTTCCCATCGTCCTCCTCATTATAGTCATCATCATCTACTTCTCGCTGAGGTCGTGGAAAGAGGTGGCTGTAGTGGTGTCCGCCCTGCCACTCTCTTTGGTAGGCGGGGCCTATTCCATGTATCTCTTCGGAGCCAATTTTTCCGTGGCGGT
>JBDSIO010000486.1:0-5478 GCA_039917895.1 Fibrobacteria bacterium | reverse complement strand
TTGCGGGACGGTGGATGTGCCGGCCGCCCTGGCGAAAACGGCGGATCTGCCCAAGATCACCAAAACCTATTCAGGCAAACTCAAGGCTCTGGTGATCCGGATCGGCTTTTCCGATGCCCCCTACGCGGTGGATACGGCCACTATCAACAAGACCAACGGAACGGTCAATACCCTTTACCGCTCGATGTCGCGCAACACTTTCGAATGGGATTGGAGAATCCACAGCGTGATCTTCAAAGCCCCCGGCACCAAAGCCAATTACGGTGCGAACTTCACCAGCCTGCAATCCTGGATCACCTCCCAGATGACCGCCGCCGGGTTGAAGCGCGGCACCGACTACGACGTCTACGTGGCCAGCTTTCCGCAAATCCCCGTCTCTTGGGCAGGAATGTCGAACCTGCGTGACGCGGATTGGATCAACGGAAGCTACAGCGCCGGCGTGACCGGCCACGAGTTGGGTCATTCCCTGGGCCTTCCTCACGCCCATTCAATCGAGGCGGGATCGGACATGTTCGGCACGCCAGGCACGACCGCCCAGACCAACGAATACGGCAACCCCTTCGACATCATGGGCCGCGGGGGTTCAACCGGGCATTTCAACGTGCTCTATAAATGGCGCATCGGATGGGAAGACTCCGACGAGATCAAGGAAGTGAAAGCCAGCGGCACCTACCGCATCTACGCGCAAGACAACCCCGTCCACAAGGGCCGCACCATTGGCCTGCGGGTCGCCTCGGGCAACCTCAATTATGCGTATTGGTTCGAGTACCGCACGCTTAGCACCACGGCTCGCAACGGCGCCAATGTGATGTTTCAGGGGTTCCGCACCGCCACCAATCTCGACTCCTGGTACCTCGACACCACGCCGGGTTCCAGGGCCAGCGGCGACGAATCCGACGGCGTGCTGGGCGTCGGAAAGTCCTTTAAGGACAAGTACGGCGAAACCAACTTCAAGACCCTGGCCCTGAATACCGGGGTCTGGAACGAGGAAGGCTGGGTGGACCTGGAGATCACCATTCCGGGAACGACTCCCGTAGCCCTGCAGGGGATCCGGAGCATACATATTTACCGGGATGGCGCGGCCCCGTCCTTTAACGTGTTAGGACGAGCACTGGAAGGCCTCGCCCCTACTCGGACTTTGGCGGTCGAGGCACGGAACGGATCGAGGCGTTTGGTCCTTGGCCCGAACTAGCCATTAACGCAAGTCGCGATGTAGAACGCATGAAGCCCGCCCCACGAGGGGCGGGCTTTTCATTTTTATGCTCGCGATGGGTGATTCGAACCCATGGAAGACCGGCGCGCGTCCATGGATGAACGCTAGGCGTTCATCTTCTTATCAACCCACTCCACCAAGGACTTCACGGCCGCGATGGAAACGTCGAACAACTTCTTCTCGGTCGCATCGAGTTCGACCTCGATGACCTTCTCGATGCCGCCCGCGCCCATGATCACGGGCACGCCGGCGTACAGGCCCGTGATGCCGTATTCGCCGTTGAGCTTGGCCGCGCAGGAGAGCACGTTCTTCTTGTCCTTGAGGTAGGCCTCCGCCATGTGGATGGCCGACATGGCGGGGCTGTAGAAGGCCGAGCCGGTCTTGAGCAGGGCCACCACTTCGCCGCCGGCATTGGCGGTACGCTTGTAGATCTCATCCAGCTTTTCCTTGGAGAGCAACTGGGTGACTGGAATGCCGCCGACCGTGCAATATCGGGTCAGGGGCACCATGGTATCGCCATGGCCGCCCATGACAAGGGCGGTGACGTCCTCGTTGGATACGTTCAGGGCTTCCGCTACGAGGGCCGCGAAACGCGCGGAGTCGAGCACGCCGGCCATGCCCGCGACACGATGGGCCGGGAAACCGGTCACCTTCTGCATGGCGTAGACCATGGCGTCCAGGGGATTGGTGACCACGATGATGAAGGCGTTGGGCGCGTTCTTCTTGATGGCTTCGCCTACGGTCTTGATGATGCCAAAATTGACGTCGAGCAAATCATCCCGGCTCATGCCGGGCTTACGGGGTAGGCCCGCGGTGACGATGACCACGTCGGCGCCGGCGATAGCATCATACGAATTCGAGCCGGTCAGGGTGCTTGAGCTGCGGATCAGCGAGCGTCCGTGGGTAATGTCCAGGCTCTTGCCCTGGGGCACGCCTTCCGCGATGTCGATGGTGATGACGTCGCCCAGTTGCTTCTGCGCTGCCAACAGGGCCATGGTTCCGCCGATTTGTCCCGCGCCGACTAGGGCTATCTTCGATCTTGCCATTTGAATTACCTTCTTTCAGACTTCAGTTAATTGAATACTTGTTAGCCTTCTTCATTGCCTCAACCATCATCTTGCCGATCTCGCCCGCCGTAGCGGCCACGGTCACGCCCGCGGCCTTGAGGGCGGTGATCTTGGCTTCCGCGGTTCCCGCGGTGCCGTCGATGATGGCTCCGGCATGGCCCATGCGCTTGCCTTTGGGAGCGGAAGCGCCGGCGATGAAGCCCACCACGGGTTTCTTTACGTTTTCCTTGATCCAGGCCGCGGCGATCTCCTCATCGCTGCCGCCGATCTCGCCGATCAGGATGATGCCTTCGGTTTCGGGATCCGCGTTCAGCATCTTCACCACGTCGATATGGCTCAGGCCATGGATCGGATCGCCGCCGATGCCGACGGCCGTGGTCTGGCCGAGGCCGGCCACGGTGGTCTGGTGCACGGCTTCATAGGTCAAGGTGCCCGAACGGGACACGATGCCGATGCGGCCCTTGCTGTGGATGGGTCCCGGCGCGATCCCGATCTTGCAAACGCCCGCGGTCGTGACGCCGGGGCAATTGGGACCGATCAGAATGCACTTCTTGGACTTCAGATAATTGTGGACCTTGAGCATATCCATAACGGGAATGCCCTCGGTTATGGCCACGATCAGCTTGATGCCGGCATCGGCCGCTTCCAGAATGGCATCGGCCGCATACGGAGCGGGAACGAAAATCATGGTGGCGTTGGCCCCGGTCGCCTGGACCGATTCGGCCACGCTGTTGAAAACGGGGAACCCATCGACCGTGGTGCCGCCCTTTTTGGGGGTGACGCCGCCTACTACATTGGTGCCGTAGTCGCGGCACTTCTGCGAATGGAACAGTCCGGCCTTGCCGGTGATGCCCTGGGTGATGAGCTTGGTGTCTTTGCCGATGAGAATTGCCATGATTACTTCGCTCCTTTATCGGCCTTAACCAGCGCCGCGGCCTTCTTGGCCCCGTCCTCGAGATCCAGCGCCGTGATCAGGTTCAAACCCGATTGCGCGATCACTTCCTTGCCTTCCTTGACATTGGTGCCTTCCAGGCGCACCACCAGTGGCACCTTGAGGCCCGTGGTCTTGACCGCGCCGACCACGCCGCGGGCGATGCGATCGCAAGGCATGATGCCTCCGAAGATGTTCACCAGGATGGCCTTCACGTTCTTGTCCGCGCTGATGATTTCGAAAGCCTTGGTGACCGCTTCCTCCGAGGCGGAACCGCCCACGTCCAGGAAGTTCGCCGGCGTGGCGCCGAAATGCGCGATGGTGTCCATGGTGGCCATGGCCAGGCCCGCGCCGTTCACCATGCAACCGATGTCGCCATCGAGCTTGATATAGCTGAGGCCGTATTTGGCCGCTTCGATTTCGGAAGGATCCTTCCCAGCGTTCTCGTCGCCGCCGGTATCCTTCTGGCGGTAAACCGCATTGTCATCGATGTCGAATTTGCAATCGAGTAGGGACAAGCCGCCCGCCCCGTTCACCACCAAGGGGTTGATTTCCAGCAGACTGCAGTCCTTGGCCTGGTAAGTGCGGTAAAGTTTTTCCAGGATGTCCGCGAAGGACTTGGCCTGTTCGCCTTCGAGACCTAGGAATCGGGCGCCTTCGGCGGCCAGGGAAGCGTCGATGTTTCTGCCCCATGCGGGATAGAGCTTCAGGATCCGGTCCGGAGTCTTCTCGGCTACTTCCTCGATATCCATGCCGCCTTCGGGGCTGAGGATGAGCACGATGTTCGCCTTCGCGCGGTCCAAGGTGACGGCGACATAGAGTTCTCGTTTGATGACGCTGGCTTCTTCGAGGAGCACGGCTTCGATCTTCACGCCATCCGGCCCGGTCTGCTTAGTCACCAGGGTCATGCCGATGAGTTGCTTGGTATGCGCCAAGGCCTCATCAGCGTTCTTGTAGAGCTTGATGCCGCCGGCCTTTCCGCGGCCTCCGGTATAGGCTTGCGCTTTTGCGACTCCGGTGTTCATGCCGAGCTTGGCAAGCGCGCCCGCAACCTCTTCGGCTTTGAAGACGACTTCCCCATTGGGAATGGGCAGCCCCGCCTGGCGCAAGATGGCCTTGGCTTGGTATTCATGCAACTTCATGGATGGTCCTTGCTTGGTTTAGACCGGTAAAAAATGCTCAAAAACCTTCCCGCGATCAATCATTTTGAAGCAATCAGGGTGCTTGGGACGAAGATTTCGGACTCGGATGCGATTTCGACCGGTTGAATTTCGGGGGAATGTGGGTCAAAGGCTCGGTCGTTGGTCTTTAGACGACGGGCATGAATGACGAATGCGGCAGTTTCCGTTGCCTTCAGACGACCAGAGGGTCTTACTTAAGGACAGGGCAGCCGAACTGCGGCTTCAGGAAATGCTTATCGGGCATGCGGTTGAATGGGTCTTGCTTGGCTTTCACCATCAACTTGAGATTGGTGTTGGCCAGGCTGGTGACCAGAGCGGTCTGGGCCGTGGACAGGACGCCCATGATGGAACAGCCCTGGAAATCACCGCAATGCTGGGGATGCTCAAGGCAGTTCATGAGATTGATCCGCCCTTCAACCGCCTCGATGATGTGCAAGATGGTGATGCGCTCCGGTTCTCGGGCCAGCATGATACCGCCTTTGACACCGGGAATGGTGCGCAGCAGATTGGCCTTGGAGAGTTTGGAAACGATACCCTGCAGAAAGCGCATGGACAGATGGGACTGATGGGATATGGCCTGGACCGGCACCGGATTGGGCTTGCCCTGGATGCCTCCGTCGGAGGGGTACCATTGCCGGGCCAGGAATTGCATGGCCCGCAAGGCGTAGTCGGTTTTCTTTGTGAATTTCATCGCATCGCCCCAGGCTATCAATATAGTCTAACGCACCAATGCGGACCTTAACCACCTATCGGAGGCGGTACGCCAAAGGTTCCATTAATGCTGCCGCCGGAGTCGCCCCTTGCCCTTGGAATAATGATGGGTCTGGGGAATTTAATTGGATATCCAGCATCAAAATATTGAAATCATGCCCTAAAAACGGTTAGAATGAGGGTGTATCTTTATCTGTTGCCAATCCAAGGCGACCCCGGTTAATCGGAAACCAACGAGCAGGAGCACTTAATGTCCCATAAGATGATGCTTTCCTCCCTAACCGCCTTGTGCACGGCCTCGGCGCTTTTCGCGCTGGACGAGTACATGCCGGTACCCGCCCGCGTTATGCAAATCAACATGGGTCTCGAACGTAC
>JBDSIO010000485.1:0-27459 GCA_039917895.1 Fibrobacteria bacterium | reverse complement strand
GGCGGCGCTAAGTCGAAGACTTAGGGGAGGGGTCATAGTACACCCCGATGTACATAAGGGGTGTACTATCAAAATCGTCCCCGGGTCACAACCCGGGGGCAGGATTCCACAGGAATCCTCGCATTAGGCCTGTCGTTTATCGGGGAAGTATTGGTCCAGTTTGGAAGTGGTTGCGTCAAACCACTTCTCGATTTTTCTCCAATCCTTGGAGAAACTACTGGTCCAGGTCAGATCGATCCGCGAATTTGCCCCTTGATAGACTATTCCGGTGCTGGCTGCATCGCAAATCATGAACGGCTCCTGTTTGAAAGGGCTCATGCGTATTGCGGAAAGTTCGGAGACCAATTCAAGGATGGCCTCGTTCGAAATGTATTCCTCCGCGGTCTCTCTGTACGGCTTTTTCCGCTGCTCCGTGTTCATTCGGTTCCACAGGGTCCTTCGGATGAATCCGCCTTGCTCACTTGAAATGATCCCATAGCAATAGGCATCCAGAAAAGCGGGTTGGCACCAGAGCTTAAGCGGTTCCGAGTAATCTGACCTGTCCGGTAAGCCTTCGAGGGTCCCTTGATGGGACGAAATGGAATCCTGGATATCATCACGCATTGCATGAGGTTCACCCATAAATCAACGGATGACTTTTCGGATTTCAATTGAGGGCGGATCGGATAGTTGCACCAATTGGATGGACGACCCGTTCGGGACAATCCGCTTCAACAGTGGGAGAATATGGGTTTGGTAATGGAGTTTCACCTCATCTGAGAAGCTGGAAGAATCAATGGTATCAAGTATTTCAACCGTCATGGTTGCACTAACGCCCGACCGAGTTCCTGGACCGGATTCGGAATCCCCATTCTTCCCCGGATTAATTTGCTTGCCCTGACTCCGGAGTGTATAAAACCATGGTTTTGAGAGGCTATTCAATTTCAGAGCCTTAACCAATTCCTCATAGGAACAGTCGGGATATTTACGAAGATACGCACGGATTTCAGGCGTTGATTTCTTTTTGAGTTCTGATTTTTCTTTTACAACCGGGGGCATTACCGTCCTTTAGATGCGGGAATAACTCATCAATTAAAGCCTCAGTTATTCGAGGGTTTGGCTTGTCTCAGGACGGGGGCGGAAAGTGTGGAGGACCTTTTCTGCTCGCCTTTTTTCTCAATGCCGGAAGCAAGTCGACTCACCCGGATACCAATCCGGGTACGCCATACCGCGAGGTAATATGTTTTGACCACGGGACTATCGGGGGAAGTAAAATTGGAAAGTTCGGATTCAATTCGGCCAGGGCCATACCCCAACCGAAGCATTGCATCCGTTCTCATCAAAACGAACGCGGGATCGCGCTGATCCTGAATGTTGTGCAAGATTCGGATAAAGGGCTCCGGATCCTTCTCTCCCGCCAATCCATATAGAACCCGGTTGTCGTGATACATTTTCCGCAGGCTGTAAAATTTCGGGGCCGCGTTTGCCTCATAAATGGGTGGGGGTAGCCATTTGTCTTCCCAGACCTGATCATCCGTGAGTTCCGGACCCCATTCCCCGCGCACGCTATCCCACACAGCCTGTACCTCATAAGGAAGATTCAAATCCCATAGCTGATGGCGTGGCGCATTCACGGCCAGATTCGTGAAAGTCTCAATAGCCCTGGCTGTGTCAGACATCAAAACCAGGTGCAACACGCCGAGCATTCGTTTCCCCTGGATCAGACACGGCATATCCATGTCCAGCTTCAGTCTTTGCGTGCGTTCGAAAAATCCCAACCAGGCACGGTAAACCTCTTCCAATTCACCGGCCTGGAATTTTGCCATCAAATTCACTGTATCCAAACAAGGAGAGATGGGAGTCTCCTTTATGGAATCCAAGGGTATTACGGTTGTCTTAGCTGGTGCGGCGACGGCAAGAAGACCAAGAACAAGAAGAAGCATTTTCAAGGTTTTCGGGGACCGTCGGTTTGTGGGAACCCCAGGTCCCCGGGAAATGTTTGGACGTCTGGATTTGGCGGTTTGTTACTTCCTCCATCAGCCGACGATGCCAGCCAAATAGCAACTCCGGCAATTCCCAGCGAGGCCACGCCGATTCCACCCCAAACCAAAGGTTTACTGTAGTTTTTTTTCTTTTCCGTTTTCTCCGAAGAATCCTTTTCGCCTTTTGGTTCCACGGGTTCGGCTACCTTTGGCAGGTCCGGTGAAAAATCCAGACTGGTGATTGTCGTTCCGGTGAAATCAAGCTTCACAAATTCATTGCCCGGCTTTACGAGATTGAGGCAACCCTTCGTGTAGATATGTTCCAGGCGAACATTTTGGGAGCGGGAATCGATCGCAAACGTCGCGTTATTGATCATTGCGTTCTTGAGGATCAAGGTTCCAGTCTCCGCGACCCTGAATCCGCCCCAGGCAGCTTTACCAGGCTTCAAACCAAATTCGAATTCCGTCAGTGAGCCGGCAAACATGGTTGGGGAATTGGCCGTACCTTCGACAATCAATGTTCCCCGGACCAAAATGATTTTTTTCTCCGTGGACGCGGGACCGAAATGAACCTTCTGGCTGGAAAAAATCCGGGTCGTGTCTCCGACTCCGACTTCCATGGTATCGCACTTGAGCAGGTAGGCTTCCGGAATACCACTCTCCGGGCGGCCAATTCTTTCCGGAAGCATGTGACTTTCCTGTTTTCCATCCGCGCAAGTATTCGCGTGGGAAATTCCGGATGCGATGGTCAGTAGCAAAAGACCCAAGTTTGAAATCTTCACAGGCCACCTCCCGCATTCAGAAACCTGGTGGATATGGATTCTCCGGACCGGCCCCCAACAAGGGAAAGCCGGAGGAACAAAAGACCGTGGCTCCACTTTGCATTGGACAAGTCCAGGGTCTGGGTTCCCGGCATTAGCGGTCCTGTAGTCATCTCATCCACTTTCCTGCCCATCACATCAAGCACTTGGATTCTTAGGATCGGCGCAATTGAATATCGGCCCGGAACCAAAAAGGAAAGCCTGACTCCATTTCCCGCGAAAGTTCTTCCAAGCGAAAGAATCTCGAACCGTCCTTGTCCAAGGGTCTGTAACTGCTTTTCAATCAATGGGATTTGTCCCGGATCTACCTCGAACAACTTGAAGGTGTTCCACCCCGTTTCGGTTTGCATTTGAACGGACCCCTGGAAGACTTCCATCTTGGCATTCCCTGGACTCCACATTGCAAAGACCTTCCCTACCCCTGCCTCTCTGCTGGTTTCCAGGGTGACCGGGCCGGACAGGGGGGATTTGAGAATCAGATCCGACTGCAAGCTGTCCCCTTGAACCATGGATCCATCCGGCCGCCGCCAGGCAGCCTGGAATTCGGGTTGGAGGAAACCAACCCCCCGAAAGGCGCGCACGGAGGCGCCTGGGCGGAAATACAACATGGCCCTCCCACCCGTTGGTAAATGATCCAAGGTCAAAGTCAGCCGATCCACCGCCACTACCTTGGCAAGCGGGGCAAGTCCCTTCAAGGGGTTGAAGATTAGCCTTCCTGGCTTCGAGGAGTGGACCGCATAGCCCTTGAAAGGCTGAAGGGTGTCGGAGATGACCCAGGTATATTTGGCGTCCTTGCCCGTTCCCTGCCACTGTACCGAATGGAAATATGAGACGCTGGAAGAGTCGAGATCGATTGAGCCATCCGCGACCGGTACAGGAAGCGGGTTTGAGACAAGTTGCCACCCCGTATCCAGAACGACTGTATCCGCCCTCAACTGGAACGGCAGAGAGGCATCCAGAGCGGGCCGCAATGGGAGTGTCGCACCAAGAACGTATCCCCGGCCTTTTTTTAAGGTAGCCCCAGCCGTCAGGGTTTCCCAGTGTCCGTTCCAGGATCGGGTGACGCTTTTGGACGCATCTGCACCCAGGGGGGTCAACAGCCTTGCTAGAGGCATGTCCTGGGGAAACCCCACTAAGTCCCAAACAAGCGGCTGGTAGGTCTGAGCAGAGCTATTTACGCTTTCAAGGAATGCTCGGGTGTCCGTACCTGCCTGGGCAAATGAGGTTTCCCAGGTGACCTTACCCGATTTGGATTCGTATCCCGCCTTATAAATAACGAGGGAACCTGTCGGGATAGAAATCGAAACCCCGGAATCGGAAGAGGTGGTTTCAAATGATTTCTTTGTCAGGACGCCTTGAGGATCCAGAAAGACCACATCAACATGAAATGCCTGTAGCCGGGTTTTCTCATCGGTGGAAAGCGTCGGCTTTAAAGTGAGGTTACCGGAGAGAACCGTTACCAGGGGTTTGGACAGAGGGAAGATTGGCAGAGTGTCGATGGGCTCTAGTTTTTCGGCGATCACGATTCCGGAAACCTGGGCGGGGACGGTGACCTTGTATCGGTTTGCGTCCCGCTTGAATACCGTCGTATCCCATTTCGCCCCAGTAAGAATGAAGGCGGAAACCCTTTCAGCCTTAATCGGCGGCGGAGCATCCACCCAGATGGTGTATCCGGATTGAAGGGTTAGGTTCTCCGTGACTACGCGCCGCTTAGCCCATACCCGGAATGTATCAAGTACCAAACCCGTGGTACTCAAGCTTGTGTCCAGTTGGTATTCTCCTGGGGCATTGGAAAGAAGGTCGCTTACGGAATCCTTCCCCAAAGCAAGGGTGGTTTTGATCCCGGCCGGAATTGTGTAACGCCTTGCGAGGAACAACGCTTTCCCGCTGTCTCCGGTCCCAAAAGCAATGGTCAAGGAAACCGAGTCCTCCTTAATTGGAGTAACCTCAACGGCTTTTCCACCCGAAAAGAGAAAAGCCCTTTGCTTAGGTGCCGTCTTCCTGAGTTCCAAATACAAGGTGTCCCCGGCGGCACGCCCAGGCCAAGTAAAGGAAAGCCCCTTGCCAAAGTTACCCATGTCCGGAAACAGCGCCTGCGTCGGCGCGAAGCTTGAGTCAATGGTCAGTTGATGTCCGCCCACGGAAGAGGAGATTAACTTCCCCTGCGGTATTGATACTGTGTCGCGTCCTTGCCCCAAGGCAAGGCGTTCAATCAGAAGTGAGCGAACGTCGGAAGTAAAGTTTGTTTTTCCCCAATATTTTCCCGCCGAATCGGTGACGGGTGAGAAGGACGTATTACCCAACCAAAATACCAGGGAGTCCTTGTTGAAAGGCGCATCCGCATTTGTTTTGGAGAACCCGAATTGGATGGTTCCGCTTCCCTCGGCATTGGTAGAGTCCCGGAACCCAAAAGGTTTGGCCGATGCTTGAATGACTCGCCATCTTTTGTTCGAAGACGCGAGAGGATTGGCGAGGAACCACGTCCGGCCTGACCTTGTGATGGAGGCGAATACAAGCGTCGTATCCGCTGTGGTACCCTTGACCTTTACCGCCGTTCCTTTAATTGTATTCTGAGACCCGAATCCCGGAATAAAGGATTTGGCGGTAGCCGATCCATTCGTGAAAAGCACCCCTCCTTCTGTCCCGTTGAGCCCGGCCACAAATACGGATGCGACATTTGAGAAAAGAATTGGAACGCCCATTGAAGTGGCCAACGGGAATTCAATTGAACTTATCGAAGCGGGTCCGGAAAAGGCAAGTGCGGTATCCTTCGTCCAAAGGGTTCTAACACTGTCCACCAGGGATGGATAAGGGGACCCGGTGTCGTAGGCGGCGTCAAGAAGTCGCGGCAGTTCAGCGGTGTCGATGGTGATCCGAACGGAATCCTTCGGTGACAATCGTTTGGAAAACAAAGCCGTACCTGGGAAGAGATTATAACGCGGAATTGCCTTGGAGCCTGCGGGGTTGTAGGCGCCTTTGGTGGTCTCTCCCGTGATGTCCCAATTCCAAAGCTCGGACGGTTCCTTCTTATCGCCGGAGAACGTGATGTTTCCATTACCGGAGGAGAAGGAAGCATTGTAGGAGCCTTGGTCAAATTTGGTGTAGGAGGGATCCCGAGCATTGTTTTTAAGGGAGTCAACGGCCACGTCTCCCATCAGTAGCAGGTTCAAGGCTCCTGAATGGGTCCCCACGGGATGCAGAAAAAGATTGTCGCGAACCAATACTGTGGCAGTAGAAGAACCCGGCGGCTGTCCGACGCTGGTAATCTGGGCGCGAATCAGTGAGTTCCCGGACAGTGAAAGGAACTTCCTGATATTTGCCGTAAGGTTTAGATTCGCATTGATGACGTTGTGGTCCAGGGAAATCGTATCGGCTAACAGATCCATTCCGGATTGACCGAGCTTAGCGACCAGGAAACTTCTTTTGAATTGGATCCTTGAATTTGCGCCCCCTAGCCAAGTGATCAGGTTCGCTGAATTGAGTGAATCGGTGGTGAAAATCTGGCAAGAATCAAAAATGAGGTTGCCGTTGGCTTTGCCGGTCTCTGATCCATTTAGCAGCCAGGACGTTTTTGCATCCGCCCTGAAGGACAAACCTTGGAAAACCACGGTGCCGGGGAAACTTTTGAAAGTGACAAGCGCCGAAGCCGTCAGTGGTAAGGATTGGACCACCGGATCCTTGCGCCTAAAAATGATGGTGTCGGCGGTCCCACCCTCCAGAAAGAAGGTGCCGACATTTGTATAGGCCGAGAACTCCACGACGTGCGTACCCCCGGAAGCACCCAAAATCGCGCTTGCGGCCTCGGGGAGCCGACTTCCGGCCGAACCGGTGACAGGATGGATAATAGGAGCAGATAAACTCGCTTCAAACGTGGCAAGTATTAAAGCAGCGGCAAAGAATAGGTTTGGAATCCGATTGGGCTTGATGGGATGCCTTTTGATCATGGGTCGGATGGCTTTGTCATGAAAGGCTTGAAAATTAGCTTTCTTTTTCCAGGCCGGACCATCTATGGAGGAAACTACCCCCCACTTATTCGGGTTTTCGGGCCGGTTTCAAAGCAAATTCCATGGGCTTCAGGCGTTCCTTATCCGGTAATCCAGCAACCCACTTTGAGCGTTCCCGTTCATCCAGAAACAGCTTTCCCACGAACCAAAGGCGGGTTGCTTCATTTGGGAGGATGTGCAGATCGGAGCGAGTCAAAAGTTTTAATCTGGCTAGTTCGATCTTTGCCGAGTCTTCCGGCATCGGAGCGGAAAGAGATAAGCCAAATACAACTTTTAGTGGACGAACCGGCCCAAATCCATTCTTCCCGTAAGTATAAGCTTCCGCCTTGAATTCCTTCCCTTCTTCTTCCTGCCTGACGATGAATAATATCGAGTTTGAATCTGCTCGTTCGATCCACCAAATGCCTTTAACCGTCTGCCCGCTTTCCTCTCCTGATGAACCGGATAAGGGCAGAACATCTAAAGAGGGTGATTGCTTAATTCCCGAGGACATAATGACGCTGAGTTCGGAATAATTTCCGTCACCATAATAGTGAAGCGTTTCAACCACGAAATCGGTAAGAGAGTCATTGTCAAAATGCCCCATCCCGACTCTCGTTACCTGGGGTGGGTATTCGATTTTAGGAGCCACAAACAGGCTTGTACGATTGGTGGAGGAAAACATCCACACGCGGCCGATTGAAGTTTCGAATTTCGCCCAGAAGGATTCGGAAAAGCCTTTTTGCCGACCGATGGCGAGAAGGTGTTCCACCTGAATTGGACTGGTACCTTTCTTAAGGAGGACGTGGCCATTTTTATCATTGTCCCAAATCCAATATTCCGTCAACTCAAAGCGGCAATCAATGCCGGGAACGAATGCCTCGCTTGCCAAACCGACAACATCGGATTTTCGTAGCCGATCCGCGCAAGCTTGAAGGGTCGTTTCAGGAGGGGCTACCATAAATGGTTTGGCATCGCGCCCTGGATAGAGGGTGTCGAGTTCCCCTTCCTTTGAAAGTACGATACCTCGATCTTCGACTCTTGTCATAACCCCTGGGGTGGCTGTACTAACCATTTCCGGTATTAAGCCCGATGTGAACCCTGCGAAAGAATTTTGAAACTGGAATTCTCCGATGACTCTGGAGGAATCCTTCCTGATCAAACCATGGATGCCGCTTTGCCCCATGGCCTGAAGGTATTCGATATCTTTTCGGAACACTGATTCCCCTGCCACAATGAGGGGACATGATTCAACTTCCATCCGTGCATCAGCTTCCTGGATGGGTTTCCCGGAGTCAATGGGAACCAGGATACTTTCGGAGCAAGCAAACATACCCGTTGAGGATCCCGATTTCCTGGTGGACTCCGCCTTGCATGAAAGAAAGAGAGACGCGGCGGCGATTAATGCCGGTATTGTAATATTGGGATTCATTTTTAGCCTGGAGTATGATCCAAGGCGGCATCGGTGTTCCAGCCACTATCCCGAATTTTCTTCTCAGTAAATCCGATAAGCTCCAGTTCATCTTCGAAGGTCGCTTGCTTGTCTTTTGCGTACTGGAAATGCCACCACTCCGCCTTATTGGAATTGTCCTCCCATCCTGTGATAGCCTTGATCCTTTCAAAATCACCCGTGGATTCTATCTCGGCCGTAAGGTCGATATAGTATCCCTTCGGAACGTATGAATCCTTGCCTTCCATGAAGCCCCAGTGACTTTTCGTTTTTGCCTCGACAAGAAATCCCTGGGTTCCGTCTTGCTTTTCCGTCCAGCAAAGGATTCTCCAAAAAACTTTTTCGCCCACGTCTTCCTTTTGGACGAAATACCTTCTTTGCACTTTTATTTTGTCGTCTTTTCCCTTCGGTCCATACCATGACGTTTTAGTGAAATCCTGGTAGATATCGACGGCCCTTCCGGAATAGTGAAAGCTATAGCCGCTGGTTCCGCCTTTTTTCATTTTCTGAAGAACACGAAGACAATCGCCATAGGGGCCGTCAAGGGTGCCCCCAAGAGAATGAACGTGCGTGATTACCTTGTCCCAAGCGTCAAAAATATCTTCTCTTAATTTGATTTTCCCAGTGATGACCTTTCCCCCTTCATCATACCGGGTTCCCCAAACCTTCTCCTTGATTTGAAAACGGCCACAGGGCAGAATCCATTTTTTGTCAATCCATTTTCTGACTTCGGTGGCGGTCGCCTGGTTGCATACCCCATCCGCTTTTCCGGAAAAGGTTTCAGTAGCTGAAACGTCACACGGTTTTTTATCCTGGCCTATCCGATAAACTCTCCCCGCGTGACGCTGGAATCGCGTCACGGCCCGAGCGCAACCGCGACCATAATACCCATCATCCGATACTGCTTCCAGGTATCCGAGGGCAATCAAATCCTTTTGTAAATCCTTCACCGGAGTCCCCGGAACCGTGGCCTTCTTCTTGTATTTCTTCGCGCCCTGGTCGTCCAGGCTGCAATCCTTCACGTCCTTGAAATACAGGTTGAGGGACCCATCTTTCCAATATTCCTTGGGGGATTCATCGGCCATTCAATGGTTCCTCGGCGAGTAGAAAATCGGTTCGCACAATATTCAAACGGCGAAGGCATTATCATCAAGACGTGCGGGTTCTTCAGTGAAGCAACCCCACTCGCCATCATCAACCTTGCCGGGGTCATAGTCCGGCAATTCAACCTCCAATTCGCTGACGGGCAATGGCTTACTTTCCTCATCTTTCGAGTATTTGTGCTTTGCCGTAAAGCGGTAATCGCACTTCGTCGGCTGCTGCCCATCGACCTTAAAGCGAGGATAATACAGGGTGAACTCCGCCTGGGCCTTGCCATCCTTCAAATGGCCTTCTGCCTTGTCAATTGACTCCGGCTTACCATTTGGGTCCAATGCAACGAGACAAAACTGAACCCGGGTTATATGGCCGATGTCGCTTGGGAGCTCGCCTTGGGCGGACACTGTGATAGACTTGCAAAAGAAGCCCTCCCCGAGATTCCATTCGAGAGTATGGAGGCGCACCTTATTTCCGGTATCGGTCTTTTCCGCCTCGGGTTCGGCAGGAACGGGATCCGGATTCCAAATACCTTCTTCTGGTTCGGGTTCCGGCTTCTTCCTCGGGACACCCCCACTCTTGGGCTTTCCTCCAGCAGTTTTGTTCCCGAAGATTTCATCCGAATGGGATGTGGGCGGATGCCCAATCTTTGGGTTCAGAAGGTCGCTTCCGGGAAGTTTAAATTTTTCAGACATAGGGTGACGGGTGCTGAATCCAAATTCCGGTCGAGTGGGTTTCCATGGGTGAACTCCAATTTAGAAAGCAATTTGGTGGGGAAAGCAGGAAATAAGAATGTAACGGCCGGGGGTTAGACGTACCCAATCACCTTGGATGTTCTTTTTTCCATCCTCCTTCCGTCCAAGGAAACACGGCTGACATTGCGATACGTACAATTTGTACGAATGATTCTGGGAGTAATGGGCTTTCCACAATAGACTTAATTTGCTATGCGGCCATTTAAACAAATTGAATTACGTCAACGGCGCTTAACTGTAGTAGGGATAAGGTCTTCGGCCAGTTCCTCCATCTCTATCTAGCGTTTTTCATTATTTGTAGTCTGCTATTTTTGACATGACGCCGATTCCCCATCCCAGTTAGCTCCAACTTCACGACAAATTGCGCGTATCGATCTGCCCCGGATCGGTGAGTTAATGGCGTTATTTCTACCTTTTAGCGGGGATTTCGGCTCTTTCGGCAGCGAAAATCGACCCCTTTGAACCGTTCCAGAAGGCGTGGAAATGGAAAATGTTTTCGAGCTCCGTGAGCAGTTAATCAATGAATACGGTGCATTTTCTCGGAGCTTTACCAAAATCGCTGCGGAAGACATTCAGCAGGTTGTCGAAGCCGAATATAGTGCCCAAAGGTATTGGCCTGAACCTCTCATTCAAATTAACCCCCACTATGAGCAGAAGTCCACTGTCCAGCACCTTGTAAAAGAAAAAAGCCTTCACCCCCTGTGCGGGGAAATCTTCAAGGTCGGCAAGGGCACTAACAGGGTCTCAGACATGCGCCTCTACCAACATCAGGTGGAGGCCATCGCCAAGGAAAAAGCGGGCCGGAGCTACATCGTCACGACCGGTACGGGTTCCGGAAAGTCCCTGTCCTTTTTCATTCCCATGGTAGATCGCATACTGCGCTCTAAGGATATCGATCCCAAGCCCCGCACCCGAGCGATTGTCATTTATCCCATGAATGCTTTGGCGAACAGCCAATTGGAAGAGATGGGGAAATTCTTGGAAGATTTTTCCAAGGAGAACCAACCAATCACCATAGAACGCTATACAGGTCAGGAGAAGCAACCGATCCGAGATGCGATAGCCGCGAATCCACCGGATATCCTGCTCACAAATTTCATGATGCTTGAGTTGATTCTTACCCGGTATGAAGCAACCGATCGCAAAGTCGTCGAAAACTGCCACGGATTGGAGTTCCTGGTCCTGGACGAATTGCATACTTACCGAGGCCGCCAGGGCGCGGACGTCGCCCTTTTAGTTCGCAGGATCCGGGAAAGACTCGCAGCCCCCAACCTGACGTGTATCGGCACATCAGCCACAATGTCGACCACGGGTACTACGATCGATAGGAATAGGACCGTAGCAAGGGTCGCCACGAAGCTGTTCGGCACGTCCATCACTGAAGACGATGTCATTGGCGAAACCCTTCAGCGCATCACGGATCCCTCGTTGGATGTTGCATTCATCAAGCCGCGACTCAAAGAAGCCGTCCAACGGACGACCTTCCAATGGCCCGACTTCGAGAGCTTCCGAAAAGATCCATTAGCGGTTTGGACTGAACTGAATCTCGGGATTGAATTGCCGGGGATCGAAAAGGCCCGTCGCGCCAAGCCGATTACTCTCTCCTCCGCCGCGGAGAAACTCCAAAAAGACAGCGATGTCAATCCAGCAATCGCCAAAGAAGCATTGAAAAAATTCCTTATCGCAGCGCATGGATTGAAGACCTCGGAGGGAAAAAGCGCATTCGCTTTTAAACTGCATCAGTTTATCAGCGGACCCGGCAAAGTCATGGCCACCGTGGAGCCCGATGGCAAACGCCTTATAACATTGCATGCCCAACGGTTCGCACCGGGGCGGAAGGAATCCGGAGTACATCTTTACGCAATGCATTTCTGCCGGGAATGCGGCCAAGAATACCATCCCGTCCTTGAAATATCGGACTTGGGCAGGAAATTTGTTCCCCGTGAGATTGATGAAGCGCCGAATGCCGACGCAGATGAGGGTTCGACCCGATTCGGCTTCTTGGCACCTGTCCGCCCACAACAGGAATATAAAGGTGACCTTGATACCTTGCCGGAGGATTGGATTGAAACGGAACATCCGGATCGCGTCAAGCAAACCTACCGGGAATCAGTGCCCAAAGCAGTCCGGATCGATGCCGCTGGAAAGGAAACTCCGGATACCGATGGCGTTGAATATTGGTTTATCCCTGGCAAATTCCGGTTTTGCCTTTCTTGCGGCTTCCTCCATGAAGCCTACGGACGGGATATCAACCGACTTCCTAGTCTATCAGGAGAAGGACGTTCGTCGGCCACTACTATTTTAACTCTAAGCATCCTGCGCCATTTGTTTTCCATGAAAAGCTTGCCGCCGGATGTTCCCGATCCCAGAAAATTACTGGGGTTTTCGGACAATCGCCAAGATGCGGCACTACAGTCGGGGCACTTCAACGACTTCGTCTTCCTGATCACTTTGCGTTCCGCCTTGATGTCCGCTTTGAAGACCTCCGGTGGAAACCTCGATGAGGAAAACATCACCGACGCGGTTTTCAAAGCCATGCTCTTCCATAAGGAAGATCAAGGCATTCTCTCGGAATATCTGAAGACCCCTCGACTCAAAGGATTAGCCCGTCAGGAAGCACAAAGAACAGTTCGTTTCATCATCGGCTATCGCCTGATTCGTGACCTTCGGAAAGGCTGGCGATTCAACAATCCGAATCTCGAACAATTGCGCTTAGTCAAAATAGACTTCAAGGACCTGGCGGCTTTCTGCGAAGAGCCAGGCAACTTTTCGGATGAAGCAAACGTCCTCAAGCGATTGCAGCCAGCCCATCGCGAAGCACTTTGCAGGATTGTTTTCGGGGAGATGTGCCGTAATTTGTCCATCGCATCCCGATTCCTGGATAGCGCAATTCAGGAAAGCCAGAAGAGCGCCGCTTATGGAAAACTGACGGAAAAATGGAATTTCGCGGCTGATGAACAATTACAGACAACCCGGTATTTGATATTCGGAAAAAGGCCCGAGCAGCGTGGCCGGCCAAGAGAAGACGTCTGGAGCGGGGGGGCCCAATCCCGTTTGGCTAAATTGGTTCGAAAGGCCTCCTTCTGGAAGCAAAGCCCCGTCGAGGTGGAAATTTCGAAGTGGAAGCAAAAGAACTTTTCCGATCTTGTCCTTTCCCTTTTGAAATCCGCAAAAGACCATGGATACACTGACTCGGTTTCCTTGGACAACACAAGTATGGGTTGGGTCGTTCCGGGGTCCGCTTTGGTTTGGCAAGCCCTTCCAGAAATGGACGCTAAGAATTCCGGTCAGGCAAACCTGTTTTTCCGTCAACTTTACGGCACCATGGCCCACCTGATGGAGAATGAGAAAAATCCGCTCTCGGAATTCGAATCCCACGAACACACCGCGCAGGTGGATGGAGCCAAACGGGAGCTGCTGGAAAGGAGATTCCGATTCTCAAAACGCGAGCGTGAAGAATGGGACAAGGATGAGAGCCATGAATCTCCGCTCAAGCGCTTGCCAGTGCTTTATTGCTCCCCTACCATGGAATTAGGCGTGGACATTTCCGCGTTGAATGTGGTCTACCTGCGCAACGTTCCGCCCACGCCCGCCAACTATGCCCAACGAAGCGGCCGGGCTGGTCGCTCGGGCCAACCGGCCCTGGTGGTGACCTATTGCGCTGCACTCAGCCCGCATGACCAGTGGTTTTTCCATCATAAAGAAGAAATGGTCCATGGCGTAGTGCGTGCACCCACCTTAGACGTGGCGAATCGCGACCTAGTTATGAGCCATCTGCAAGCCGTTTGGCTGTCCGCCATGGAAACGGAACTTGATACCAGTATTGCCCCCTTGCTCGATTTGGACGGCGAAAATATGCCTCTCAAATCGGAATGGGCCTCAAAATTCCAGAACCGCTCAGCGACGGAAAAAGCAAAAATCCAAGCCGCCCGCGTTTTGGATCAGATTCGGATTGAATTGACAGAAACTAATGCGCCCTGGTTCACCCCGGGCTTTGTGGAACGCACTATCGAGGATGCCCCTATTGCTTTTGGTAAGGCCTTGGATCGATGGCGCGGGCTTTTGGAAGCGACCAAAAAGCAGATGCAGCTTGCTAACGCCATCGTGAACGATCACACTGTAACGCCACGGGAGCGGGATAATGCCCAAAGGCGATACAATGATGCAGCCCGCCAGCATAGCATGTTGCTGAATACAAAGAATACCCACAATTCGGATTTCTATACCTACCGTTACCTAGCCAGCCAGGGATTTTTACCGGGCTATAACTTCCCCCGCCTTCCATTGCTCGCCTGGATCCCTCCTAGGGGCTCTTCGTCAGCGGACAAGAAGGACGAAGGTAGCATGGTGAGTCGCCCGCGCTTCCTGGCCTTATCCGAATTCGGGCCTCGCAGCCTCATATATCACGAAGGCCGGACGTATCGGGTTGTTCGCGTCAAATTGAATGTTGGGGCTGCGGACCAGGTTTCCTCCCAATCCACCTTGGCGACGCTTTCCACCCGAATCTGCGCCCAATGCGGATACGGGCATATGGGCGAGCCCGGGAAGGGCGAAGCCTTGGCTGATGTCTGCGAACATTGTGGCCATAAACTGGAGGATATGTCGCGCATCGATAGTCTCTATAAAGTCGAAACGGTGGAGACCCAGCCCGCGGAACGGATTTCCGTCAACGACGAGGAAAGGCAGCGGCAAGGATTCGAACTCCGGACCACCTACCGCTTTTTGCCCGGCCCCGACGGCGTCATTTCCCGATCGGATGCGGACATCTTGGACGGATCCGAATCCGTGGCTTCCCTCACTTACTCACCCGCAGCTCGGCTTTGGCGCATCAACTTGGGCAGGCGGCGCAGGGCCAAGAAATCCACATTCGGCTTTCCGATAAATCCCATATCCGGAGTTTGGAGCAAGGTGGATGACGAGGAGGAAGTCAAGGAGGGCGAAGAAAAGGGAAGCTCAGGCGACAAGGACGGGATCGGGCAAAAGGTGACGCCGCAATTAATTGTGCCTTTTGTCGAAGACCATCGGAACATTCTCATCCTGACCCCGAAACAACAGCCCTTGCAGCTTTCGACCATGGCCACACTGCAAGCAGCTCTCAAGCGCGGTATCGAAAGGGTTTTCCAAATCGAAGACTCCGAATTGGCCACCGAACCACTCCCGAACGATCATAGCCGTCTGGCCTTGCTTTTCTACGAGGCGGCTGAAGGCGGAGCAGGCGTGCTCACACGTCTTGCCAATGAACCCGGGGCCCTGGCAGAGGCCGCCGACCACGCGCTGCAACTGATGCATTATCGCAAACCCACTGGGAAACCTTGGACCTTCGAGGATTTGGATAGCTTGGAACTCAGGGAAAACGGAGAACGCATTTGTGAAGCCGGCTGCTACCAGTGTCTGCTTTCCTATTTCAACCAACCCGATCACGAGAATATCAACCGTCGGGATGATGAAGCAAGGAAGCTGTTGGTAGCCTTGGCGAATGGATCCGTGAAACCAAGGCGCGGGAACCAAGCCGCAGATCAATTACGTTCGGCAGGAATCGATACAGCCGCTGCGGGTCCCATTGCTGACTGGCTTATTGCGCTCGACTCCCGATCTCTTCGTCGTCCCGACACGCTTAGTCATTCCCTACGGAATGGCGATGCTGTCGCCGATGCTTTGTATTCCCATGCCCGCGTAGTAGTTTTTCTGGACGACCCAGGTCCGGAGACCCAGGCCTATATCCATGACCGCGGTTTCGCCTGCCTTATTTTCGGTCGGAATCCCTCCGGATGGGAATCAACTTTTACAATCCTGGCCAACACCCTTGGAGAAAAAAAGGCATGAGCGGGCCCATGACAGAATACCTGCCGGGCTCTCTTATCCGTGCTCGCGGGAGGGAATGGGTCGTACTTCCCCAATCGAACTCCGAAATCCTTCGCCTTCGACCCTTAGGGGGTTCCGAAGAAGACCTGGTGGTCTTGTGCCCAGCCTTGGAACCGGAAGCGCCCCGGCCTGCGACCTTTCCCTGGCCCGACCCGGAAAAGGCAGGCACCCATGACGCGGCCCGACTGCTTCAGGATGCTCTCAAACTCAAGCTCCGGTCCGGAGCAGGTCCCTTCCGGTCATTTGGAAACATCGCCGTGGAACCTCGGGCATACCAACTGGTGCCGCTTCTTATGGCACTGCGTCAGCCCACAGCCCGTCTGCTCATTGCGGACGACGTAGGTATCGGAAAGACCATCGAGGCTGGACTCATACTTCGCGAACTGTTCGACCGGGGTGAAGTCGCCAAGGCCGCCGTGCTATGCCCGCCTCACCTTGTCGATCAATGGCGTACAGAATTGAGGGAACGGTTCCATCTGCCCGCGGAGGTACTCACGGCATCAACCGCAGCACGTCTGGAACGCAAACTGCCTCATGGCGTCCGTCTATTCGATCAGTACCCATTTCTGATAGTGAGCCTGGATTATATCAAGAGCGAACGGCACCGGGAACATTTTCTCTCCATGGCTCCCGAATGCGTGATCGTGGACGAAGCCCATACTTGCGCAGGCGCGGGCCGAGGCCGTCAATTGCGCTTTGAACTGCTGCAACGCCTCGCCTCTGACCAGGGCCGCCACTTGCTTCTGCTCACAGCCACCCCGCACAGCGGTAACGATGCCGCATTCGGAAATTTGCTCTCTCTGCTTGGAAACCGGTTCGCCGATATTGAATCCTCAGAAGAAGGCAATCGCAAATCCCTGCGCGAAGACCTGGCCCGACACTTTGTGCAGCGCCGCCGCAAAGACATCGAGGAGTGGCAGGATCAAAGCATCTTTCCCCGGCGCATGACCAAGGAAATCACCTATGCCCTTACCGGCCCGTGGGGGGATTTTTTTGATCGGGTGCAGGACTACTGCACCGATCTTGCCGCGCGTACCGAAATGCAGGGGGGCCAAGGCGCACGCCTGGTCTGGTACGCCACCTTGGCCTTGCTGCGTTGCGTTTCTTCTTCACCCTGGGCCGCCAAAAGCGCGCTTACAACCCGACTCGATCGTCTGATTATTCCAGAAGGTCAGACCGGACACAGCCCGACGGAATTGGAAAATCTGTTGGAACGGGATGACCGCCTGGAAGACGGCGAAGCCGAAGATTGGGTCGGGAGTGACCTGGAACCCGCGGCCCGCCTCGAAGATTCCTCCACCCTAAAGGAGCTACTGGCCGAAGCCGAGCGCTTGGGCGGTCTCCAGAACGATCCCAAACTATCGGCCTTGGTCAGCCATGTGGAAAGCTTGATCGCGGACAAATTCTCTCCGGTAGTTTTCTGTCGTTATGTCTCCACTGCCAAGTACGTGGCGGAGCACCTTGCCAAGCGTCTCGGTACAAGTGTGCCGGTAGATGCCGTGACCGGCGAATTCACCCCCGATGAACGGATGGAGCGGATCAACAGCCTGGCCGAAGCGGATCTCAAGGTCTTAGTCGCCACCGATTGTCTGTCCGAGGGCGTCAACCTCCAGCATGGCTTCAACGCAGTAGTCCATTACGACCTTGCCTGGAATCCCACGAGGCACGAACAACGCGAGGGCCGCGTAGACCGCTTTGGCCAGCGGCGTCCCGAGGTGCGCGCCACTATGCTGTATGGTCAGGACAATCCCGTCGACGGCTTTATCCTGCACGTGATCCTGCGCAAGGCGGAGGCCATCCGCCAGGAGTTGGGCGTGCTCGTGCCCATGCCCGAGGATGATCAGCGCATTCGCCAGGCCCTGGTCAAGGCGGCTCTGCTCAAGCGGAAGAGTCGCACCCAGATGGAAATGGTTCTGGATTTCGGTAGCGGTGAATCAGACCTCAAGCCCCTGGAGACCGCCTGGAGCGATGCCATGGAAAAAGCCAAGACCAACCGCACCGTTTTCGCTCAGCGCAGGCTCAAACCCGAAGAGGTGATGCCCGAGTGGAAAACCCAACTGAACCTTCTGGGAAACGAAGACGACGTGGAACGTTTCGTAAAAAGTGCGTGCAACCGGTTGGGAGCACCCCTGGAGGCGCTGCGCGGAGGAACCCACAAAGTTTTCCCCGGCAACCTACCCGTGCAACTTTCCGAAAGATTGCAGTTGGCGGGCATGAGCAAGCCGCAAAAAATTGACTTCAAGTATCCCCCACATCCTGGTTGCCTTTTCGTGCATCGCAGCCATCCTCTAGTCGGCCTCTTGGCCGACACCTTGCTGGAAGGCGCCCTGAACGGCAGCAAGCTACTAGCCGCACGCAGCGCGGCCACTCTAACCCGGGACGTGGAAACCAGTGTAGTATTGGCACTTCTGCGCCTTCGGCATCAAATCACTGTCACGCGGAAAGACCAGACCCGCCTTTTGCTGGCTGAGGAAACGGCAGTGCTGGCCATCCGGGGACGTAACAATCCGGAGTGGCTATTCGGAACGGAAACCCAGACCTTTCTCATGGCAACGCCCAGTGGAAATCTTCCCCCCGGATTCGGGCAGCGGGAAATTCAAAAGGCATTGGACCTTTTGAATGCTGAGTCCCCCCGCCTCGACGCCTTTGCCAAAGAACGGGCGCAAGCCTTGTTGACCGACCATCGCCGAGTTCGTGAAGCTGCCCGTGATATCGGCAACTACGCCGTGCATGCCAGCCTCCCGGTGGATGTGATGGGCGTATACGTGTTGCTTCCGGATGGCCTATGAGCGACCGCATCGCACCCTCTGGTGAAACTGCACTGTTTGAAACAATTTGGCTGGAAGGCGCGTTGTTTGTTCCCGACCTGTTGGAGAAGGCCTCTCGCGGTGACTTGAAAGATCAACAAGCGGCAGACTACGGCCTCCCAAAAGGCCTGCGCCTTCAAGAAGAAATTGGCCGCTCCTTCCAAATCGCTCTGGCCCAATGGAAGGATTTCTCCCTCCGCAGAGTGCGTCCCGGCGATGAGAAAACCGCCTCCCTTGCCTTCATGCAGGAATTCCTTAGAAACGCCTTGGGATATGTGGACTTGGCTCCCATGCCCACGACCCAATACAATGGACGCACCTTTCCGGTCTCCTACCGGGCGAAGGGTAGGGTTCCGGTGGTGCTGGCCTCCTGCACCGTGGATCTCGACGAAGCAGATACTGCCTTTGCCCTGGCCGGCACGGGAAGCCGTAGGAAAACACCTTTCCAACTTTTGCAGGAATTCCTTAACGCCAGCGTGGAATGCGTCTGGGGCCTTTGCGCCAACGGGCTCCGACTGCGCCTGGCGCGTGATGCAGAAACTCTGACCAGGCCCAGTTACTTGGAATTCGATTTGGAAGCTTTGCTAGGCGAAGCGCGCTACCCGGATTTTGCCGCCCTCTGGCGCGTGTTGCATGCCAGCCGTGCAGGTAAACCTGACGCCCCCCCGACAGCCTGCATGTGGGAGAGTTGGCGCGCACAAGGTCAAGCCCAAGGTATGAGGGTGCGTGACGGCCTCCGCAATGGCGTCACCGCGGCTCTGAAGGAATTGGGTGAGGGCTTTTTGCAGGCACAGCAAAACGAGGCATTGCGCACGGCCTTGCGGGATGGCTCTCTGACATCGGACGGCTACTTCCAGGAATTGTTGCGCACTGTATACCGGTTTCTCTTTTTGTTTACAGTGGAAGAAAGGGATATTCTCACCACCAGCGAAGAGGAACCTTCTCCTGCCCAACGTGCAGCTCGGACGCTGTATGCCCAGGGTTATTCCATGCGCCGGTTGCGCGATCGCTGCCGCCGCCTGTATGAATTCGATACTCATAGTGATCTCTGGTTGGCAGTAGGCATCGTATTTCGAGGACTTGCCTCTGGCGAACCCAGGCTTGATCTCCCCGCATTGGGAGGACTTTTCGCAGCCACGCAATGTCCACATCTCGACACTGCCGTATTGGAAAACCGCTTTCTACTCAAGGCCCAACAGTATCTCCGCTGGGCGGCCCTGGCCGGCACGTATTTAAGCGTAGATTACCGCAATATGGGTCCCGAAGAACTGGGCTCGGTATACGAAAGCCTTTTGGAATTGGTCCCAAAGGTGGATCTCACCGCCCGCAGCTTCGGCTTTATTGGATTGGATGAAGAAGGCTCAACCGCCGGCAATGCCCGTAAAACCACAGGTTCCTATTACACTCCCGATTCACTGGTGCAACAGCTTTTGAAAACGGCCCTGGATCCGGTGATCGAAGAGAGGCTTGCGGCCCATTCCACTGAACCAGCTCAAGCCTTGCTCCGCATCCGTGTCATTGATCCCGCTTGCGGTAGCGGACATTTTCTCTTGGCTGCCGCCCGCCGCCTGGCGGAACGCCTGGCCCAGGTCCGCTCCGAGGATGGCGTAGTCAAACCAGCCGCCTATCGACATGCCCTCCGGGAAGTAATTGCCCGTTGTATCCATGGGGTGGACCGCAATCCCATGGCCTTGGAATTAGCGCGCACAGCATTATGGCTAGAAGGCTTCGAACCCGGCCGGGCTCTTTCCTTTCTGGATCATCATCTGGTCTGCGGGGATGCGCTTCTCGGCGTGATGGATTTAAAACAATTGGAAATGGGTATTCCCCAAGATGCCTACAAACCTCTGAGCGGCGATGACCCTGAGATTTGCAAAGAACTTCTAAAGGCAAACAAAATTTCCCGCAAGGCCTTGGCTGACCTTAAGGAGGGTGGGACCTTGTTCCTTCCCGCAGACAGGAAGAGCGTATTAGCCTTTTGGAAGTCGTTAGAAGAGATGCCCGATCTTACTCCGGAGCAGGTGGAAGCGAAAGCAGAGGCCTATCGAAAAGGGACATCCCAGGAACGGCATGGGGCCTTGGCCCAGGCGGCGGATCTCTACGTTGGGGCATTTCTGGCACAGAAAACAAATACTTCTGACCGATTTCGTATTCCAACAACGGCAATCTTGCAAGCTGTGCTTTTTGGAATTCAGGATCAAGCCAGTCACAACGCAGAAGGTGCTATTTCCTGGATGCAGGAACTTTGCACAAACGCGAGGGTTCTTCATTGGCCAATCGCTTTCCCACAAGTTTTCGCAAGTGGCGGGTTTGATTGCGTACTAGGCAATCCCCCTTGGGAGCGAATCAAGCTACAAGAGGAAGAATTTTTCGCGAGCAGACACCCATATATTGCTGCTTCCATAAATAAGGCTGAGCGAAGCAAGCGCATTGGACTTCTGAAAGCAGGGAAGTTATCCGAAACGATTCACCTTGATTCACCAGCCCGGGTACTGACGGCAGCCATGGAAATGCGTCTGTATTCGGAATTTCAAAACGCTAAGAGAGAAGCAGAAGCACAAAGCAAATTTGCACACCTTTCCAGTGACCAAGGAGGTCGATTCGGACTAACAGGAGTGGGTGATGTAAACACGTACGCTCTATTTTCAGAGACAATTTCATCTCTTACAAATCTTCGCGGTAGGGCGGGTTTTATTGTTCCCACTGGCATCGCTACTGACGACTCTGCGAAAGCATTTTTCGTCGATGCGATCCAGAGAAAGGCAATTGCGTCCATAATCAGCTTTTTTGAAATACGGAAATGGTTTACTTCGACAGATGATCGAAAGGCGTTCTGCTTACTGACACTAGCTGCATCCGAAAACGCACACTTTATTTTTAATGTTGTTGATTTATCGGATTTACTAAAACCAGAAAAGTGGTTTACTCTCTCGACCGAGGACTTTCAACTACTGAACCCAAATACTAAAACTTGTCCGATGTTTAGATCGGAATGGGATTCAGCACTGAATAAGAAAATTTATCGACGGGTTCCCATTTTTGTCCAGGAGGGTTCAAAAGATAGCCCGGAAATCAATCCTTGGGGCATTCGATTTAGCACAATGTTCCACATGTCAGGCGATAGTGTTCTATTTCGGACTTCAAAAGAGGACGCCAACAATCGATACTTGCCTCTTTACGAGGCCAAACTGATCCACCACTTCGATCATCGATGGGGCACATATATTTCATCCGGAGACACAACCGAGCCCGTCAATGTCACAATTAGTCAAAAGCAGGATCCACTTTTCCAAGTCACCCCGCACTACTGGGTGGAAGAGAAAGAAGTACTGGGACGCATTGCTAGAGTACCACGCACACTTGCAAAATCTTTCGCACTTGGGAATGCTAGAACCGCCCTATATTCACTTGCAGTCTGGATTGAAGAGACGGTTGGAAAAGCCTTACTCCAGGATCCCAGACAAGTAGTAATTGATGTTGGTGGGTATATCTTCGAGCAACTACCTGAAAGCACCTCAATTTGGAATGATCCAAAGTTGTGTGCGGAAGCAAAGGAAGTTGGTCCCTTAAACAAAGCGGAGTTGGAGAATATCCGAAACGGAGGCACGATCGAGAATATCTTGGCCATGTTACTGGATTCAAGAAGCCCAAAATGGTTGATGGGATTCAGAGATATTTCCAGAGGAACAGACGAGCGCACTGTGATAGGCTCTTTCCTTCCTCGTGCAGCTGTTGGACACAAACTTCCACTTATTTTTCCGGATTCCAGAATTGACTGCAACAGAATAGCGGCACTTCTGGCAAACCTTTGCTCTTTAGTTTTTGACTATTTGGCTCGACAAAAAATGGGTAGTACTAATCTCGCCTATTTCATTCTGAAACAATTACCTGTGCTTCCACCTGAACAATATTCGGAAGCGGATTTGGAATACATAGTTCCAAGGGTAGTGGAACTTTCATTCACCGAAGTATCATTAAAGCCATTGGCAGAATCAATGGGTTACACAGGAAATCCGTTTCCACATAACCCTGCCAGGAGAGCACTGTTGCGGGCAGAATTAGATGCTTACTTTGCTCGACTCTATGATATTTCACTCGAAGAGTTGAAATTCATTTTAGACCCATCCGAGTTGATGGGTCCAAACTATCCGTCAGAGACTTTTCGTGTTTTGAAAAACAATGAGACTAGAGAATTCGGCGAATACCGCACCCAACGCCTAATTCTGGAAGCCTGGGACGCCCTACCATGAGACTCTATTCCCCAGCCTCTAATTCATCATACCAGCGAATCTCCTACGCCACCGAGGCCGAATTCGAAAAAGACGTGGTTGCTCAAGCCGATCGCATTTTCGGCCCTGCTGGTTTGTACTTCGACCTGAAGAAACGTCTCAAAGGCAAGGAAATCATCGGCATTCCCGATGGATACCTTATCGATTGTTCAAATGCGGACGAACCCGCACTCTTCATAATCGAGAACGAGATTTCCACGCATGATTCCTTCAAGCATATCGGCATTCAACTACTGAAGTTCGTCGTTGCCTTCGACGATTACAAGGTGGAACTCAAGGCCAACCTGATCAGTCACCTCCAGGAAAATCCCGGCATGATGAAGCGCTTCGAAGCATTCTGCGCGAATTCGAAAAGCCGCAATATCGACAGCTACATGGAAGCGGCCGTCTTCGGAGAATTCAAAGGCCTGGTTATCATCGACGAAGCAGGCCCCGAACTCAACAAGATCCTAGAAAAAATCAGAGCCGATATCAGCATCCTTACCTTCAACAAGTTTGTGGATCCAGAGGGTAAAATCCTATTCTCATTTGATCCCTTCCAGGAGGATGAGGGCGAAGATGCGTTCGGAATTTCAATCGCAACAATTTCGAATCCGCAATCCGACCATCCTCAGCCGGGACAGTCTCGGAAGGCTCGTGCCGATACCATCATCGTGCCCGCCAAGGAAGAAGGATTCCAAAAGGTTTTTCTTGGCCAACACAAATGGCACGAAATCCGCATCAGCGCTTCAATGAAACCACGCATCAAATTCATCGCCGCCTATCAAAGCGCTCCGATATCGGCCATCACTCATATCGCCCCGGTAGCGGATATCAGCCTCTATAAAGACACCGGGAAATATATCATCACGTTCGCCGAACCCGCCAAAGAGTTCGGTCCCATCCATCTTCGGGAATCCCGTAACAAACCCCAAGGCCCAATCTATGTGGAACGGGAGAAGTTGTTGTCCAGCCGCACTTTGGAAGAGGCGTTGGAAAAATAAATGGCACGAACCATGGACACCCTGGAGCGAGCCAACCTCCTGAAATCGGCTCGGGAAAATGGGTGGGAATATTGCCGAGTGGAAGAGAAGGCGCGTCTAGTCCTTGGGTCGGCGCGCCATCGCGCTCAAGTGACCTTGCTCCCTATAGAATCCAGCCAATGTTGGCAGTTGTTTTTCCAAGACACCGCCCTTAGCGAGGAGTTGAAGCGGAGCATACCCAGGTCCCTGGACACAAATGGGATATTTACGGTTTCAACTATTCAATATTTGGGACCACTGCTGCGACGTGCCGCCGAACTGGCCTTTGCCTTACCCAACCACGGAGAGGCACTTTATCAGGAACGTGTAGCTGCTTTGATTCCCCTGGGGACGCTGGGTAATACCGAGGTGGAACGACTTGTGCGGCAGCGCGTTGGGCAGGATACCTATAGGGAGCTGCTGTTCGACTATTGGGGTGGCGCTTGCGCCGTGACCGGCATCGCCGTCCCGGAAGCCTTGCGGGCCAGTCATGCCAAGCCCTGGGCCGAATGCACCAGCGATTCAGAACGGCTGGATGTGTATAATGGCCTCCTCCTTGTCGCCAACCTAGACGCATTATTCGATCGGGGCCTAATCACCTTTACCCAATCGGGTGAGCTTGAGGTTTCCCCGCGCCTGAATCAAGGAGTGGCGGCAAAAATGGGATGCCTGGCTGGTGCGCGCCTACGGTGGCTGGACGCATCCCATGCGCCCTACCTGGCGTGGCATAGGAACAAGGTTTGGAAAGCATGAATTCCTTTGAGCACTACCTCGGCATCGACTATTCCGGAGCAGAAACGCCTACTTCTAGTCTGAAAGGGTTACGGGTTTATAACGCGACCCCAACCGCATCGGCCACGGAAGTGCCTCCGCCTCCCAGCCCCCGTAAATATTGGACACGGCGCGGTTTGGCTGAATGGGTGGGAGAGCACCTGGCAAGCAAGGGTCCTACCCTAGTTGGCATCGACCACGGATTTTCCTTTCCGCTTCGGTATTTCGAAACGCATGGCATCCTTCCAGATTGGCGGGTGTTCCTGGAGGATTTCAAAAAGCATTGGCCAACCGATGAGGATCATAACTACGTGGATTTCGTACGCGACGGCAGCGCGGGCATGGGCCATTTGCGTGAAGGGAATCCCCGGTGGCGCAGGCTCGCGGAACTCAGGGCCGGAGCAGCCAAATCCGTCTTCCATTTCGATGTCCAGGGTTCCGTGGCCAAATCCACGCATTCCGGAATTCCCTGGCTGAATTACTTGGTTAATCGCCTTAGCGAAAAAATCCACTTCTGGCCTTTCGACGGATGGGACTTTCCAGCGGGTAAATCCGTCCTTGTCGAAGTGTATCCTTCCCTTTGGAGCAAAGGCTTTGCGTCCGAGGGTCGTACCGGTGATCAACACGACGCCTATTCCGTGGCAGAATGGTTGCGACGGGCGGACCGGGATGGATCCTTAGCCGGATTCACGCAACCTGCGCTGCTCCCAGGCGAAAAGGCTGTGGCCCAAGTCGAGGGCTGGATACTCGGGATGATGTAGAGAAATGACGCCTGGATGAAACACCTTATTGGCTCCTTGTTTCTGGGGATAGGAAACATTGCGTACTTGCGTACTTTACGAATTTCCTGACTAGCCGATGACGCGGTCGAAGACCTTCGTAAAGTACATCGGGTACTTGTCAAGGACTTCCTCGACCACATTTCTATTTGTTCGCATCCAGGTCGCTAACTCGGTCCGATTCGAAATCGCGGGAAGAATTTGTGCCAGCTCAAGAGCAAGGGGTCGGTCAGAAAATCCTGCTTCGTATATCACAATCGCAGATCCAGCCGGGAGTCCATACTTGAGGCGCTTCTGTAAGGTTTGGATCACCCTCAGTGGTTCTTCTGTGCTTTCATCGGCCATGAGATCAAAGAGTTCAGTGATGGCCCCAACAATGTGAGCTCCATCGAACCCGAAGGCGTTCTCTCCCATCTCGACAACATGCTCGATCTTTGGCTTGCGTGGTTTCGCGCCAAGGCCGATTCGGACGCTGGCGGCGATCGTTCCCTCGTGCAGTACCCCGAATGAGTCTCCAGCCATCCACCTCTTTGCAAACACCTCCGCTGCCTGGATTGGTCGCCACTTTACAAAAGTGTCATTCTCAATCCGTGCCGCGACGCAGGGCCATACAACGTCAAATAGTTCCTCATCATTTTCACAGCCGGTGATGGGCTGCAAGGTGTCAGCAACCCACTTTTCAAGAACAACAGAATCCCCGACCCCTAAAAGCGTTCTGCCGTAAGCTCGCCGCTTCTCAGGATCACCAACGCGAGCTATGACATTCGCCGCGAGCATTTCGAAAATTTGAATCAGTTGAACGCGCTGTTCGGCGGACGCGAAATGATACGCAAGCGTTCGCTTCGTAAGTTCGCCTACGGGGCCTGAACCGAATTCCTGTCCTTCCCCTGCCTCTTCCCAATGGGCAAGGAGAAAGCTCTCAATGGCCGCCAGAATGTCACGCCTTTCAGAAAACTGCCTTCGAAGCGTATCGATCGAGAAATACTTGCGGACCAACAGTTTTGCTGCCTCATCAACCCAGATACCGCCGCCTTCTCCATCCGCGACATACAGGCGCACAACTTGCAAGGGATCAATTGGCAAATTGACCTGACCGCCATCGCTTTTCAGCGGCTCCAACACTGACAAGAGCGTGCTCGCGCATGGTTCCGCGTTCTTCACCTGAAGCAAAGCCTTGAACTCTGGCCACTTGCTCTCTCCACTTCCTCTTGTGTCATAGACCTCCGGATTCGCAAAGAGGACGCTACCCTCCGTGTGCATACCGGACCTTCCAGCTCGCCCCATGAGGTTGTGGAAGTCGCGCACTTTAATCTTCTCTCCACCCTGCCGCGCCGTCGTCACAATTAGATACCGGATGGGTAGGTTCACCCCCTGTGCCAAGGTGGATGTGCACAGAACAAATCTGCCAAGGCCCTCTTTCATAGCGTACTCGACCGCGAGCCGAACGCCGTGGGGGGTGTTCCCATGGTGGGTGAACGCGCCGATTTTCGCTGCCCGAGCAGCCAGCGCGGAAGCGCCAAGGTTTCTTTCGTACATCGAGGCGAGCCGTTCGGTTTCCGGACCATCTGAAAGTGCGACGGGCAACGGCATCCCGAGCCCACGATCCGCAATGTCAACGAGCATCTCACAGAGTCCTGTTGCCGTATCTTTGCGACCGCAGAAAATCGCAATTGCACCGTTCCGAACCAACATGAGGCCCAAATATAATGCCACTGATTGGCTGTCATCTTTTTCTGGGAACCGTCGCTCCTTGGTCTCCTTACTACCCGTCTCACTGATTATGTTACATGCATGAAGCATACCGAACGTGTCGTTCCTGGAAAAAACTCCTGACCCTCTCCGGCGCTTTTTGTAGCGAGCGCATGAACCCTCGGACCTTGGTCTT
>JBDSIO010000484.1:0-4427 GCA_039917895.1 Fibrobacteria bacterium | reverse complement strand
CGCATGTGAGAAGGGGCCGGTAAGATAAGCGGAGAGGAAAGCCAGCGGGGTATGCGCGTCGTGGAAAAGATCCCGGGCCACGCCGGCCTTGCCGAAATACAGCATTGAGAAAAAGCTGAGCATGGCGGCCAGAAACACGTACCAGGCGCGATCCTTCTGTCCGGCGATCTTAAGGCCGGACCGCTTGAAAAAGGCGGTCGGCAGCTCCCGGCCAATGAGCACGAAGACCCGATCGGCCTTGAGCGTCTTTTCCCCTTCGGGGGTCTTGAGTACGGTTTCGCCCGCGCGGATTTCCTTCGGCTGGCTCCGGTATTCGGCCGTGATGCGGCCCCCGGTCCCCTCTTCCCCCCTGTTCAAAAAAGCCTGGAAGCGCTCCAGGTTTTCCGGCTTGGGACGGTCGAGCGATTCTTTGCGGTATGAAAGGGTCACGCGATTTCCGGCCTCGGCCAATGCCACTGCCGATTCCACGGCCGAGTCACCGCCGCCCACCACCAGGATATCCTCGGCATGGAACTCCCCGGGATCGAACAGACGGTTGAATACATGGGACAGATTCTCCCCCGGCACGCCGAGCCGGCGCGCGTCCCCGGTCTTTCCGATGGCCAACACCACCCGGGCCGCCTGGAGCGGTCCCTGGTTGGTCTCCAGGGTGAGGAATCCGTCTTTACCTTTTCCGGGTTTAGGCCGCTTGATCGCCTCCACGCGAACGCCCATTCTGACGCGCAGCTTCTTGCCTTCGATCTGCCTTCGTAAATCCGCGAGCAGCGTTTCCTTGTAACCGTCCTTGATGGACAGGGGCGATGCTTCGATGTAACCGTCCGGCTTCGCCAAGATGGGCTTTCCCTTGGGGAAGTTCTCGATGGTGCTGAACAGCTGGGACGACTCCAACATCTCATAGTCCAGGCCTTGCTTGTCGCAGGCCAAGGCGCAGGCCACGCCCGCGGGACCGCCCCCGACGATCAGCACGTCGCGGATGGCTCCCCCGGTCCCGCGTCCCGCGGCGAAGTCCTTGTCGGCCAGGATGTGCTTCACCACCCGGGCGCCGCTTTCCGAGGCCAGCTTCAAAAGGGGAATGCCGGTCAGGTCCCCGACGATGTACACGCCTTTGACCGAGGATTGGCCCTGGGAATCGATTTCAGGATAACGCTCCACTTCGCCTGTGGGGTTGCCCTTCTGGAGCCATCGGAGATAGGGACTGATCAGGGGAACATGCACGAGACCCTCATTTCCTTATACTGGCGAAACGGCCGGTCCGATTATGTAGATAATCCCGCCGGGCCGCGGATGCAAAAGAATCCGTTCCGAGGTTAGTCCCCGCGGGGAGGCTTCCGTTTCGGGATGGTTTCCCGGAGGGTTTCCGGGCATGGTTCAGGGCATTAGCCACCGGAAAGGTACCCGGCAAGCAGGATTCCCGAGTCCGGTCGGAAATCGCGGGACTAGTTTGCTACACTATGCGAATGGACGTTCAACTGGTGCAAATGGCGATTATGCGCGGCAAACCCGAACTCAACCGCGCCAAGGTCACGGCCCTGACCGCTTCCCTGAAGCCGCGGCTCTCCGGAGCGGAACCCGGACTGCTGGTGCTGCCGGAACTCTTCAGCACCGGCTATCTGGATGACGGCGGGCTCCCGCCGACCGGGCTGGCGGCCGAAGATCGCGCCCATCTCTCCGGCCTCGCCCGCAAGCTGGGCTGTTGGGTCGCCGGTTCCACGGTCGAGTCCGGCCCGCGGAGCCCCGATGGCAACGCCGGATTCCGCAACTTGAGCCTGCTCTACACCCCGGACGGAAGCGAAAGCGCCGCCTACCGCAAGGTCCACCCCTTCAGTTACGGCGGCGAGGATAGGCTCTTCTCCAAAGGTAACGACATCGTTACCGCGGACATCGAGGGCTGGGTGGTGCAACCCACCATCTGCTACGACCTGCGTTTTCCCGAACTCTACCGCGCGGGATCACGGCGCGGCGTGCACCTGATCCTGGTCCAAGCCAACTGGCCTCAGGCCCGCCAGGCCCATTGGGAGACGCTGCTGCGCGCCCGCGCCATCGAAAACCAGGCTTTCGTGGCCGCCGTCAACTGCACCGGGAGCCAAGACGCCCTGGTCTTCGCCGGCGGATCGGTGATCCTCAATCCGAAAGGCGAGACCGTGGCCCAAGGAGACGGCGCCGAGGGCCTGGTGCGCGGCCGCATCGATCTCGATGTCTGCAAGCAATGGCGTAAGCAGTTCCCGGCCCTCCGGGACCGGCGCGACTGGGAGTTCTTCGCTGCGTAGATTCCACTGTCGCGGGTTGCGACTTTAGATTAAATTTCCTGAAGCATGAAGATCGCCACGGAAGTCGCCGTCCGGGCCTCCCCGGACACCATCTGGAACACTCTGATCGATTTTTCCGCCTATCCCGAGTGGAACCGCTTTCTCAAGTCCGTACGTGGCCAGGCGGCGGCGGATGCCAATCTCGAGGTCGACCTCCACTTCTACGGCAAGCCGCCGGAAAAGAAATCCGGAACGGTAACCGGCTTCATCGCCCCCAAGTATTTCAGCTGGGCCTGGAAACACAAATTCGGCTCTTGGTTCCTGGCGGCCGAGCATGTTATCCGCATCAAGACCATGGAAAGTGGTAAGGTGATTTTCTTCCAGGAGATGTATTACACCGGCCTGGGGCTCAAGTTCCGCCGCCGGGAAACCGAACACATGATCAAACTCTCCCTGGAAAAACTGAACGACGACCTGAAAACCAGGGTGGAACCGGCGGAGAACCCTCAAAATTAGCCGGGATCGCCACAGACGGTGGCGAAGGGTGAATACGGGGCCATCGGAATCGGAATAATGGACAGACTGTTCCTAACGGGGCAGGCGAAAAAAAGCGAGATTAGGATCATTGCCAGGGAGGGCCTCATGTCGGACACGATGCATACCGTTCTCATAGTGGACGATGAAGACGTGATCCGGAATCTCACCCGCACCCTGTTCCGCCTGGCCGGATACGAAGTCCTGACCTGCCAAAGCGGTCTCGAAGCCCTCGATCTCATGCAGGCCCGGGGCGGAAACGTCCATTTATTGGTCACGGATATCAACCTCGATCCGATAATGGACGGCTTCGAATTGGCCGAGAGCCTGCGGGCGTTCTATCCCGCTATCAAGGTGCTTTACATTTCGGGCATGGAGGATCGGCAGCGCCTCGGTGACGAGCTCGCAAGCGGGCGGGCCCATTTCCTGGCGAAGCCGTTCAGGCCCCGGGACCTCACCGAGAAAGCCGACGAGATCCTATCCCGTTCCGGCGCTACCGTCGTTTCGCGCTGATCTTCCTTCCGATCGCGGGTTTAGCATCCGCCTTTCCGTTCTTTTCCCCCTTCTCCGACACGCTCACGCCATACTCCCACAAGTATTCCTTCGCACCGGCCTTGCGCGACGCATAACGCGACATCACGAAGAAATAATCGCTCAAGCGGTTGATGTACTTGATCAAACGCGTATCGATCGCTTCTTCGCGCGAGAGACGGATGATCTCGCGCTCAGCCCGGCGGCAGACGGCGCGGCATTGGTGCAGGGCCGCGTTGGCCAGCGTTCCGCCCGGCAGCACGAAGGAATTCAGCGGCTTAAGGGCCTTCTGCATCCCGTCCATTTCCTTTTCCAGACCCGTGGAATCGGCGTCGGTGATTTCGGGCATGCCTTTGTAAGGCTGGCCGGCGGGCGTGGCCAAAATGCTGCCCATGTCGAACAGGCGGTTCTGGACCCGCCGCAGGCTGGTTTCCAGCTCGCCGCGCACGGCCGCGGACAGGCCATCGGTTCGGGCGCCCCGGCGGTTTTGATCGATTACGGTGCGGGCCGTGCCTACCAGGCAGATCAACTCATCCACCGTCCCGTAACTTTCCAGTTTTCGGCAGTCCTTGTCGACGCGGGCGCCGCCCACCAGGGACGTTTTTCCGGTGTCTCCGCCGCGGGTATAGACCCGGGTAATGCGTATGGCCATGGCAATCCTCAGGGCAGGCGGACACCGGAGCGGCGTCCCGTCGACCCGGAGGGAAGATAACACGTAGTGGCATGCTTTGGAAAGCAGCGCAAATGAAGACGACTTGCCGGCGGGCCCATCCAGGTTGGCGGACAGGTCGGTGACGTTCTTGCTGGAAAAGTCCCATCGTGGCGCTCACCATCCGTAAGCAAGCAACCATCGTCGACGCGGCCCGGACCTTTACAGGCTTTTTCGGAATTCCTGTAAACGCTCCACGGCCAGGGAAAGGGTCTCCTCCTTTTTGCAGAAACAGAAGCGGAGCTTGTGGGCGATGCCGGCACTGACGGCGGCTGTCCCCTTGCCCGAAGCCATGGACTTGGACTTGTAGAAGGAACTGCCGGGCACGGTGGCGACCTTCACTTCGGAAACCAGGTAACGCGCGAGTTCCGCATCGTCGCGAAATCGCCTGGATGGCTTGGACCGCC
>JBDSIO010000483.1:0-7241 GCA_039917895.1 Fibrobacteria bacterium | reverse complement strand
TCCATTTTGCAGGGAGTGTCCGCTGCGCTGTCGGCGACTTCCTCGGGCCCCACATACGAAAGGATCTTGAAAACGTCCTCTTCGTCACGGCGCTCGAGGTTTTCCATCGCCACATAGACGGATTGCTGCAGGTGGTGGGTTCCAGGGTTCATAAAAGCCGCATGATGTTGCATCCGGTCACGCCCCGACACCCTGAGTTTTTCCAGTTCCTTGATAACGGCGATGTTGTTCACGGTGCCGGTACGTTCCACGGTCCCCAACAGCTCACGCATAGCCATGTAGCCGTTGTAATACACGTTGCCGGGAACCCGGATGCGATCCTGGGGATATGCCGCCTGGTACTTGCGGACGAATTCCCCGACCCCGGGAAGATCGAATTTGTGGTACCAGCAGGTGGCGAATGTCCCGAACAGGCTTCCCTTGGGCAAACCATAGATGTCCGGCCAATCCTGTTGGTTGAAAATCCAGGCCGGTTTTTCCTGTAAGCCGGAGTGGGAGACCTGCGCCCTCAGGGCCTTAAGGTGATCGCCGCAAAACGCGGCCGCGACCACGTCGGGCTTCTGCCGTTTTATCTCCTCCAGGTAGCCGGAAAAATCCGCCGTGCTCTCAGGAACCATCAGCTCGCTCATGATTTGCGCGCCTTTGCTTTCCGCGGTTTTGCGGACGGCGCGGTTGATTTGCCGCCCCCATTCATAGTCGCTCGTCAATAACATCCACCGGTTTCCCACGGAGTGGATGGCCTGCTTGACTATCGCCCTTCCGAAATTGTTTCCGTTGCCGTCCCATATGAATTTGACGCGGTGGCAGTGGGCGCCGGACTCGCTGGGAGAACTCGAGTTGGTGTCGCAGTATATGGTCCCGTATTTTTGCGCGACCCTGCCGACGGCTTCCGCCACTCCGGAGCCGAGGGCGCCAATCAGGAAATTGCATTCATTACGCAAGATCATTTTTTCCGCGACCCGGGCTCCGGTTTCGGGCTTGTTTTCGGTATCCTGGTGGATCCATTGGATTTTCCGTCCCAGTACGCCGCCGCGCTCATTGAATTCGGAAATAGCCATGCGGATTCCCAGCATTTCACTGGCCCCGCTTCTGGCGTATTGGCCGGTGGAATCGGTGGCGATCCCGATGGTGATGGGCTTATCCCGGACGGATGCGTGTGCGTGGTTGAATTTCCATGGGCCGAAGAATGCCGCTCCCAGGCCTACTCCAGCCATATTCAAGGAAGTCTTACAAAAATCACGCCTAGTCCAATTCATATTCTGATCCGCCCTGGGCTTTTACCTCATTGCAATTTATTAAATTCAAGGTTATTGGGGTGACTAGCCATTTCCCGGGTCAAAGTGCATCTAACCTCCGTTCTACTGACGATTATTTTTCTTTCGCCTCTTGGCGTTGCCGGAGCAACGACGACGCTTACGGATGAAAATCTGATCGCCAATCTGGGAATGAATGCGGAAATCCTGGAGGATTCCACCTACCGGTTGAACATCCAACAGGTGACTACACCCGATTTTTCGGCAAAATTCCGGCCGAGCCGGCAGGAAATTCCCAACTTGGGATATACGCGATCCGCCGTTTGGGTCCGTTTCAAGGTGAAAAATCTCACCTTTTCCGATCCTTGGGTACTCCAAGCCGCGTACCCGGACATGGACAACGTAGAGTTTTATAGCGGGGACGGCTTGGATTGGGAGGTCCAGGAATTGGGGCAGACGTTGCCCTTTTACTCACGTAAAATCATCAGTCGCGATCTGCTATTCCCGATTTCCTTACCCTTCGGCAAGGAACGGACCTTCTACCTCCGGTATCAGAACGAGACGGGAATGACCCTCCCGGTAAGACTCTTATCCTCCCATCAATACCAGAACTTCGCCTTGAAGGAGCAGCTCCTTTTCGGGATTTTCTTCGGATTCATGCTGGTCCTGTCGCTTTATAACCTGATCCTCTACGTCAAGGTCCGTGAGTCGGGATACCTGCACTACTTCCTGTATATCATGGCTTACGGTCTGTTCCAATTCAGCCTGTATGGGCTGGCGCATCAATACCTCTGGCCCGGGTGGACCTGGTGGGCCCGGCATAACGTACCCTTTTTCCTGGCATTCGCCTTTTTCTGCCGGACTCACTTCACCATGTCCGTGCTGGAAAGCCAGGGGAACACCCCGCGATTGCACCAGGCTCTGAAAGGATTGCTTGTCGTTCCGATCCTTTTCAGCGCCTACTATGGGCTGACGATCCTGGACCTGCTGCCGTCCGCAATGATTGTGGATACCCGGGCCGCTTTGGTGATTTCAGCAGGGTATTTCTTCGCCTTCACGATCGTAATTTTCATTCTCAACATCCGATGCCTTGGAAAAAAAGTCCCGGGCGCCCTATCCTTTCTGGTTGCCTGGATTTTCATGGTGTCGGGATTGATCCTGTACGGTTTGAAAACCTCGGGCTTTTTCGCTTCGAATTTCTTCACTGAATTCGGCATGCTGGTCGGCTCGGTAGGGGAAATGTGCCTCCTGTTCATCAGCCTGGGGGAACGCATCCAGGCCATAAAGCGCGAGGCCCAGGAGAAACACCGTCGCCAACAGCAGGCCATCCACGCTTATCAGGATGAGCAGATTCGCGCCATGCGGTTGGAACTGGAACTGCTCAAAGCCAACATCCAACCCCATTTCATGCTCAATTCCATCAACGCCGCCATCATGTGGATCAAAGAGGATCCCGCGACCGCGGAAAAGTTGCTGCATGCGCTGTCCATGGAACTGAAACTTCTGCTGAAAATCGTCGGTGAAAAAGTCATTCCCATCGACGAGGAAATCCGCATCTGCCGGATGCACCTTGAGGTGATGAGCCTGCGCCATGACAAATCCTTCAGCTTGAGGCTCGAGGGCATCAAAGACGGGGAGATGATCCCTCCCATGGTTTTCCATACCCTGGTGGAGAACGGGCTCACCCATGGATATGCCGGGAAAGAGTCGGGGGTCTTCGTCCTGGACCGGGTCGAGGATGAGGATCGAATCCGGTTCACCCTTTTCAATGACGGCAAGACCGGGGACAAAATCGCGGAATCGAGCGGACTCGGCCTGAAATATGTGCGGGCCCGCCTGGGGGAGGCCTATGGACGGAATTGGCGGTTGGACTCGCATTCCGTCGACGGAGGCTGGATGGTGGCCATTTCCATTCAGAAGCAGGGGACAACCGTGAGGGAGGCGCCATGAGAATTCTAATCGTGGAAGATGAGAAGGTGGCCGCCCGGGGACTGCAGCGCATGGTCCTGGACATTCTGGGAAAGGAAATAAGCTGGATCGGCTGGGAAGCGTCGCTGGATGCGTCCAGGCTCGCATTGGCGGAAAAGCCCGTGGACATTCTTTTTCTGGATTTGAATCTCAACGGGGAAAACGGATTCGAACTCCTACAAGGAGCGGTGGCAGGCTCCTTCCACACCATCGTGGTTTCGGCCAACGAAGACCAAGCGCTGCGCGCCTTCGAATACGGCGTTCTGGACTTCGTACCCAAACCGGTTTCCGGAGAACGCCTGCAAAAAGCCATCGCCAGGGTCAAGGACGCGAACTATACGGGGAAGCATGCAAAATTTCTGCCGATTCGCAAACCCAAGGGAGTCGCCTTGATACGCCTGGATGACGTTTCCTACTTCCGGGGTGAAGGGAATAACGTCGAAATCCGTCTCAAGTGCGGGGTTTCCGAATATCATCGGCAAACCCTAGAATCTCTGGCCAAGGTTCTCCCCACCCAATTCTCGAGAATCCACCGTTCCTATATCGTTGATACCCGGGATGTCAAAGGCGTAGTTGCCCATGGCGGCGGCAGGTACGAGATAATCCTGATCAGCGGTACGAAATTGCCCCTAAGCAGAATCCATTATAAGGATTTCAAAAACGTTTCCTTATCCTGACGGCCATGGCCCGGGTCGGTGCATTTGACCCCGGTTTAACGCGTTCCGTCCCAAAGACTTCACATTCCAACAGGCCCCCAGCTAGCTTGCTGAAGCGTTCAAAACCATGGCAGTTGTTTTATCGAAGAAGGGAATCAGATGGATCCGATGGGCCTATGTCGAGTTGGGCTTCCTGCCCCCGCCCGGCGGGAAGTCGAGGAAAAGCATTTTGAAAAAACCTATAACCGGTTTTATCAGAAAGTCTATGGAATCTGCCGGCGTTACAATTCGAAACCCGATGACGCAATGGATCTCGCCCATGACGTTTTTGTGCGGTATTTCCAGAATTTCGAAAATTTCAGGCATGAATCGAGTCCCGCGACCTGGATGTACAGGGTAGCCATCAACCTCGGCATTCAACGGTGGAGACGGGAAAGGATCCTGAAGCTGGTAGAGATTGATATGGAGTCAATCTCTGCCGGCGCCCAGGATAATGAATCAATTTTGCTGGACAGGATCACCTTGTCGAAAATTCTGGGCCGCTTGCCTGAACGCACGCGGAAGATAATCACCTTGTTCCATATTGAAAGAATGACCCAGGTCGAGATAGGCAAATTGCTGGGGATATCCAGGACCACGGTGACAAGACACCTGGTTCCCTTGGCGAGTTTCCGGTTTCAGCAGCGGGGCCGCGCGCCTACCGGATATACCCGAACCTATTCGTAAAAATCTTGGTCACGGGCTTTACCCGCAAGGGCTTGCCCGAATCCTTGCGGTCCGTCATTTTCGTGGTGATGCTGGCTTGCAGGATATAGACCCCGGTGCCGAAGCGCTGCCCGTCCCGGGAGATGGGCAATATGCTGAAGGCGCAGGCCAGGGAATCGGCATTGCCGCGCATCTGCTCCCACCGCGCGGAATCCACCGCTCCTTTCCGTGAATTGAGGAATTGCCCCAGATGGTCGAATATCGTCACCTGGTAGGAGAAGGCCGAAGAGGTGTTGAATACGAAGGTGGGGGTGTGATTGGGATCGAGGATGGCGTCTGCGACCTTTTGGGGATTGCTCAAATCGCCTTTATGGGTGAGTACTGCCCCAGTCGCGTTGCGAATCAGGGTCGCTCCGCCGCGAATCACCACCGGTTCCGTTACCTCCGCGGGAATCGGCACGCCATGCGGAGCGTCCGTGGCCCTCACCACGTCGATGAATCCGGGCGCGGAGGCTACTTTCTTACCTGGTAGGCGGACAGTGGCGGTTTCCCGCAAGTCGCGGGGGTGCGTCCAGGTAAGCACAACTTCACCCCCGGGAGCGGCATCCAGGATGTTGTTCCCCTTGGAGGCGTTCGCAACCGATCCATTCAACGGATAATCGTTGCGCAGATTGATCGTGATGGCCCCTGATACCGAAGACTGGGGCATGGCAATATTTTCCACATCGCTCCAGCCGGGCTGGCTGGTATCGCTGGAAGTGGCGACCACGATCACGTCTTTCAATTCAGAAGTGCCGCGACTGAGGCGTATGTCATAATCAGTGGCGGAATTGGGGTAAGCCGAATCCACGCCGCCCGCGGGATTCACCATGGTCAAGGCGGGCATGGGAACGCAAACCAGGCTCTGGGTGGTGGCCGCGGCCGCCGGCCCGTCCGCCTGGACTGTAACATTAAAGTTACGCACGTCATTGTCGGACATGGTGATTTTCACCGTGAGGGCGTTCGCTCCCTGCTTAAGGGCAAGAATGCTATCCATCACCGGGCTCATGCTGCCGTCGGGGTTGCGGATGACGGACGTCGATTTGCTCACCATGGGAGTCGGGAAGGAATTGTTGCTCACCTCGATGGATCGGGGAACCGTCGGGACGGTGATGGCCTGGATGATTTTCGTCATCACCTCGTTCATGAGGGCGATGTTCTGCGGCTTGATCTGGTAGAAGGCGCCTTTGGTCGTATCCGACATTTCCTTCATGCGCGCGAAGGTGGCGCTGGTATCGCCCAAGGCGATGGTATAAATGGGGATGTCTTTATTGCCGTTGGTACGGAGCCAGTTCGTGAGCGCACCGGCGTCGGAAGGCTCGCCATCGGAGATGAAGACGATGGCTTGCTTGCTGCTCCTGATGAAGGCGGTATCGGTCAACCAGGCTCGGGCCTGGTTGAGGGCCGGCACGTAGTTGGTTCTGTTGATTGAATCCAGGGTAATGGAACTCTTCACCAAATCGGAATTGCCGGCTATCGACAGTTGCAACGGCGCTCGCAGGTTGCCGACGATGTCGGCGAAAGCCAATGCGCCGGCGGTGGAGGTGGGGGAATTGGCGAGGAGATAATCGACGGCTTTCTCGATCACCTTGCCGCGCGCGAAATAAGGATCTCCTGCCATGCTGCCGGCGGGACAAGTGCCGGCGGCGTCTATCAAACGGATGGTGCGAGGCCCCAGGAGCGTGTTGTAGGTCATGGTAGCGCCGGTCGTCGCCCCCCCTCCGCCCCCGTTGCACCCGGCGATATGGTAGAAGGTCGTATCGCCGGTGGTGTTTATCTTGGCGGAACCCGCCACCATGCTGCCGCTATTGTCGTAAATGAACACGATATCCGCGCCCGCGGGCTTGGTCACCGTGAACGCGTTCTTGCAAAGGTCGAAACCGTTGACCGAGATGCGGGTGGCGTTGCCGGCGGTCACGATAGGCGTGCCTCCCTTTTGGAGTGCCACCAAATCGAGGCAGGCCGGTTCCGCTCCCGCGCCCGGAGTGGATTCGAGCAGCAAATCGCAACGGAGCGGGGCTTGCCCCGCCGCAGGGCCTACGGCCAGCAAGGCGGCGCATGGGGCGGCCCGCATCAACCGTATCATGCCAAAAAAGGTGATTGGGAAAGAGGACCGAAAATCGCGCCCACTACACGACATGGAGAATCCCCTTTGCTATTGGAACGAAGTCCTCACTCGCCGTTGATTGCAGGCCTCGAGGTCGGCCGAGGGAGGAGGATAACCAATGATTCCCGGACCGGAAGGCTTGCCGGGACACCGCTTCATGCTTTCAAGGTACGCCAAATGCACGTGGCGCGCAGCATGAATTTGGTCGGACTCTGGAAAGCCTGGGGCTACGGTCTTTGAAGGGAGTGGATTGCGCCGAAAATCCGCCTCTCGCGTGACACGCAACGCCACATCCCTTGGTGCGTTACGTCGACGTTACCACCGGACTTGGGGGTCTTCACGCGCCCTCGCCAAATTGAGAGGAATTTCAGCGTGGAGAAGGGGCTTTTGGAAATACGGCAGGAGAATGCACACGGTTGGGGAAAACCGGGACCGTGCGCCCAAGGGCATTCCGGGCTCGCACGGACGGGTTTTTTGCCGTAAAAGCCTTGCGGCGGATCAGACCGCTAGTGG
>JBDSIO010000482.1:0-6687 GCA_039917895.1 Fibrobacteria bacterium | reverse complement strand
ACCTCGATCGTTTCGAGGTGTTCTGGACGCGGGACGGGCTTTTCTCTTTTCTGGATCTGGGGGAGGGTACCGTCCGGCAATACGCGGAATTGCGGACCTTGGGCGGCCAAGGCGATTGGCGGCTGCGCAACACCGTCCAATTGCCGGTAGGTCTGGAGACCTGCCTATGGGAACCGTTCTTCCGCGAGCCATGCTGCCTCCAGGGGAGCCCAGGCTCCCTGAAGGGCGTTTGTTTCGATAAATATTTCAATCCCACCGGCCCCTGGCCAAATGGCCCTGCGTTGCCGGGGATCAGTCCCGTGGCTTACCCGGATGGCTGGAGGTTGGTGCTGGATGGCGGTCCTGGCTGCGCCGCCGGGAAAGACCCTCATCTGGCCTGCTACTCGCCGGAAAAAGCCCTGCTTTCAACCTGCCCCGCGGAAACGGAACCTGCGCGCCTACCGTAACATCGGGAGTACGGTGGCGGCCGTGTTGCTGACGGCGGCACTTTCGCGCTCCGCGACGCTTTTGCATTCCGGCGGAGGCGAGCCGGGTTGGCTGTGGACCCGCACCTGTTTCGCCGGGCCGATTCCGGCGGATGCCCCGATCAACGAAAAGCAGCCAGGTCCTGATTCGGGCAAGATCGCCGGTTCGGATAAGGCAGCGGATTCGGGCAAGATCGCCGGTTCGGACAAGGCAGCGGATTCGGGCAAGTCCGCCGGTCCGGACAAGCCGGTTGGTTCAGCCGGAGCTTGGCGTGGGAGCCATACCCTTCTCCCCGAGAATGGGCTCGGGTCGGTGCGGCGATTGCGCGTGACGCGCGGCGGTCAGCAACTTTTCCCGGGGCAGGATTTCCGTCTCCCGCCCGGAGACTCCCTTATCATACTGGCCGCCCCGGTGCCTGCAGGCGACAGCATTTGCCTGGAGCGGGCCTCCACGCCTTTGCTGGCGAACCCTTCCTTCGGGCTTTACCGGCTGGACCAGGTTCCCATCTACCGGACCGGAGCGCTGGACGGCGAATGGGAAGCGGGAACGCATGCCTCAATGCAGCCGCAGGATACGGCCTACTCCAAATACCGCCTTAATTATTCCGGCAGCAAGTCCATGGCCGTGACGGTCGGCAGCGGCGGAGGGCTGGGTTTGGATGCTTCGCTGTTCATCAACCTGGACGGCCAGGTGGCGGAAGACGTGTTCGTGGAAGGCCAGCTTTCCGATCAGAATGTGCCCATCCAGCCGGAAGGGAATACCGCCACCCTAAAGGAGGTGGATACGAAATTCATCAAGGTGTATGGCAGCCGGTATTCCTATGTGCTGGGGAATTACCTGATGGATTTCGGCGTTGAGGGCGAAGATCGCTTCCGGGCCAAAGTGCAGGGCGTGGACGGAACGTACTCACGGTCGGGATACGCCTTGCATGGGAGTTGGTCGGTGAGCGACGGGCAGTACCAGAGCGATACGCTTCGAGGCGTGGATGGCAAGCAGCGCGGATATTATCTGCGCGGCAGGGACGGGCGGCAGTTCATCACCGTGCTGGCCGGCACCGAGCGGGTGTGGCGCAACGGTTCGCCGTTGAAGCGCGGCGTGGACTATACCATCGACTACAGCGAAGGCCGCCTCGATTTCCTCGCGCCCCTGATAGTTACCGGGGAAAACCTGTTCTCGGCCGAATTCCAGTATACCGAACAGGATTACCAGCGCAACCTGGCGGCGGGGGAGTTGCGTGACAGCGCCGGCGCCTTGCGTTGGTCGGTGCGCGCGATTTCCGAAATCGAAAACCAGGACCAGCCTTTGAACATGGTGCTGGATTCGGTCCTGCGAAACCGGTTCATCGCCCTGGGGGACGCGCCCTATCATGACAGCCTGGGCAAATTGGTGGCCATGCCGCGTCGGCAATCCGGCGCGGCGGCGGATCTCGCGTTGCGGCTGGCGGGTTATGACGGGCGCGCGGCTCTTTTGCTCTCCCAATTGGATCGCAACCTGTATTCGGAGCGGGACGACGGAGACAACCTGGGGTATTCCACGCGTTACCTCGGCACGCATGGACTGGGCCGGCCGGCCGACGAGGGCGGGTTCGGCCGCACGGAACTGACCTTGGATCACGAGGCGCGTTCGGCCCATTTCGAATCCTTCAAGCAATTGATCGAGCCGCGATCCTTCTCCGAAACCTGGAATCTGGACGCGCGCGTGGCCCAGCGGGGCTTCCAGGCCAACCGGCTGCGCCTCGAAGAGCGGCCGCTGACCTGGCTGATGCTGGGCGGAGAGGCAGGACTCGCCGAAGCGGACTTGGCGGGCTCGGCCGCCATCGGAGCTGCGGGGTCCGATTCCGCCGAGGGGAGCCGTTCGCGCCGGGGTGGCCTATCCGTACGCTTGGGAGGCGAGAAGCTGTTTCTGGAATCCTCCACCGAGGCCAAGCTGGCGCGATCGCCCGATCGCCGCGACAATTACCGGCAGGCGGGTCGAGTGCATTGGGAGGTCGGCGGGATCACGCCGTCCTTCGCCTGGACCCGCAACGAATGGTTGACCGAACTTCCGGGTGGCGCCCTGGGCCGGTCGCTCAAGCAGGAACCGGAATTCACCCTGGCCACCGACCCCTTCTGGGGACGGGTGTCGCTGACGACCGGGATTTCCGCCCTGTCGCAACAGGGGAATTTCGAAGGCCGACTCGCGGAAATGCGCGACTCCGTGCGCGACTGGGGCGTGAGCCAGAAGGTGGCTGCCTTGGGCCTCGGGCCCTGGAACACCGATGTGTTCTATTCCTACCGCAACCATCGCCAATGGCGTCTGGACGGACTCGGCGGCTATGCGGATCTGCCGGAGGAAAGCGACTTCAACCAGGCGGAATGGAACAGCCAGCTCGCGGATCGCCGCAAGGGCTACGGCCTGCAATCCTCCTACAAGATCAGCCAGACGGCCGAGTTTCCGCTGATCGAGGATTATCGCAAGCTTGAGGGGCGCGGGGATTACGTCTTCGATTCGATCGCGAACACGTATCACAAGGTGGAGACGGGAGGTGATTTCGTACTTATCGGATTGAAGCGGGATACCAGCATCGGATCACGGCCGTACCAGGACCTTTCCTGGTCGGCCAACCTGCAATTGACGCCCGCCCATTTCCCCTTCGCGGTCAAGGGCGTGCTCGCCGACATCGACCTGACTTTGGATTTGGCTTTCGACGACCAGGATACCGCGGACAATCCTGGCCTGCTGCCCTTGTTCACGGACGCGCAGATCGAGGCTGTGCGCAGCGGGCGTTCGCGCTATAGTCCCGCTCTGCATTGGACCGCCCCGTCCGGCGGCAAGGCGGCCAACCTTTACGTGGATCGATCTTTCAGCCGGGCCGCGGGAGTCTACGCCTACCGGGAAAGATTGTGGAACCAACGGGCGGATTACCGCCGCGAGGTGGGGGAGGAATGGGAGTGGTTCATGGAACAGGCGTACGAGAAACGCGATCGACAAGGCAATACCGGCGGGGAGGAGGGAGCCACGGAAAACGAGAACCAGGTCTATGGAACGAGGGTGACTCGCAAGCTGCCGAAGTCCTTCCAGGCGGAAACGCGCGGGCAATTCCTGATCCTGACAGGGTCGGCGTTCTCCGGTGAAACCGATCTTCGAGGCGTTAAACCCGCGCTCAGGTTGGAAAAGACCTCGCTCTACAACGGCCGTGCCTTCATCGAATACGGGATGATTTATTTTTGGGGCCAAGGCCAAGGCGGATATTACGCCACCGGGGATTTCGCCAAGGGGCTGACCCATCGCGCCGAGGCGAATGCCAATTTCCAGGTGGGTGAGAACATCTATCTCAATTTCGACTATGTGATCCGGCTGGAACCGGACGGGAACGAAATTGTGCAGAAGATGACGGCCGAAGCCAGGGCGGTGTTCTGATGCGAATGCGAGCGGGCCGCATAAGTGCCGCGGGTGTCTTGATCGCGCTATGTCTCCTTTCCGCGGCGAATGGGGATGGGAATGCGCCGGCATCCGTGGATTTGATCGCGCGATCGATCGCGCAGGGCCACCTTCAGGCCGCCTATGGCGACGACGGCAAGCAGCTCATGCCAGGCCCTCTCTTTACCCTGGGCGTCATTGACGCGGTCAGCGCCCCGGGATTCACCTTGGCGCAGCTGGGCATCGCCGCCTATGCGGGCGAACCCGCATCCGCCGCGAATCTCAAGTCCTTGGCGGATCGGGTGCGGGCCTTTCTGCTCGACCACGGACATCCCTTCGCTACGGTGGCCATCGACTTCACGGTGCGCCCCGATCAACCGATCGCGGATGTCCGTATCGCTATCGAGGCGGGGGATGGGTACAAATTCGGCGGATTCAAGCATACCGGCAGCCGCACCGTTCCGGAAGTCCTGGATCGCCTATCCTTATTGCGCTACGGAGAGGCTTATGCCGAGGCCCGGCTGTCGCAGGCGCTGGAGAAGCTGTCGCGCACCGGATACTTCGAGGCGGTGGTCCGGGGCCCTTTATTCCGGGACTCCACCCGCAACCTGCTCTTTCCCAGCCTGGCCTTGACCGATTTGAAGGGCAACCGCCTAAGCGGCATCCTGGGTTACGACTCGGAGAAAAAAGGCGGGAGCGGCGTCAACGGGTTCCTGGACATCCACCTGATCAATCTCAGGGGAACGGCGAGGGATCTTGATTTCACCTTCGACAGCAAGCAGACCGGCGAAGGCGTGGATTCCAAGGACGCCCATCTGGCGTATACCGAACCTTGGATCCTGGGCACCAACGTGGGCGCTCACGGCGACCTGAAAGTCGCCTTGGAGGATTCGGTCTACGACGAGCGCAGCGGCGAACTCACCATGTTCCGCGATCTGGATTTCCATTCCCGTTACCTGGTCGCATTCGCTCGGCAATTCAACCATGATTTCGCCGCGGGCACGCGCTCCCAGGCCGATATCGCCGGACTGGGATTCCAGTACGACGCGCGCGATCGCGTTCCCTCCACCCTGAACGGCGGGCGCTTCTCCCTGCGCCTCAATGGCGTGCACCGCGATCTCGGAGACTCCGCTTATTTTCTGGTGCAGAGCATCAACGAGCTGGCGGTGTGGCGCAACCTGGGACGCTGGGTCGGCCACGCGCTGATTTCCGGAAGCGGGAACTGGCCCCTGGAAGGCCGCAACAACCGGGGCGAACTCTACTCCCTGGGAGGCGCCAACACCATCCGCGGTTTCCGCGAACGCGAATTCCTCACCAACCTTTTCCTGTACGGGAATTTCGAATTGCAATTCCTGCTCGCGCCCCGGAGCCGGGCTTCGGTTTTCGCGGTGCCCGGTCTCATCAACCGTTTGGGCGGGGACGTGGACTGGAACCGGGTCCTCGGTTACGGCCTGGGAATGGAGTCGGGCGCGAAGGACTGGACCTTCGGCATCAGCTATGCGTTGAACCCCGATCGCGGCCTGGGCGATGGATTCGTGCATCTGCGCGTGACGAACAATTTTTAGGCGATCGATTGGAGCCAGGCGGAGGCAAGCCGCCGGGGCGCAAAGCCTTCAGGCGGAGATCGGGGTCTTGAACGGCTCGCCGGCCGATTCCCGCACGTAGCGCGGCACAGCGTAGCCGGGAAGCATCTCCCGCATACGTTCGATAAGCTCGCGTCCGCGGGCTTCTGCGGTTTCGAAATGCGCGGTGCCGGTCACGCGATCCAACTGGTGTAGATAGTAAGGCAGGGTCCCGTGGCGCAGGAGCGCGCGCGACAGATCGGCCAGGACTTGGGCATCGTCGTTGATTCCTGCGAGCAGCACGGCCTGGTTGAGCAGCATCGCGCCGGCCCCGCGCAGGGCGTCCAACGCCCGGCCGCAGGTCGCGTCGATTTCGTTTCCATGGTTGGCATGCACGACCACGATGACCGACTTTTCCGCGGCGGCCGATGAGAGCAAGGCCAAAAGGCCGGGTTCCACGCGCGAGGGCAGCACGACCGGCAATCGCGTGTGGATACGGATGGTGCGGATGCGCGAAATGCCCCGGGCCCGATCCAGGATGCGCTCCAGCCGGCGGTTGTCCAGGAACAGGGGATCGCCTCCGCTCAGGACGATTTCATCGACCCCGTCCGCCTGTTCCAGGTATTCCCAGGCCTGGTCCCAATCTGCTTGGCCGCGGGGCAGATCCCCGTACGGGAATTCCCGGCGGAAGCAATAGCGGCAGTGGACGGCGCATTGGTGCGAGACCATGAGCAAGGCGCGCGAGGCGTATTTGTGCAGCAGACCCGGAACGATCTGGGACTGCAAATCGCCGACGGCGTCGGATTGGAATCCCGCGGCGGCGGCATTTTCCCCGGCCCTTGGAAGGATCTGCAACAATAGCGGATCATTCCAATCCCCTTTGGCAATACGTTCGGCAAAGGATCTGGGCACCAGGATGGGAAACGCCGGGTCGGCCAGCAATTCGGAGGTCGGAGACAGCTTTTCCCTGGAAGGGTCGGGGGAAGGGGGAAAGCGGGGTGATGCGGGATCCAACTCCAGGAACCGGAGCAGCGGTTCCAGGCTCCGGAAAGCCTCATGCATTTCCTTTTGCCAAACCGGGGTTTTATCGGTCGAAGCCCCGGTTGCCACGGGAAGCCTTTTGGGAACGGCTAGGGAGGCGGCTAGCGGGTCATGCGAAGTTTTTGGAAGGAGCGGCATGATTTTTCTATATCTTTGGGCCCAATTCGAGGCTGGTTGCCGTGGTATTTGCGACGCAAACAGGAATTTGCCTCGCAAAGAC
>JBDSIO010000481.1:0-9274 GCA_039917895.1 Fibrobacteria bacterium | reverse complement strand
TCCGGAGGAAAGGCATGCGTCCGCGCTTCATGGCCTTTTCCAGTTGGGCCCGGGCCAGCCCATCGATCTGGATCAGCACGAGGCCGCGGGTATGATCCGATTCCACCTTGGGCAGGCGGAGCAGGCGCAACGACCACTCGCTGCGGCTGAGCCAGCGCCGCATCTGCCTGAGCCTCGCGTCGATGACGTGGATCAAGCGGGATTACCCTCCAGGGCTTGTTCCACCGGGGGCGAGACCGGGCTCGACGGGCCGGCCGGACCCGAAAAAGCGGAACCGGCTGCATGAGCGATATTCCCGAGCAGATGCCATTCGGCCTGGATACGGCGCATAGCGCCCTCCCATAGCCCCTCTTCGGGAACTTCCCAGGCCGCCTTCTTTTTGATAACCGATCCGTAAACGGCGGCCAGGCGTTCGGCCGATTCCTTGATGGAAAGGCCTTTCGCGGTGCGGCGGGCGCTGGTGGACAGTTTCTTGCGGCCTTCCGGAGGCAGATCCGCCACCCAACCGAGCGCAGCGCAGAACGCATCCACATCCTCGGTCGCCAACTTGCGTCCGTTGACTCCGTCGCGTACCACCTCGCGCACGCCATTGGCGTCCACGGCCACCACGGGGACGCTCGCGGCCATGGCTTCCGCCAGCACGATGCCCTGGGTCTCGCTTTGCGAGGCGAAGGTGAATACGTCCATGGCCGCATAGCAATCCACCAGGTCCTGGCCTTTGAGGATGCCCGGGAAGCGCACGCGATCGAGCACGCCCGCTTCGCCGAAATGGCCTTTCATCGTTTCTTCCAAGGGGCCGGTCCCCGCTACCAGGAACCAGGCATCCGGACGCGCTTTCAGAAAGGACGCAGCGACGCGGGTTAGGAACATCAGGTTTTTTTCCGGGGCCAGGCGGCCGATGTGGCCCAGCACGAAGGCTTCCTGGGGGATGCCCAGGGACTGCCGGTAGCGCTTGGCGGAGGCGGAACGGCGCTTGAACCGGTCGACGTCGATGCCGGTCGGTATCACCGTAATCGGCGAGGTGACCCCGCGCTGCTGCAGAAGCGCGGCCACCGACTGGCTGGGCGCGATTACGTGATCGCAAAGGTTGGCGTAGCCAGTGCAGAGATCGATGACGAAACGCTTGATGGCTTCGGAATCGGATGACACGTAATGGGTGTAGTCCTCATAGAGGGTATGATGCGTGAACACCAGGGGCAGACCCCTTCCCGACGCGACGCGCAAAGCCGTGTCGCCGAGCAGGAATGGATGATGGGCATGGATCAGGTCGGGATGGAAGCGGTCGAGCGGCTCGGTCAGGAGTCCTGGAACCGGAAGCCGCACGGAAAAATCACTGCCGTTGAACCGTTGGATGGCCGGTACCCGGATCACGTCCGGTTCACTCTCGGCCTCGCCGGGGAAATCCGGAGCCACGACCTTTACCGCATGGCCGGCATCCCTTAGTGCCTGGCTAAAGGATTCCACGGACCTTGCCACCCCTCCCACATGGGGTAGGTAGGTATTCGTCATCATGACCACGCGCATCGTTTTCGCGTCCTTCCTGATGTAAAGGCTAAATCGAAAAGCCCAATCGGATTCTATCGAACCCGAACGAACTCGGTTGGAAAAAGGCCCCGGAACCGGCTACTTTGAAAATAAACGCTTTTCCGTCCAGTTCAAGAACTACCTCGTAGTGCATGGACTATTCCCCATAATCGGCCGGAATCGGCATCGGGACGGCTCGTTTGCTATATTCTCAGCATCGGCGCGGAAATTCGCGCCTGAAATCGGCGGATCCGACGGATCGTGCCTGCAACCCATGCCTCCCGGGAGAGGATTTGGACAGCGTCAGCAGCGGGTTCATACTCAGCTCCCTCAGCATCATTCTGATAGATATCGTGCTCTCCGGCGACAACTCCGTGGTCATCGCCATGGCCGTGCATTCCCTTCCCAAGGAAAAGCGCATCAAGGGGATCCTCATCGGCACTTTCGGCGCCGTGATGATGCGGATACTGTGTACCTGGTTCGCATCCCATCTCCTGCAAACCCCGTTCCTGAAATTCGCAGGTGGCGTGGCCATCCTGTGGATAGCGGTGAAGCTGCTGTTGGAGGATACCGAGGCGGAAGGAGAGGGCAAAACGCCTAGGACTTTGTGGCACGCGGTGTGGATGATTCTGGTGGCGGATGTGACCATGTCCGTGGACAACGTGCTGGCAGTCGCGGGCGTCTCGGGAGGCAACGTGCTCCAGCTATGGCTTTCGCTCGGGCTCAGCATCCCCTTGGTGATTTTCGCCAGTACGGTGCTGTCCAAGCTCATGGACAAATACCCAATCATCCTGATCCTCGGCGCGGCCCTGCTCGGCGCGGTAGGCGGGGGGATGATCATCACCGACCCGGGCCTGGCCAGTTGGTTCCGCCTGGATTCAGCGCTTTTACGCCACGCCGTCCAAGCCCTTTGCGCCGTAGGCGTACTCGCCCTGGCGTGGTGGATCAAGCGCCGGCACAAGGAAGACGAGCCTCCGGCTGGGGCATGAAGCGGACACAAGAGGCGCCTACGCTGAAGCCGCAGGGACGGAAACCGCTTCCGGCCTCATTCTATCGCCGCTCCACCGTGGAGGTGGCCCGGGATCTGCTCGGCGCCGTCATGTTCCACCATGGACCTGAAGGCGTAACTGCCGGGCGCATCGTCGAAACCGAGGCCTACCTTTGGGACGATGCCGCCTGCCACGCATCCCGCGGGTTGACCCTGCGCAACGCTGCCATGTTCGGTCCCCCGGGCCGCTCCTACACATATCTCATCTACGGCATGTACCATTGCTTCAACGTGGTCACCGCGCCTAGAGGGAAAGGCGAAGCGGTTTTGATCCGCGCCTTGGAACCCCTGGCCGGCCTGCCGCTGATGGCGGAAAGGCGCGGCACCGACAAGCCCAAATCCCTTTGCAGCGGACCGGGCAAGCTGGTGATCGCGATGGGGATAGCGGGACTCCCCAACGGAACGGATCTGCGTACCGGGCCGTTGGCCATCTTGCCGCCGGAAAGCCTTCCCTGGACGGAACCGTCGCCAGACCTCAAAGGCGGCGCCGGAGGTAGCATCAAAGTGACCAAGCGGATCGGCATCACCAAGGACGCCGATCTACCGCTGCGGTTCTTGCTGGACGGCAACCCCTACGTATCGGGGAGGTGACCAGGGCCTACTCGGCCACGGGCTCCTTGGGGCAGAGTACTTCCAGCAGCCATGGGAGGATGGTGAACATCACAACCAGGCCGGAGCCGATGCCGAGGGTGGCCATGAAACCGATGGTCTGCACGCCTTTGTGGGACACGAAGCAAAGTCCGAGGAAGCCGAAGGCGTTGTTGAGCGTGCCGGTGAGCACGGCCGAACCGGTGGTGCGGTAGAGTTCCCCGATTTTTCCGGCGCCCAGCTCGCGGCGGCGGTGGTAGAGGTGGATGACCGAGTCCACGGAAACCGACAGGATGGTCGGCAGCACCACCAGGTTGAACATCCCCAGCTTCAGCCCGAAAAGGCCCATGATCTTATAGGTCCAGAACGAAGATAAGGCCACGAATCCGCAACTGATGACCACGCCCCTCCAGTTTCGCATGTCCAGCCAAGTGATGAGGATCAGGAACAGGAACGTCACGACGGCCAGGCGCACTCCATCATTCTTGACCATGCGCACAACGTCGGCGTAGAGAAAACCGCTGGAAGCCACCATGACCTTGCCTTCGCTGGAAGGGAGCACCCCGAACCGATCCTGGAACTTGCCGCTCTCCAAGGCGTCGCTCTCGGCGAGCTCGCCGTAAAGGTAGCCGAATTCCCCCTTACGCCCGTCCGCTTCGGAAAGGAAGCGCTGGGCCCAAGCCGGAAGGGAATCGAAATCAAAGCTGCCGGGATTCAGGTACCGCCGCAGCAGCTCCAGATCAGCCCGGGTGGAACTGTCTACCCGGTCGAAGGCGCGCGCATCGAGCAGCTTGGTGATCTCCGCCATTTCGGCCAGGCGGTTCTCCTGCTCGCGGGCGGAAGGCACGAAGGATTGGATGGTGGCGAAGCTTTGCATCATGCTGTCGGCGGGGTTGCCGTAACGGGAGGCGAGTGAGTCATGTACGGAACGCATCTGTTCCTGGCTCTTGCCGAGGATGACCGATGGGGAAGTGTTGCGTCCGCCTCCCACCGCGCGGCCGTAACTGATTCCCGTGGTCGTCGATTTGCCGCGCAGGTTGGCGAAGTCGTTCTCGAAATGGGTGGCGGGCGCGAAAGCGATGCCCAGGGTGAAGATCGCGGCCCCCAGGGCCATGATCTTCAGCGTGCGCGGGCTGATGCGCATTTCCGGCAGCAGCAGACCGCCTTGGACCTTGCTGCTCGGCATGAAGAAGGACACGACCGCCCGCGGCACCCGGCCATGGACCTTGGCCAAAAGCCAGTCCCCGATCTTGACCGCTTGGAAGAACAGCGGAGGCATCACCAGCCAGGTGGTGATCATCGCGAACGTGATGCCCATGCTGACCACGATGCCGAATTCCTTGAAACCCTTGAAATGGCCCAGCTGCAGGCTCAGCATCGCGAAGATGTTCGTCGCGGCGCCGGCCAGCAGGGAACGGCCGGTCGACTGCACTGCCGCGATCATGGCGTCCAGGGTGTTGAGGCCCTTCCGGTTCTCCTCCGCCCACCGGGAATAGAGATGGACTGTGTACTCGATGCCGAGGCCGAAGATCAGGGTCAGGATGAAGGCGGTGAGGATGGTCAGGCGCTGGTAGATCAGGTACGTCATCGCCGTGGTCCACGCCATGGCTACGAAGAGCGGGATCTGCACCAGGAAGACGTTGGCGATCTTGCGCACGAAGAACCACAGCAGCAGAAACATCAGCACGAAGGAGATGATGCCGGCGGTGACGACGTCCCCGCCAACCTGGTTGATCTCATCGAAGTTCCTGTAGGCGCCCACCACGGCCGCGTACATGTCCTTCGCGAATCCTTTGGGCTGCATGTCTTCGAGCATGGCGGTGCCGCGTTCGAAGATGCCCTTGGCGAAAATGGCGTCGGTGGATGGTTTGTTCATCTGGGCGAGCACCACGCCTACCCAGAGCTGCTTGCTTTCCTGCCAGCCCATCAGGCGGCTCTTGAGGCTGTCGGGACGGGGGGGATCCTTCGGGGCCGGTTTCACGTCCGGGTTGCCGGCCGTCATGACGCCGACGGCGGCATCCGCCGCGGCCGACTTGGAACTGTCGTCCCCGCGAGCCTGCAGCTTGGAAAGCAAGGCATCGACGAGATCCTTGGGCAGGCCCTGCCGCCGCAACGATTCCGGATCCGGCCAGCCTTTGAGGCTGGGCTTGGGAGCATCCTCATCGTCCAGGCTTTCGATGAGGGGATTAGCCTTGGCGAAATCCTCCCCGACCATGCCTGAGATGCGGCCGTGCAGGTCCTTGAGCTGGTCGGTAGGCAGATACAGCAGAGCGTGCTTTTCGAAGAAGGAACGATCCTGGTCGTATTGCACCCAGACCACTTCCTTCCATTTGGAAAGGGAATCGGCGACCGCCTTCTGGATCGCGCCCACCGCCTCGGGCGAATTGGCCTGGAAGGCGATGGTGAAGAGATCGGTGCTTCCCATGCGCTTCTCGGCTTCCTGGAGCGCCACTACCGAAGGCGAATCCTTGGGAAGCAGCACGCGCAGGTCGGTGTCGATGTTGAGCTTTTTGGCGAGATACACCGCTCCGCCGCAGGACAGGGCCAGCAGCAACAACGGTTGCCAGGGACGCTTATAAGAAAGGGTGACGTAAGAGCGCACGAGGCGGTTCCACAGTCCGGCTTTTTCTTTTGTTTTCAAAGTTGCTTTCCGGGTCGCGAGGTCAGGCCATAATACAATGCGCCAAAATATAGCAAGCCAGTGGTTCACAGGGGTTTTCGCCCCTTTTTTTTATACTTTCCGCGGGATGGATGGTCTGCGCGGGTATCTCATCAAAACGGACAAATCCTGTTCCAAAGTGGAAACGTATTCCGTGGTGGAATCCGCTATGGCGCCCGACACGAAACTGCTTTGGCTCGACATCATCGGGGAGTTCACACCCGAGGTCGAGGCCGAACTGGCCAGGGTGCTGGGCTGGCATCCCATCGTATTGGAGAACTTCCACCTCGCAAGCTCGCGCCCCAAGCTGATCAATTTCGATCGTTACAGCCAGGTCACCTTGCATGCCCTCAACCTGTCCTCGCCCAAGGACGAATCCCGCACCACCGAGATCGACGTGGTCATCGCGAAGAACTACCTGATCACCTACCACAAGCTTCCGGTGCGCAGCATCGGCGAGACCTTGGAGGATCTGGAGCGGGGCCGCCTCACCTCGGTGGGCGCCGACGAGCTGCTCTACCATATCATTTCGCACCTCATAGACAAGTACGCCCCCGTCATCGAGAGCAAGCGGGATTTGATTTCCGCCCTGGAGGAAGAGGCCTTGTACCAGCCCGGCCAGGATTTGCTGGAGCGCATCGTGCTGGTGCGCGACGAGATCATCGAACTGGGCCTGGCGATGACTCCGCAGCAGTTGATCCTCAGCCAGCTGTCGACGGGCGTTTGCCGCCACGTGCGCCCGTTCATCCGGCCCTATTTCAAGGATGCGGAAAGCCGCCTGCGCAATCTCATCGACGAGCAGAGCAGCTTCAAGGAGATGCTGGCCAATTCCCTGGAGCTGTACCGGTCCGCCATGTCTTCGCGCACCAACGATACCATGAAGGTTTTGACGGCCATGTCCGCGCTGTTCCTGCCGCTGACCTTCCTCACCGGATTGTTCGGCATGAACGTGCCGCTGCCGCTGTCGCAATCGCACCACGCCTTCATCTGGATCATGGTGATCTCCATGACCAGCTTCATCGCGATGCTGGCGTACTTCAGGATCAAGTCCTGGTTTTGAACGGATCTACGGTTTGAACACGCCGGTGAGCGCCAGGGCCAGACCCGCGCGCGCCGACAAGCCCAGCGGCGCGTGGCCCAATTGCTGCGCGGCGGCGTCCCCGAAAAGGGCGGCGATCAGGGTGGCTTCGTCGGTCGCCCCGAGCAACGGCCGCAGGATTTCTTCCGTATAGGCGATCTCATCCGCGCCCGGCATCGCCGCTACGGGCATCTCCAGGGAATACCCGGCCACTGCGCGGTACACGGCGGTTTCTTGCGACAGGATTTCCCCCAGGGTTCCCGGATAGCCGGCCCGCTGGGTCAGGGCGCACCGATGGAGGGCCGCGAGCGTTTGCGCCATCACATCCTTGGACGCATAGGATTCACTGGTCCATAAAGGCACGGTGATCCAACCCCTTTTATGCAGCGTGCGTTGATCGCGGATATGGTCCAACTCGACGGAGAAACGATGGGTCCAACCTCCCAGCAAATCGTCCGTCGCCACCAGGCAGACCCGGAATGCCGCCGGTTCGGCGTGAAGTCCCCGGAGGTCTTGGCGCGCCCGATCCACCGCAGCCGAGGCCGCGCCATCGGCATCGATCGCGATCAGCGCATCCAGGAATGCGGGCACATGGTCCTTGCCCATAGGATTCAGGTTGGCGAGCGGAACCTTGATGTCGTCCGCATCCTTGTCGATCAAGGCGCCGAGGTATTCCCGGAACCGTTCCATGCCGCGCGGTAGGCGGTACAGGTCGCGTTGGGTTTTGAGGAGCGGGAGGTATTCCAGGTCCATGCTTTTTTTTCCGCCGATGGAGATCGGGTGATCGCTGCTGAAGCTGTGAGGGAGCGGCTATCCAGCCATGAAGGGCGAATCCATCTCCAGGCATTCGCATAAGCGTCCGAACACCCCCGGGTAAAGGGATGCCTCCGGAGCCGCCCGCAGGATGCGTTCCGCCAGCGAACCTTCCGTGAGGATCCGTTCTATGAAGGGGCGAAAGGCGGCATCCGACGCGGTCGTCGACGAGACCTGGGCGGTTACGGAGGACTTGGAGGCTTCCGGCGCCGCACCCAGGCTGCTGGCGGTCAGGTCCTTGAGAAACCCTCCCACGGTTTCCTGACGTTCCAGTCCGAATGCCGCCGCGGGGAACCCAGCGGGCAACTTCGCCGCCATCCCGATGCGCGAAGTCTCCAGGAAAAGGGATTTGAGCAGGCCTGTCGGCACCTGGCGGTGGACGGCCAGCAGATCCGCCCCCGTGCCCATCAGATGGCGCAACATGGAAACGGTCCAGTGGCAGATCGCCAAGTCCGCCGTCGCGCATTCCTGCGTATCCAGGCAGCGTATTTCGATGGAGCTCCGTTCGAAACGGGCGATGGCCGCGCGTGAGTTGAGCCATTCCTCTTGAAGTATGTCCTGGGTGTCGAAAGGGGCGATGGCCCGGAACATGGGACCGAGGATTTTCTCCCGGTATTCCGCTTCGCTCCCGACCGGCTCGGGGACGATGTCGCCGATGATGGCGGGCAGCTTTTTCTGGTTGCCGACGTAATGGGACAGGCGTCCGTCCAACCATCCGTGATGGGCACCCTCGTAGACGGGGCTCGATGCGGCAATGGCGGGCAGGAGCGGAAGCAACAGGCTGATGGCGTTGTGCAGACGCGAAAACTCGGCGTCGCCGGAGAAGGGCAGATTGAGATGCACGCTTTGGATGTTGAACCAGCCATGTCCCCGCACGCCGAAGACGCGATCGAAGGACTGGTAGATATGGCTGTCCTCGTGGGGCCAGATGCGCGATTCGCGCGTGGGATCCATGAAGGGATGCATGCCGCCGGGCATCAGGCGGCAGTTCCATTGCCCCAGGATGCGATTGGCCAGCTTGACGTAGGCGGCGAAATCCTTCGCCTGGGCGGCCAGATCCGTGACCGGCTCCTTGCATTTGATCTCGAGCACGTGGGCGGCGAGCTCGTTGTCGGCTTCGACGTTGCCGGCGGCAGGATGGGAATCTGGGCTTCCGCCGAGCTGTATCAGCAGGCGATCCACCGAGGGATCCACCGCCAGAGTATCCTTGCGGACCACGGCGTATTCGATCTCGACCCCGAAGACCTGGAACAACGACCACGGCGCGGCTTCCGCCGACGCGGAAGTTGCGTTGGCGGAATCCGCTGGCGCGGATGCTGCGGCGGGTGTCTTTTTGGACCCGGGGGAGCGTTCGCCATTGGGCGATGGGGCCGGGGCGTTTATCGGACCACCTGCAGGTTGAGCAGTTTGACGATTTCGGCGGGCATGGCGGGCTCGCGGTCCTTGCGCATTTTCAGCTTGTCGATGCGGTTGACGAACTCCTCCATGATGGTGTTGTAGAGGGAATCCTTGAGGACCTGATCCTCCACCCCCACGTCGATGTTGGGGTTGTCATTCACTTCCA
>JBDSIO010000480.1:0-6894 GCA_039917895.1 Fibrobacteria bacterium | reverse complement strand
GATACGGTTCGCTGAACATCCTTCTGGAACGGATCGGCTGGATCGACGCGCCCATCGATTGGCTGGGATCCGGGATGCCCGGCATCATCCTGCTGGAAGGCCTGCACCTCTTCCCCATCCTGTACTTCTCCATCCTGCCCCATTTCGCCGCGCTCAACGGGGACAGCGAAGAAGCCGCCCTGTGTTTCGGCGGCAAGAACTGGGCGTACTACCGCAAAATCCTGCTCCCGGAAATCAGCCCGGGTTTGCTGTCCGGCCTGGCCCTGGTATTCGTCTGGTCCTTTACAGATTTGGGCACGCCGCTGCTGATGGAATATCGCGAGGTCATACCCTACCAGGCCTTTTCCCTGGTAACCGACCTGAACCGCAACCCCATGGGCTTCGCCTTGACCACGGTGATGGGGGTGGTGGGTCTGGGCGGGTATTGGATCAGCCAGGCGCTTTCGCGCGGACAAACCAGGTACCAGGGCAAGGGCATCCGGTCCGCGGCTGAAAAAATCCCGGGCCGCCTCGCTGGGGCCGCCGCCTCGGGCCTGCTGGGATGGGTATTGTTTCTGGCGTTCCTACCGGTCGCGGCCACCGGCGTCATGGCCTTCGCGCGCGGCTGGTTCCTCACCGCCGCCCCCGAATCCTACACCTTCGAATACTTCACCCAGCTGTTCCACCATCGCATTACCCGGGGCAGCATCCAGACCAGCCTGTTCCTGTCCAGCCTGGCGGTGCTGGCCGATCTTATCTTGGGTTGGTGGCTGGCACGCATGGTTCTGGCTTCGCGCGGAGTTTGGGCCCGGCTGTGGGAAACCCTGGCCATGGTCCCGTTGGCGCTGCCGGGGATCATTCTCGCCTTCGGCTATGTGGCCCTCTTCGCGGGCACGCCCCTCGATCCCGCGGGCAACCCCCTGTTTCTGTTGGTGATGGCCTATGCCATGCGGCGCATCCCTTTCGCCTTCCGCAGCCTCCTAACGGGATACCGCAGCCTGCCTGCGCAGATCGACGAGGCCGCGCAGACCCTGGGACAGGGATTCTGGGGCCGGGTTCGGGACATCCACCTGCCCTTGCTGTCGCCTTATTTCCTGGCTTCGGGATTGCTGGTGTTCGCCTTTTCCATGCTGGAAGTCAGCGACTCCCTGATCCTGGCGATGCGGGAATTCTACTACCCCATCACCAAGGCGATGTATTTCCTGACCACGCGTGCCGGGGACGGGAATAATCTGGCGTCGGCGCTGGCGGTGGTGGGGATGGGTATTTTGGCGGGAGCTATTTGGGTTGCTAACAGATTGCTTGGGAGCAGGTTTGGGGAGATGTTCAAAGGGTAAGGGGTAAGGGGTAAGGAAGAGAGAGTTCAAATTTAAAAGTGAAAAGTGAAAAGTTCAAAATTTAAGAGTAGGAGAGAGAGGCTGCTGACGGAGCTCCTCACTTTTCACTTTTAAATTTTCACTTTAAAATTTATTCCATCGGCCGCAGCGGTCTACTTCTCCCAGCCTTCTTTTCCCAGCAACGGTACGAAGCGGCATTCGCCCAGATCGGTTTCGCGGAAGTCTCCGCCGATACGGTCCACGCAGAGCAGGTTCTGAGAGTCGCGGCCGCCCGAGGGGATGAGCATGCGGCCGCCGTCGGCCAGCTGGAGCTTGAGCTTTTCCGGCACCACGGGGGCACCGGCAGTCACGATGATGCGGTCATAGGGGGCCCAGCTTTCCCAGCCCAGGCTGCCGTCCCCGATCTTGTAGATGACATTCCTGAACCCGAGTTGGTCCAACAGGCTCTGGGCCTTTTTGGATAGCGCAGCGATGCGTTCCACCGTGTACAGACGCGGCGTATAATGCGCCAGGATCGCGGTCTGATAGCCCGAGCCGGTGCCGATCTCCAGGATCTTGATGCCCTTGCGCAACTCCAGGGCGTTGGTCATCATGGCCACCATGGACGGTTGGGAGATGGTCTGCTCGGATCCGATGGGCAGTGAGATGTCCTGATAGGCCTTGGAGCCCAGGGCCGAGTCCACGAAGAGATGGCGCGGCACGGCATTCATGACGGCCTTGAGATCGTCGTTACGGATGCCGAGCTTCTTCCAAACGGCATCCATGAGGTGACGCCTTGCCGTAGTCAACGCGTCCACGAAAGCCTCCAGAACATCTTGAGAAAACGGAAGGTGTCGAGAGCGAGGCGCATATGGGACCCATTATCGGTATACACGGTGGCGATGTCCACAGGGAGTATGGAAAAGCCTTTGCGACAGGCGATCACCAGCGCCTGCGACTCCCACTCGAAACGGCCTTCGCGCGGGAATGCGGAAGCGGTCGCGGCATCGAGGTTGTACATACGGTATCCGCATTGGGCATCGAATACGGGCTTGCCGGCCAGGGAGGAAATCATTCGGGTGGTGAGGTGGTTGCTGAGGCGGCGGTGCCAGGGCATGGTCGATCCGCGCATTCCCCGGCGACCGACGACGATGGCGGTATCGGGCCTTACCGGTGCGCTCCAGAAGGCGTCCAGGTCGCCCGGGGAGTGCTGGCCGTCGGCATCCATGGTCACGGCCCAGCGCCTGCCGGTCTCGCGCGCCCAGGCCATACCGGTCATGAGCGCCGTGCCTTTGCCGCTGTTTTCCTCGTGGCGCAGGCAGACCACTCCGGCCTTTTCCGCGCAAGCGGAGGTCCCGTCCCCGGATCCGTCATCGATCACGGCGATCCGATCCGGAGAGATGCGGCCAGACCCTGACCTTTCCAGGAGCGGTCGCAAGGTCTGTTCGAGGTAGCCCGCAGCGTTGTAGGCGGGAATGAGCAGGACTGAGCCCTCGCGGATGTCTTCGTTCACGGCGTCCCATGCTCCCGTCCCGTTTCCCCGGAAACCGCCCCAGCGGCGGATGCCGAGGGCCTGGCGGGGAAAGGGAAACCGCCCTGCGGCGGAGCCGGTAAGTATAAAAATTTCACATCGGGACCGGGTCTCGGGCCGCGGTTACCGTCCGCGGCAACCATGAAGGATCGGGCCAGGCGTGAACGGGCAAAGTGGCAGGGGATCAAGCGGGCATCCGGCGCAACTTGTATATCGCGATATTCCGGGCCTTCTCCACCAAAGGGGCCCGCGGGGTCAACGGCGCCAATGGTAACGCGCGGGTTTCCACGGTGAAGCCGGAGGCTGAGGCAGCCTGGAGGAAGCCTTCGGCTGCGGAGCGACCGGGATCGGCGAAGTACGCGGTACCGCCAGGGATCAGATGGCGGTCAAGAAAGGCGAGTAAAGGAGCCTGGTTTACGCGCGCATAAAGCATCTCACCCGCCAGCACCAGTCCGAATGACGCTTTCGCGGGGAAGGCGCGGAAGTCGGCGCAGAAAACGCGTCCGACGGACGATCCCGGCCCGTTCCGGTCTACGTTTATGGCAGCTAGGCGGCAGGCGTCGATGTTGAAATCGCAGCTATAGGGTTCTATTCCGAACCGCATTCTCAGGAACGCGGCCAGGACCCCGGCGCCACAACCGAGGTCCAATACCTCTCCCGATCCGGTCAGCCCCTCGGGGTAGTCTCCGGCCAGCACCTGGGCCAAAACGTAGGTCGCAGGCCAATCTTCGAGCCAATACGGCCAAGTGCGTTCTTGAACCCCGCGGAGACCTGCAATCCGGTCCAATTCCGCAGCGGAATACGGAACCATGGCCAGGTTCACGCGGGTGCCAGCCAATTCCAAGCGTTGTTCGACCAGGGGAAATCGTTCCCCACCTATGTTAAAATGAGGATGCATGCGTCCCGTTCCCCTTCCCATCCTCGCCCGGCGTTCCGCGGGTTTCTTACGTCAGGTCTCGGCGGTCGCAATCCTATTCGGTTGCTGCTTTTCCGGTTGTTCGCTTAGCTTGGAAAATCCCGACCTGGACGCCCGGAACAAGGTAGCAAAGGCCATCCCTACCACCATGAGCGCCTTGATCGGCAGATGGAAGGCCGACTCGACGTATACGGTTTTCGATTCCCGGGCGGAGCAGCTCACGAGCGCTTCGGTTTGGATGGAAGTCTTCGCGGATACGTCGTATTCCCAGATCGACACCACCAAGCTGGCCTTCAACGGCAAATCCGATGGAGTCTACTATCTGTCGGGGGACACCCTGATTACTTTCCCCTCCGCGGCACCGCCGGATACCTTCATGGTCCGCCTTTCCTTCGCGGGGAATTACCTGCAACTGACCCGCTCTTCGGATCAGCGGCTCACCTTTTTCCACAAAATCAAACCATGGGATTCCGTCACCCAGATCACGATGCTAAAGGACAGTATCTGGCGGATGGAGGGACGTCGCCTCGACCCGGGCATCTTCCGGCCGGAACCGCAGGTCAGGAATTTCTCCTACCTGCATTTTTCCGGCGACTCCATGTTTTCGGACGTCCGGGTCAATGGGGTGGTGCGTACCGATTCCGGTTTGTTGGTGAAGCGGGGCTTCACCTGGACCTGGAAGGCGACGAAGGGGGATCTGGCCTACCTGGCCGACCTGGTCCAGGACGACTCCCTGAGGATGTGGCCACTCACGGAGGGGCGTCCGGACTCCGGTTACTTCCTCTACAGCCGGAACCTGAGCACCCATTTCCACGACATCGATATGCGGAAATTGCTCGGACATATGCGCTGCGACAGCATCCGCTTCACGAGCGGAATTGTGGAAAACCATTACGGCAGGTATTACGACTGGACTTTCAGCGAGGACCACAAGATCTTCGTCGAGACCAACATGAATGACATGGCCCGGTTCAACGCCTGGTCCCTGGATTCGGGGCTTTTGATTTTGGATGCGCCCGGTTTCCCCCGGACGCGCGTCCAGGTGACTGCGGACAGCGGCAAGGCCGTATTGACGGCCATTGAAGCCGGGGCGTTCCGGAGCGGCGAAAACATCTTCCAGACCAAGGTGGACCCCTCTCGTTTCCCTGAACACCCACTGGAGCGGTTCGACCGCGCCAGCTACTTGCAACTGGTTGTCTCCGGCGACACGGCGGAGTATTTCCACAACGAGAACTACTCCAAGGAGTCATTCGAAATCGCCCGAAGGATATCCGAATCCCAGTACTATTGGGCCTCGATTATCCTCAACAAGAACCTAGAGACCTACCAGAGCGGCCAACCCGGATTCTATTTCGCCTTCGAAGGACGAACCGCAACCTTGGGAGCCTTCCAATGCCGGTCCCGGCCCAACCGTGACCTGGTCATCCGTTCCACGGTGTCGGGCGACCCCATCCTGGCCCAGGGTTTGATCCAGGGCGCTTGCCAGATCCTAAAGGCCGATTCGGCCTTCACCGATTCGACCCTGAACCTGGAAGGCGCCTTCCGGCTGCGGCGCAAGAACATGGGCAGCATGTTCTCTACCGCCTGGGGCTTCCCTTGACCGCCGCCCATGGCAACCCTTTGGCCGTTTCCATCGTGATTCCCACCTTCATGCGCGACCGCGTTCTGTGGGAAAGCGTGGCCGCCCTGCGGGCGCAGATGCGCGACGGGGACGAGTTGCTCGTAATCGACCAGAACCATCCGCCGCTGAAGGCGCCGCCGGCTCTGGCCGGAGGCTGGCTGCGTCTGTGCCGGCTCGAGTTCGCGTCCCTCACGCGCGCGCGCAACCTGGGCATCGGCTTGGCCGCGCATGACCGCATCATCTTCCTCGACGACGACATCATCCCCAATCCGGACCTGCTCGACCGTCTCAAGCAGGTTACCCTGAAGCACCCCGACCGGATCCTTACGGGCGTGGTCGATCAGGACGACAAACCCGCGGATGTTCCCACTCCCGGCTGGGTCAATCTGGACACCGGCGAGATCCGCACCAATTTCAGCCGTCCGTTCCCGGGCGAAGTCCCTTTCTTTCCGGGCTGCCTGTCCTTGGTGCCCAAGGCGTGCCTGCCTCCCGAGCCCTGGTTCTGTCCCGCCTTCAAAGGCGCCTCTCAGGGTGAGGAGATCGATTTCTCCCTGCGCGTACGTGCGCGCGGCGTGCGCATCCACTCCGATCCATCCATCCGCATCTTCCACCTCAAAGCGGTGGAGGGCGGCTGCCGGTCCCCTCGCTTCCGTCAGCGGTTCTTCCTGGACCAGGTGTACAACCAGAGCCTGTTTTTCGGCCGCCATGGCGTGCTCCGGAGCCTGCCTGCCTATCTGAAACGCATCAAGCGGTTCATCGAATTCCACACTCGGGCTTCGGGCAGCCTTTCCCATTCGCCGTTCCTCGTCGCTTGGTCTCTGGCGCGGCTGGCGCGGGGACTGGCCATGGGCCTTTTATATCGCGGGAGGTGAAATATCGCGGGAGGTGAGATATCGCAGGGGTGGCGTTCAAAGCGGCGCGGAAATCGGGGTCCGGCGCAGATAGAAACGGCCATCCTCCCTAACCAGCCATACCGGCACCGTCGCCAGCTTGAGCGGGACCCCCGCTTCGAGTCCCCTTATCGCATCCTGCGGGTCGGCGTTTTTTGGCGCATGGTGATCGAGGATGATGCGGACCGAACTGGCGCCTTTGATAAGCGGCTTGCTCTCCGCTCCGGATTCCCAGAACTCGTCCAGGCGCGCCTTCCAGGTGGGATCGATGAAATGGGGCTTGTAGGCCACGTGGGGAAACGCCTGGCGCATCACTTTGAAGCTATCCAGGTTCTCGCGGCTGTCGTCGTAGAAGGAGATGTCGTTAAAGCCCCGCCCCACCAGGTCCTCGGCGATGACCAGCGCTTTGCGTTGCGAAACCGAGAGCTTGCCGAAAGGCACCGGCGGTTCCGACCCCGTGGCGCGGGCGCCGCGATCCTTGTATCCGGAGAAACGCGAGTCCGAAACCGCGAAAATGAGTTCGTTCGAGAGCCGCACGCCGAACAGGGAGCGGAACAACCGGATCAGGAAAGGGGCGTGGAGCTTTTTTTCCGAGCGCGCGGTGAGGATGCCGAACTCGCTCCGCGTTCCGTAGCGGAGGA
>JBDSIO010000479.1:0-6576 GCA_039917895.1 Fibrobacteria bacterium | reverse complement strand
GCCGCACCGTTATCGACACCACCGAAGGCGCGGCCCTCTCGGTCGCGACCACGATGGCGGTGCGCCGGGCATCCGAAGGATTGGATCCGGTGACGGAAAGGTTGGAGGATGGCCCTGAAGCGGAGGGGGCCGAAGATGTGGTTGCGGGACCCTGGGCCGAAGGCTCCGCGGATGTTTGCGCGGAAAGCCTGCCAGCGGCGAAAATGCATCCGGCCGAAAGCAGAGCGCCCAGCAATAAGGCAAGGCTGATCTTGGAAGACTTGCGGTTCAGGTGTTCAGTAGGCATAGTCCCGATACTTGACTTGTTCCAGGCAAAGCCCGTGGGCCGGGGCCCAGGTGCGTTCGCCTTGATAGGTTCCCGAAAGGATCTCCCGGATGAGGGATCCTGGCAGCGCGCCCCGCCCCACATCGAAGCAGGCTCCCACGATGGATCGGACCATCTTATGCAGGAAGCGGTCGGCTTCCAGGGTTACGGTGAGGAAGGCCTCGTCCGTTTCCGCCTCCGCCCGCAGGACCTTGCACAGAGTGCTTTTTCCATCGTTCCTCGGCACGGAGAAATTAACAAAATCATGCTGCCCCTCCACATCCGCCAACGCGCGGCCGAACGCGCCCTCATCCAGGGGGATGCCCGGATACCAGGAAATCCCGCCCCGCAAAGCCGTAGGCCGCAAGGCGATGCGATAGCGATAGAGTCGGGAGAGGGCGGAGAAACGCGCATGGAAATCCGGAGCGCAGGACTCAAGGCGGCGGATGAAGATCGAATCCGGAGTCAGGGCGTTCACCGAACGCTCAATGCGCCTCGGATCCAGTTCTTTTCCGGACTCTTCGGACTCTCCGGACTCTCCGGACTCTCCGGACTCGCCGACCTCGAAATGCGCCACCTGTCCGGACGCATGCACGCCGGCATCGGTACGGCCCGCGCCTACCACCAGCACAGGCCGGCGCAGACAGGTCTGCAGCGCGCGCTCCAATTCGGATTGGACCGTTTGCTGGCCCGGCTGGATCTGCCACCCGGCGAAGGGTGTGCCCAGGTATTCCGCCACGAACCGATATCGTCCCATCGGCGGGAAAAGCTAAAAAGAATCGCAGAGGACACTAAGTGGATCGTCCGGCCTCGCCCGACGACACAGGAAAGACCTCAATGGGTCTTACCCCATCAAATCCAGATTGACCCCATCGGACAGGCTGGCGGGCCGCGTCCAACCGGGATCGGGAGGTCCGCCCGGATCGTTGGGCAGCAGATCATACGACCACGACGTCACCTTGAAGTCGAGCAAGGTCAGGCTTTTCTCCAGCTCCGGAAGAGCCCGGACGAACTCCTCGCGCACGTCGTGGAACTGGTTGCGGAAATCCAGGCGCGCACCCTTGGGTTCCCACGATACCCCGACCTGGACCTGGCCCATGTGCTTGGCCTTGGTCTCGACCCTCACCTGCAAAGGCGCCTGGGGACCAGCCTTGCTTTTACCCTGCTTACCGCCGTCCCGTTGCCAGGTGACCTGCAGGTTTCGCCATTCCTGGCCTTGGTAGAAGTAGAATTGCTGGGGCTTGCCTTCCTGGATCTGATCCTCGCGTGGAAACCCGTTCGCCACCGCCTGCAACAGGAACTTCGCCGCATCATTTTCCTTACCCGCCGTCAAAGGCGGTTCGTTTCCCGCCAGCTTCAGCAGATCCTCCGTGCGGAAGGCCTCCGGCAGGAGCTTCTTGAGCCAAGCAGAGGTCGCCTGCGGACCCTCCTCCGAACTATCGACTCCGCCCAGCGCCTCCCCGCCGGGTCCCGTCAAATGGCCTTCCGCCATCAGATGCAGAACCGTACCCGACCGCAAGAGGGATTGATCCTGGTCCGGACGCAGGGTCTTCAACAACCGCATCATCGCCTGCGGATCCTTCAAGGCATCGCCCCATGCCTGCGCCTGGCGTTCGGGATGTTCCGTATCCCGGGGATAGGCCACGAACAGTTTCAACAACCCGTCCAAATCCTTCTGATCCGGAACCGCCGGACGCCCGTCCGCGGACTTCGCCGAAAGCACACCGCTCTGGGACAACACCGCCCCGAAATCCTCGACCAATTTCCCGAAATACGGTTCGCCCTCGAAGTCGTTCAAAAAGCGCGAAGCCAGAGCCATTCCCTGGCGAACGTCCGGCGACGCCCCGGCCATGGCCGTCCTGAGCCCAGCGGCCAGCCCCGCCGCCGGCTCGGAAAACCTCGCCATCGCCCGGCCACCCTGCCGCTCCAACTCGAAGTCGGTATACGATCCCGCGTCCAGATCCTGGGGGGAAAATACCTCCATGGTCCGTCCGCCCATATCGATCAAATACCGGAAATTCGGATCGCTCCTGGGCGGCCCGCCCGCCCCGCTGAACTGCAACCGCTGCATGGGCGTCATTACCCCGTCGGCCTTTTGCTTATCCGCAATCCTCCCGAACCAAGGCGAACTCCCTTCTCCGGCCAGGAACGCGCCCGTGCCACCGGTTGCGCCGGCACCACCCGCGGGATGGTCCGAAGCCGGCTTTCCCAGCGACTTCAGCAAATCCAGCAATGAGGCCTTGGAACCCATCTCGCCGTCCGATTCCTGTAAAGCATCCATCAACGCTGAAACCACCCCGCGATGCAACTCCGGCAAATTCCCCGCCAGAAAGGACCGTCCGCCATCCTCCCCCATCGCCTTCATCAACAACTGCGGCAACGAGGTATTCCGCAACGCCTGCGCCTCCTTCGCCGCCGGCGAACCCGGCGCCTGCTTCGACGCCATCCAATCCGCCACATTGGTCTCGAACGCCTGCAAATCTTTCAAGGTCGACATATTCCTGGGCAAGGTATATCCCGCCTGGTCCCACGCCGACCGGTCCGGGGGCGCACCTTTCTCAACCTCGACCGAGCCATTCCCGGAAAAGGTGAGTCGTACCTTCTCCCCCAGCTGAAAATCCCCGTCCGCCTCGAAGCGCAGCTTGCCTTGGGAGTATTGGACCTCCAGGTTCTGCACCCCGTTCTCCTGCTTAACTCCCACCACCGTTCCGGCAAATACGCTAGGCACCGCGACCTTTTCGGCGCCGCTCCCTCCGCCACGAATGGGCTGAATTTTTTCAGATGGATCCATAGGCTCTCAAATCCCCCTGGAACCAGGGGCACTCTATTATACGGCACAAAGATCCCCGAACTTGAACCTAGAATCCCAGCCTGAGCGAGCCATTCACACTCGATTTGAGCTTGTTGAGGACAAACTCCGTTCAACCTCCGTCGACCCACTGCCCCACCGAAGGTCCGCAGCCAAAACAAAACCCGCATCGACCCAGACCCGCACTCAACACTTCCGCAGACTTCCGCCCACCCTCAAAGGCTAACGCCTACCCATCTTGACTCACTCCTAAGACCACCTCCAAGACCCACCCACCTCGAACAGGGAAATCCCACGGCCGGGAGTATCGGCAGGAAACCCGTGAGCCTTACCGTCCCCGACGCGATACGGATACTTCGCCGTTACGCGGTGGATGACTGCGACCGCGGGGGCGTGAGGGGGGTGAGGCGAATTCGAAGCAGGGGGCCATTTGTCGCGATGGCTCGTTTGCAGGGAGCAGTCAAGTCCCTGTTCATTACATCGTTATCAGGGATTTATCAGGGACGGGCATCGCGGCAAATGGCCCGACAGACTCAGCGTATCGACCCGCTTCGTTCTGAGCCGAATTTGTAGCGGTCGACACCGCTCGCGAGCGCTCGCTCCCGGCTCACAGCCCCTTTGGGCTGTTCGCCCCCCTCACGCCCCCGCGGGCGGAGCGCCCCACAGAGATCCCGCAAAGGACTACCCCTTCTCGCGCCGCAGCCGGATGATAAACTCCACCTGATCCTGCGAAATCCTCATCCGCCGCGAAATTTCCGAAGACGTCATCCCTTTGCGAGCCAGCTTAAGCACCTCTTCCTTCCGCCTCTCAATCCTTTCGACCTCCGTGGTCGGAGGCATCACGCCATAGCCTTCCGTCTCTTCCTCTGCCGCTTCCTCATCCGCCGCCTGAGCCGAGGCCTTGGGAGCATCCTCATCCTCCATCGACAACCCACGGACCCCATTTACGCCCTTACCAGATCCGGGAGGCGGCCCCGGAGGCTTTCCACCGGGCGGGGCGACGGGTGGTTGCGGGTTCCCAATACGCTCTCCAGCGGGCTCCCCCCATGGGGCGCCCACCTGGAAAAAAGCCGTTTCGCGGCCGGCATCTCGGGCTTCCGGCTCCCGCAGAACCTCGGGTTTTGGTTGTTCCTGGGGGAGAGGGCCGGACATCGGGGGAACCTGCACGATAACCGGTCCGGAAGGTGCGATCTCGATGAGCGGGATATCGGATTCCTGGGATTCACTGAGGGAAGCGGCCTCGCGCGGCGGCGGCGGTCGGCTGTAACCGCGTGGCAAGGCATGCGGAAGGTCGGTTTCCAGCGGAGTGGGCTCTCCCTGATAGGGCTCAGAGGACGGAAAAGGCGGAACCGCATCGCGGCCGGTTTCGGAAATGCGGGCAACCTTTTTGATGGCGTCCTCGAAATTGGCCAAGGCCTGGGCACGTGCGTTCCGTTGGGGCGCCTTCACGCGTCCGGGCCGGAAGCGGGACCGGGCGCGAAAGCCTAAGAATAGGCCGGGCAACAGGGCCAGAATGCCGGCAAAGGGGGGAAACCAGTAACGCAGGGAAAACGTCCAGGGCCAAAAGCCTTCGGCCGTGGGCTTATCGTGGGCGCGGGCCAGTTCGCCCAGCCGGTTGCGCCAGGCTTTGTAGTCGCGCCAGGCCTTCGTCTGTGCATTGCGAAGGGAATCGGGAGCATCGCCGCCGGAACTGCCGATTTCCGCGATGCGCAGGTCCGCCTGGGCCAGCCAATCCTGGAATTGCCCCAGTTTCACGCGTACGTCCGCCATCTCGGGATCGAGGGCGAAATACAAATCGTTGCGCAGGGAGGTGAAATAAGTTCCCACCAATAGAGCCAAAGCCAGGGCCAGACCACCGAGCACGCCGAGGAAAAATGGCTTGATGACCTTCATATCGCGTTGGGAGTACCGTAATACTAGCATTATTGGTCCCCCGCCTCCACCTCGGCCTTGGCAAAAGCCCCGGGGAGGGTTACTTTCGGAGCCGAATCATGGCGAAAATCGTCATCCGTTATCAGAACCAAATCCTGGGCGAGGCCCAGCTAAGGCCGGGTTTCAACACCATCGGTCGGCTTCCGTCGCATCCCATCTGCATCGAGAACCTGGGTATTTCCCGCAACCACGCGTTTATCGTGGGTGATATCGAGCAAAAGATCTTCATCCTGGAGGATTTGCAAAGCCTGAACGGCACCTACGTGAACAAAAAGCGGGTGCACAAATGCCTGCTCAGGTCCAACGACGTCATAACCATCGGCCAGCACGCCTTGGAATACCTGGAAGCAGTCCCCAAGCCCCCCGAATCTTCGTCGCGAGCCCACACCGTCTCCGGCCGCGAGCCCTACCTGGAAATGGTCGACACCGGGAAATCCATCCCCTTGATCAAAGAGACCATGTATTTCGGGAACAGCAGCAGCGACGACATCCATATCCCCGGCCTCATGATCGGCAAACAGTTCGCCAGCATCGATCGCAAGGGGACGGTCTGGGTCATCAACCTGCTGGTGAAGCGTTTTTCCCACATCAAGCTCAACGGCGAGGAAGTGCATTCGGCGCGCCTGAAGGACGGAGACGAAATCGAAGTGGGCGTCATCCGGTTCAGGTTCCTGCATCCTGTTTGAAGAACTTCGTTTCCCGCTTCAACCCTGATCCAACGCCGACCCTTGCAATATCGCCGTCGCGATGGCGAACCCCTGGATTCCCAATCCCTTGCCGAAATCGGTCAGGCCTTCGCCCGTGGTGGCCGTGATGCCGACGTCTTCCGCGGACAAGCCCGTCAGGTCCGCGATGCGGGCTGTCATGGCGTAAAGGATGGGGAGAATTTTCGGCCGCTGGCATTCCAGGCTCACGGAAAGATGGCTCAGGCGGTAGCCCATCCCGTCCAGATCCTCCAGGGCCTTCTGGAGATAGGCCGCGCTGTCCGTGATCCCGGCCTTGCACATGCCGTCGGCCACGGGCCCCAGGATGGGTTTGCCGGTGATCCCGGAAATGGCGTTGGTGATGGCGTGCAGCACCACATCCGAATCGCTGTTGCCTTCCAAGGCATAAGGTTCCTTTAAAGTTACCCCGCCAAGCACCAGGTCCTTGCCCGCCGCGGGTTCCTGGATGCGATGGCTGTCCTGCCCGATTCCGGTCTTGATCATATTTTCCCCGTCTTGGAAGCAAGCTTAGGCCCGTCCGCGGTATTGCCCTCGTCAGCGTACTCCAGTACGCTGACGAGGGCAGCTAGAAAGCTCCACTGGAGCTTTCTTAAAACCTGGACGGGGTCTTCCTTGTGTAAGCTAATGTATCCCCCTAATCTTGTTTCCAAGACGGGGAATATTATCCTTTGGACCCTAAGCGTCCGGAAGCGTTTCCCCGGCGTCCAGGCGCTCCGCCATCCATTCCGCCCAATCCAGATCCGCCGCGCCCGTGATCTTGCGGTTGGCGTCCGCGCCCCGCACCCAACGCACCGCATAGCCCGCCC
>JBDSIO010000478.1:0-9873 GCA_039917895.1 Fibrobacteria bacterium | reverse complement strand
GCACGGCCTCGGAAGGCTGTGTTACGGACGCGTGAAGAACATCCGTACATTCCCCGTCCTGGAACCAAGATTAAGGGACTATAGCGCATGCGCAGTAAAGAACCCGTATGCGAAGCAGCCTGAGGAAGCGTACTGGAGTACGGCGAATAGCCCAGTGGGCTGTGAGCCGGGACCGAACGGCCCAGTGGGCCATGAGGCGGGAGCGAGCACTAGCGAGCGGTTACTGCCGCACAGAACGTGTGCTCGCGAGCGGTTATGGCGACACAGAATGTCGAAGGCAGCGAGCATGCCCCAAAGGCATGTGAGCCGGGATAGAGCAGCCCTGTGGGCTGCGAGACGGGAGCGAGCACGCTTGCGAGCGGTTATGACCCACAGAGCGAAGCAGACGGGCCTAAGCTTGGTTCCAGGATGGGGAAGGTGAGGCCCCTCGCTTCCCGCACCGGCCGCATCTCCACATCCCAAACCGTGGCCATCGACGCCAAGTACAAGCGTCTTAAGGCGGAGGGCAAGGATGTGCTCAGCCTGGGCGCGGGCGAACCCGATCTGGACACTCCGGATCATGCCAAGGATGCGGCCATCGCCTCCATACGCAAGGGTCTGACCAAGTATTCCAACGTTACCGGCCTGCCGGAGTTACAGGATGCGGTCAGCCGCAAACTCGCCCGGGATAACGGCCTCGCTTATCCTGCGTCGGATATCATCATCTCCGGGGGGGCCAAGCACAGCGTGTTCAACACGCTGCTGGCGCTGGTGGAAGAAGGTGATGAGGTCCTCATCCCAACCCCGTGCTGGGTGACCTATCCGGAATTGGTGCGTTTCCTGGGCGGTACGCCCGTCAACATTCCCACCGATTTCGCGAACGGTTTCAAGGCCACGGCAGAGCAATTGGAAAGAGCGGTGACACCGAAAACCAAATTACTGATCCTCAACTCGCCGGGCAACCCGACCGGCGGCGTTTATACGGAAACCGAATTGCGGGAACTTGCAGAAGTGGTCGTAAGGCACGACCTCTATTGCCTGTCCGACGAGATTTACGAATACCTCGTTTACGATGGCCGCAAGCATGTGAGCATAGCGGCCTTGGGTAAAGAGATCTTCGCGCGCACCATCACCATCAACGGCATGTCCAAGGCCTATGCCATGACCGGCTGGCGCATCGGGTATACCGGCGCGCCAACCGCCCTGGCCAAGGCCATCGGCGCTATCCAAAGCCACGGAACCCACCATCCCGCGAACGCGTCCCAATACGCCGCTTTGGCAGCCCTGGAGGCCGGCAAAGGCTTTCCCGATACCATGCAAAAGCATCTGTCGGAATGCCGTTCCCTGGCTTTGGAGCGATTGGCGCGCATCCCCGGCCTCAAGGTTCTGGTTCCCGATGGCGCATTCTACGTTTTCTTCAATCTGGAAGCCTACCTGGGCAAATCCTTCGGCGGTAAAACCATGGCGAGCTCCATGGACATTTGCGAATACCTGCTGGAGCACCAACTGTTGGCCACGGTTCCGGGCAGCAGCTTTGGTCAGGAAGGCTTTATGCGCATTTCCTTCGCCAACAGCCTTGAAAACCTGGGCGCGGCGCTGGACCGACTGGAAAAAGGATTCAAGACTTTACGGTAGCGCCATGTTTCATGGCCCGTCCTCTGGTTTGCCGGCGAGACGCGACGGCACCCTTTCTTCCAAACGGAACTTTAATTCCTGCAGACCAGGATTCAGGGTCAGCAAGGTATCGAATGCGGGCGAGCGTCTGACCTTGAGGAAAACGCGGTGCCGGCCCGTCGGAAGGCCTTCCAGCCGCACGGGCGTCACGCCGAGGTAATTCCCGTCCACATAGGCTTCGGCGAAGGGGGGCGAGCTTTTCAGCACCAGAATGGCGGTTTCCGCGCCGAGGGCGGCAATCGGCGGATTGGCTTTAGCCGTCGTCCGAGCTGCCTCGGCCGTATTTTGCGCGGCCGCTGAGACGAGGCTGTCCTCAAGCCCGTTGGCCAGGGCGTAGTCCTCCGCCCAGGATATCCGCGCTGAGTCAGTAACGCGCACGTTACTATCCCGCCTGGGCCATTCCCCTGCCGTGGGTCTGGTGTTATTCCCGGATGCGTCGGATGCAACCCCTTGGGTGCCGTGGGATTTCCGGGCTTCGAGGAGCATAGTGGTTACCACGGTATGTGGAACGCGAACCGGACTAAGGAAGGCCGGGGCCCGTTGCCATAATCCCCATACGATACCGGCCGCGACCAGGACCATGAAGCCCAACGCGGTGGAAAGAGCGACGGCGGGAGTCCGGCGATCGCTTTCCCGGGTGAGGCTTTCGGTGGCCGCGGGGGACATCGGCAGGGTGGCGATCGGTAAGGTGGCCTGCGCTCCCCATCGGGAGCGTTCCATCCTCCAGGTCGTCTGGATCCCGCGCGCGGACAATTCCTTCAGGTGGGAGCAGATCAAATCGGCCGGGTCCAACACACCGAGAGCGAACAAGTGGCTCTTGAGCTGGCGATGCAACCAACGGGGGCCCGACCCGCGGTCCGCCGGGTGCTTGTGAAGCAGGGTTTCCACGAGATTGGCCAAAACCGGGTCCAAATCGGGCCGCAGTCGACATAAGGGAACATGCGCCTCGCCGGCGATTTTCCGGAACAGGTCGGTGACAGTTCGGCCCCGGAAAGGAGGATGCCCCGCCAGGCAGGAGTAGAATACAGATCCCAGCGAGAACATGTCCGCCTGGGAGGTGATGGGTTTCAGGCCGCGGGCCTGTTCCGGCGACATGAACAGAGGCGAACCCAGCACGGCCCCGGTCTTGGTGATGCTGTCGTCCTGCACGTGCGCGATCCCGAAATCGGAAATCTTAAGGTAACCCTGGCTGTTTATCATCAGGTTTTCCGGCTTGATGTCGCGGTGCACCACTCCGTGGTGGGCCGCCATGGCCAGACCGTCCGCTGCCTGGCACATGAGCGCGGCCGTGATCGAGGGATCGAGCGGCTCGGATTGGGAAACCGCCTCGCGCCCATGGCGGGATACGGGGCGCTGATCATCCGGCGATCCCGGTTGCGGTGGCCGCATCCGGCGCAGGACCCCGTGAAGGCTGAGTCCGTCCACGAATTCCATCACCAGGTACAAGTCCTTGCCTTCCTGTCCGAAATCGAAAATCTCCACGATATGGGGACTACGGACCGCGGCGACTGTGCGAGCTTCGTTGAAGAACCTTTGCAGCACGTCCTTGCGCGAAGCAAGATCAGCATGCAACACCTTTACGGCCACTAGGCGGTTAAGCAACGGATCGCGCGCCAGGAAAACCTGGGCCATTGCGCCCTGTCCTAGTTTGTAAAGCACTTCGTAACGACCGTAACGGATGCCCATCGACAAATTAAGGTAGCAACACGCGCTCCGGCCCGGTGGCCTGCGGGTGACAAGGCGTTGATATGCCTGGATCAAGGAGGCTTGATCGTCCGGAAGTCCGTAACCGCGGGCCGCCGCGCACCTTCGGAGACATTCAGGCCGCACTGCGCCATCACAGGTTTTTACGGACCATGACCCCGCATATTTCCTATAATTTCAAAAATTCGCTTGGGATTCGCCGTTTCCCGGGAGTAAAGGACAAGCCATGGAAAAGGCCGCGATCACTCCCAAGCACCCGGAAGCCTTCACGGAACACCGGTTCGGCGGATATAACATCGTGGAACACTTGGGCAAAGGGGGGATGGGCGACGTCTATAAGGCCGTCCAATCCGGCCTGGAGCGCGTAGTCGCCCTGAAGATCCTTCCCGGACTGCTGGCCCGCTCCACGGAATTCTCCGAGCGCTTCTTCACCGAGGCTTATGCCATTTCCCGGCTGCAGCATCAGAACATCGTCACCATCTATGATTACGGGGAGGAAAACGGCCAGAAGTTCATCGCCATGCAGTACATCCAGGGAACCACCCTGGGCAAATTGATCCAGAACGAAAAGAAGTATCTGGACTACGCCCGCATCATCGGCATAACCAAGCAGATTTGCCGCGGACTTAAATACGCCCACCATAATGAAATCGTCCATCGCGACATCAAATCCGGCAACATCATGGTGGAGCCCGGCGACAAGGTGTACATCTCCGACTTCGGCATCGCCAAAGTCATCGATGCGCCCAGCATCACCACCACGGGCATGGCGATGGGCACGCCCGAATACATGGCCCCAGAACAATGTGAAGGCGGCCTGGTCGACGGCCAGAGCGATATCTACGGCCTCGGCATCATCATCTACGAGATGGTCACCGGCCGACCGCCGTTCCTGGCGGACACTCCGCTGGCGGTTGCCTACAAACAAGTACACGAGTCTCCCCCCCTGCTCGGCAAAAAAGCCCCGGACGTGCCCCACCGCCTGGAATTGATCGTCGCCAAGTGCCTGAAGAAAAGCAAGGCGGACCGCTACCTGACCGCGGACGAATTGCTCCGGGACCTTGATTCCGCCCACCTGGAAATTGTGCCGGATCTCGCCACCAGCAAAACCCAGGTTCCCTCCGATCTCCGCATCACCGATCGCCGGGGTAAGGACCGTCGGTATTCCGGGGAGCCGATAGCGGTTTCGCGCGGCTACTTATGGGGCATCCTCGGGCTGTTCGCAATCGTGCTGGGCGCACTGGCCTTTCTGCTTTTGCGCTCCTCCCCGGTGCCAGGCGCCACTGTCGGCTGGCTGGTCCCGGTCCGGTTTTCCGGGCCTTCCGCCTCTTCGGGCCCCAGCGGCTCCGCAGACGCGGCCAACCTCTTCGATGGGAAACGTTCGACCGCATGGGCCGCGCCCGTGGACGCCGTGCACGAGGACGCGCAAATCGAATTCGCCTTCGCCGGCCGCGTGCTCGTCACCGGCATCGTCATCGAGGCGGGATTCGAAAGCGTCGATGGCTCCGTTCTGGCCTACGGCTATCCCCGTTCCGTCACTCTCGAGGTCGAAGGCCGTAAACCCATGCGCCTGTCTTTGGCCGACACCGACGGGCCGCAATTCCTTTCCCTGGGAGCGGTGCCGATGGAAAAGGCGAGCCTGAGGTTCTCCTCCGGGGCGGTCCAGGGCGCGGCTGCCGCTCCAGCCCCCCCATTGGCCAAGCCCATCGCCGTCCGGGAGGTCCGCTTCCTGGGCCTTCCGTATGAGTGACCACCGCGAGCATCATTGGGACGCCGGACGCCGCGGCGAAGACCATGCCCTTTCCCTCCTCTCCGGCAAAGGCTTCCGCCTGCTGCACCGCAACTATCGCCATGGCCGTGGTGAAATCGATCTGGTGATGGAGGACCCGGAAAGGGTCCTCGTGTTCGTAGAGGTGAAATCCAGCCGCACCGAGACCAAAGGCCGTCCCCTGGAGCGGATCGACGGGCGGAAGATCCAGCGCCTGCAGCGCCTGGCACAGCGCTATTGCTGGCAGAACGGCCATTTGGACCGCGATATGCGCTTCGACGTGGTGGGCGTGGAAATGCCCGCCGACGGCTCGGAACCGCTACTGGAACATATTGCCAACGCCTTCCTTCCCGACGGAGCCGGATACTTTCCATCCCGCTGAAGGTCGGTCGACAACATCCCCCCCTCCTACCCGGTATCCCTCCGGATACCATGGCTGCCTTGGAGTCCGCTTGCGGCCTGGTTTGCGGGATCATCCGGGACTCGCTATCTTTACCCCTCCCATTCGAATCCTTATTCCGCGCCGTCGGAAGGAAGCCCGCGTCATGCGCCTGGAACTGCACCCCAAGAACCCCGAAGTCCGCTTCATGAAGAAGGTGCTGGATGCTTTCTCCGCGGGCGAGGTGGTGGTCTACCCCACCGATTCGGGCTATTCCATGGGTTGCGATGCCTTGTCGAAAAAGGGAGTCCATAAGCTCTACCACCTCAAGCGCGCCATGAAGAAATACCTGATGGCGCTGATGGTGCGCGACTTCGGCGCCCTGTCCGAATTCGCAAAACTGGAGACCTCATCCTTCCGGTATATGAAATCCGTCGTCCCCGGCCCCTACACCTTCGTGCTGCCTGCCACGGTACGTTCCCGTAAGATCCTGGACGTGAACCGGCCAGAGGTAGGCGTGCGAATGCCGAAAAGCCCCTTTACCGACACTCTGTTCCAGTTGGCCCCGGAGTCCGTGATCCTGACGACGGCGGCGAAAATCGAGGAAAACGATCACTTCGTCGATCCCGCCGATCTCGAGGCCAGGTATGGTCATCTGGTTGATTTGATCGTCGATTTGGGTCCCTTGCCGGTTACCCCGACCACGGTGATTTCCCTGGTAGGTGACGCCCCTGAGATCCTGCGGGAAGGCGCGGGGCCTATTCCCGGGAGCGGGAGCCGGGCGAACACTCCGGGGCCTAAGTACCGCGGGTGATCCTCGCGGCTTACATCAATGCGGAATGCTTGAGAGGATATGCTTCACGATCGTGAAGGAGTTCCGAGCGATGACCGGGAGGAACCGGTTGAAATCGTGCACGGCGTCCCCGTCGGCCCTGTCGGAAATGGTCCGCACCACCACAAAGGGGAGGTCGTTAACGGCGCAGACCTGGGCCATCGCCCCGCCCTCCATTTCCACCGCGTCGCCATGCAGTTCGTCCAGTAGATAGCGGTGGTGGTTGATTTCGTCCCTGGTCATGAATTGATCCCCGGTCAGGATGCGTCCCGAATGGATTCGGTGCCCTTCAGCCACGGCGGAAAGGGCGGCTGCGGCGAGCGCCGGATCCGCGGTGAATATTTTCAGGTCGGTATAGAGAAGATTTCCCCGCACGAAGCCCAAGGCCCGGCCATCTACGTCGTGCTGGATGCAGTCCCGGCTGATGACCACGTCGCCGATTTCATAGGCAGGATTGAGCGACCCGGCCACGCCGGTGAAGATGAGCGCGGACGGAGCGTAGAGATCGATGAGATGCTGGCTAACCAAGGCGGAAAACACCTTGCCGATGCCGGACTTGACCAGCACTGCGTCGCGGCCTTGCAACCGAATCCTGTAAAAGGTGAACCCGCGCCAATCGGTGCGTTCGATGAGTTCGGCATGGGAAAGGAATTCGGTGATCTCTTCAGCCATAGCGCCCATGATTCCGATCGGGCCTTTGGGCGAGGCGCTAATGCCCGCGGGCGATTCGGAGGGACTCAAGCCGCGCCTTTCATGGAATGCTGACATGCACGCGCAGGGTGTCCGGGTCCATCTGCCTTCGGCCAGTGACGGGCCTCAGGAAGATGTTGAGGGAATGCAATCCGTCCAGGGAGGCGACGATGTCGGAAGGGTCGAAAGCGAATCCACCGTCGACCATCAATGGAACGTCCGCGAAGAGTTCTGGGTAGATCATATTCCTGAAATATAGCGTATCGCGCAGGATAGCAGGATCGTATCCGTTCACCTTGCCTTTGATGGGCCCCTGCATTTGGCTGACGACGGAAACCTCCGAGCGCAGGGCCGTTAAAACCGTGTCCCCGGCCAAATCGAGATCCAGGGACCAGGCCAACTGGCCCCGCCGATCCAGAGTCAGACGCAAGGTATCCGGGCTGGCGCGATAAGCGGTGGATTTCGGCTTGAGAAAGACCTTGATGCGAACCACTTCGGACGCGCCGAGCAGATCGGTGGCCGGAAAGACGAAGGAGCCGGAAGAGTCCACTGCTGCCGCCACCTTGCGCGCCGATTCATCCGCGTTTTCGAAATAGACGGAACCGTCGAGGGCGCCGGTCAGGAGGGCGCGCGTTGCGCCGGGCCCGAAAGCGTTCACCGAACCGGCGATACCGGCAGGCACGGACATGGCCAAGGTGGAATCGCGCCGCAAGGAGTCCACCACGGAGGCCAAACGCAGGCTAAGCGACCATTCCAATGGCAACTTCTCGGAGGCGACCTCGTCCAACACCTTGAAATGGCCCATCATGTCGTTCTCAAGGTGCTCGGCGATATGGCAATGGAACATCCAGTCCCCGGGATTGTCCGCATCGAGCAGCAGATCCACGGTGAAGCCGCGGCCGATGAGATAACTGTCCCGCCAGGCCAGGCTTTCCTTGGGCTCAATGCCGTTCTCGCGCACCACCAGGAACCGCTGCCCGTGGAAATGGATCGGGTGCGGCATGGGATGGTTCATGATTTTGGCGTCGATCGGGGAGGTGGTGGTATCGTTGCGCACCCGGATCAGCACTTTGGATCCGCGCTTGAACACCCATTGGATCTCGTGGTTCTCCTTGCCGGTGCGCACGTCTTTGATGGACCAATGCATGTTACGCGAATTCGCCTGTCCGTTCATGGCCAACATGGCGGGACCATGGACGCTGTCGCTCCATTCCACTCCCATTTTATTGGAGGGATCCGGATCATGCTGGCCCGCCGCGGCCTTGGCCAGGGGAACCGACATGTCCATGTAACCCGACAACAGGATTTCCTCGTCGGGAAGCTTGTGGAAGAAAGGGAGGAACGGATCGATGGAAGCCGCAGCCTGCGGACTCTGCAGCGTGGTGATGCTGCTTCGCAGGTCCGGCGCGGCGGTATCGGCAGCGTAGGTGAAATGACCGAGCACGGCCACGCCTCCCGGAGTCACGCTCCACAAATCGAGGGTGCGGTAATCATCGAGCGCGTCATTGAAATACACCTGGAAGATGGCGCGTTCCGATGGAGCCACCAAGTAGTTCTCGCGGCTGGACGGGATTACGAAGCGCCCGTTGTCCGCGCCCACGATGTTCAAATCCATATCGCGCGAATATTGGAGATTGTAGACCCTGGAGTTGGATGCGTTGACCACGTAGAACCGGATGGTCTCGTTGCGTTTGACGCGGAGGGTGAAGGCGGTATCCCCGTTGATCAGGAATACGTTGCCGAACCTGCCCATCATGGCATGATCGGGCAGGTTGCGGTAGAACGGTTCGATTAGGTTTCCGCGCAGGGCCAAATCGTCGACCATCAGGACCACTTCGCGGTTCACCGGTTGCCAGTATGCCGTATCCTTGGGAGCTACCAGGTAACTTCCGTATAAACCCAGTTCCATCTGGTAGTCCTCGCGGTAATGCGGGTGGTACCAGAAGATGCCCGGATCCGGGAAGCGGATCGTGTAGGCAAATGTCTTGCCGCTATCGGTCGCGGCCTGGGTCAGGTTCGGAACGCCATCGCTGCGGAAATCGAGGCGCACCCCATGGGAGTGCAGGGTTGTGGGAAGATTAGTTTCGTTTCTCAAAAGCAGGGTGATTTGGGACCCTTGAACAACCTTGATAAGAGGACCGGGAACCGAACCGTTATAGGCGAGCATTCGCACTTTCCGGCCGGAAATCCATTTGGCAACGTAGGATACGGTAACCCGCAAGGTATCCCCATCCCTCACCTCGATTTCCCGGGTAGGAACCGCCTCGGGTAACCCCTCCACGCCGGCATCAAAAGGCGCTTTAGCCTCGGGTTTCACCGGCTTTCCGGTGTCGCTTCCGCTGGTGGATTTGTCGAAGCACCCGCAAACGGCGGAAATGGACAAGGCCAATCCCAACCATCCCAAAAAAGGCCTTCCGCGCGGGGTATTCCGTTTCATGGTTTACGTGACCTTTCCCCTTCCCAACCCTATGATGGGAAAGCAAATATTTGGCCTTCGCCCTTGGCCAACAGTAATTTCGGCAGCGGGGATTTCCCATGCCCGATCGGGAGTTTGACGGTATTAATAGAATCATACGAACCGTCATCATTCGATGCCAGCGGTCCGTTCCAAAAAGGCACGGGGGGTTCATGAATTCAAGGTACACGCGGAAGCTGTGTCTGATCGCCTTGGCAGGTAGCCTTTGGGCGGGACATTCGCTCGCCCAGGAAATGGAAGTGAATTGCGGGACGGTGGATGTGCCGGCCGCCCTGGCGAAAACGGCGGATCTGCCCAAGATCACCAAAACCTATTCAGGCAAACTCAAGGCTCTGGTGATCCGGATCGGCTTTTCCGATGCCCCCTACGCG
>JBDSIO010000477.1:0-9852 GCA_039917895.1 Fibrobacteria bacterium | reverse complement strand
TCCCAGGATGCCTCCGGGGCCGAACATGCCCGCGGTGTCGACGCTCAGGAAATCCGCGGCCGTTAAAGTCAGGCCGGAGATGTTCCAGGAATTATTGGCCGCGTCGGCGCCGTTGGCGTTCGAGGTGGCCGTCCCCATGTAGGATACGTTGTTGCGCCAGGTTCCCATGCCCGCGTCCCCGTTCTTGTAGCCGAGTTGGTTGAAATTGGCGGACCGGTTGTTGAAGCCTGTGTTGTTGTAGTAAAAGCCGTTGCCGGGCTGATGGTTGTGGTAGAATCCCGCGGCCTTGTTCAGGAACCCGATGCAGTTGTGGACCGTATGCACGGGCATCGGGTTGGGCTGGCCGTCGGGAGGATTGCCCCATCCGCCCACCTTGAAGCCGTTACCATTGCCGGACGCGGCCGCGACGAAGGTGCCAGGCTTGTATCCGCTCAGGGCCATCCAGCAATTATCCAGGACCACGGCCACGCCTTGGGAAATGCAATCGAAACCGTCGTCGGAATTCCACCAAGCTCGGCAACCCCGGTAGACCGTACTGGGGCCGGACTTCTGATAATGGAGCCCGAACCCGTCCGCGTTCTGGCCTTCGCCCTTGGAGGAGATAGGATCGAAATTGTGGTGGGAATCGCAATTGAGAACCAAGTTGCCGCCATTGCCGTTGGCGATGGAGAGGCCGGGACCGCTGTTATGGTGGAAATCGCAGTTTTCGAAAATGGTATTGCTGGTAGGGTTTGCCCAGATGCCGTTGTTGGCGGCGGAAGAGGAGGGCTGCGGGACGTTCTTGATTTCCAGTCCCTTTATATACAGCCAACTGCCGCCGTTGATGCGGATGCCCGCGCCGGTTGATGAGGACAGGCTTATCTTGGCGAAATCGAAAACGGGCTTTTCATCCTTATAGGCCCAAAAGCAGATTCGCTTGGTGTCGGAGCTTCCGCTCCGGGTGAGGGAGTAACCTGCATTGTCTTTGCCGCTGCCAGTGGGGGAGTAAGTGCCGCCGCGGATGAAAACCGTGTCGCCCGCCACTGCCACGTCATGGCCTTTTTGCAGGGTGGCGAAAGGTTGCTCAAGGGTGCCGGAATTGGAATTGTTTCCCGTGGTGGCGACGAAGTAAGTGGCGGCCGAGATGGGCGACATGCACGCTGCACCCAAGGCGGCGAACACGGTTCCCTTCCGGAATGTTTTTCCGGCCCCGCCCCATCGATTCTTTTTGTGATTTCCTGGTTCCACTTGATCCCCCCCGAACGACATGGACCTTGGAGCACCGCACGTGATGCGATGGTTTCCCTGCCTTTTCCATTGGCCGATTCTGTGCAATGGCGAAAGCGTTAGCTAGCGCCTGAAGGTTTCAATCTACCGCGAATCGTCCCGGATGGCTTCCGGATTCCCTATTCCAGTCTTCAAAGGAGCCCAAAAAACCAAGCTGCGCCTATTCAGGATCCCCGATTAGGATTAATCCCAGCAGCTCTAAGGCGCTCAGAACTGCGAGAAGAACTTCCAAATGGCCGCCGGTTCCTCGGACCAGGTCGTGTGCGCGCCATTGAAGAGACACCAATGCCTCCGGTCCAGAAGGCGTCCCAGATACGATCGACTTGGCTGCGGATTTCACCGGTGAGCATGCGTTTCCTTTGCGGTAATGGAATCACCTTGCGACTAGCGACGGCAAGGACTTTGGAAAGGTAGGTATGCCATTCGCCCCTTCACACTCCTTTCCCAAACCGATGCGGGTCCGGTTTCATTTCCTACCTTCTTCCTTTCCGATTCAACCCGTAGCCCCCACCGCATCCCGCTTTTCCGGAGGCATCGGGTATACTCCCGACATCAAGGAGTGGCTGGATGGCGGCACCCGGGCCCAAGCTTATGATATCAGCGGCCGGTTGGTGACGGAATGGGGGAAAAACCTCAAAGATGCGGCCGCAAAACAGGTGGATGAAATCACCGATTACTTCAATAAGATATTTTAAGAATGCGAATTCTCAGGATTGCTCCGGCTTTCATCACCGTCATCGCGGCACTTTTCGGGTGCAAAGGAAAATCCATGTCATGGACTAAACGACCGATTCCGGATATCGAACATTTACGATCGAATTGCCTATTGGTGTCGGTGTCTGGGAGTGGATTCGGATATTGCGGGGGCTCGATTTTCTCAGATGCGGGTTCCATGGAGTTGAATCCGAGGAAAGCTCTCTCAATGGATTCTTCGGTGCTCTACGAGACGCGGAATGACTGGCAGGAGAGACGGCAGGTATTCAAGGGAAGCGGCGAAATCGTCGGTCTGTTCAGAACCGGTGCGGAAGGTGCGATAGCGCAAAACATCCGAAGTGACGCCGCGGATTTTCATGAGAGCGTCCACTTCCTTGCTTGCATGAGGGACTCTTCAGAAGACCAGGAAGTTTGGAAGGAAATTTCGCAACTGGTACTGCGGGGAAGCAGGGTTTGGGGAAGCGAGGCGCAATGGCTGGTTGCGGCGGGTTACCCTGAGTTTACCAATGACCCCGTTTCCATCTATGTTTCGGCGGATGCGGGGAAAAATTGGCATGCAACCGCCCTCGCGGGCTACAATCCCTTGGCCGGAGGACGGGATAAGCCTTTTACCTGGACCCGGATGGTGTTTTTTTCCGTGTGGAAAAACGACGTTTGGAAAAACTTGATTTGAAGCGAACGGATGGATCGGGCGTGTGGGAAACATGCGGTGATATGCCTCTCAACTTTCAGCCTATGGCTTTGGCCGGATCGCAAAAAGGTATTTGGGCATTCGGATCGATGCCGGATAAAAAATTCGGGTTGGCCCGGTTTGGCGAGATGGCGGCCACGTCAAATGAAAGTCGCGGATTACCCGCAGGTTTTCTATTCAAGGCTTTTAGCCTGTCGGGGGATTCATTCTATTTGGTCGGAGCCATTGAGTTGAAAAGAGGCGAGGAAACCATTGGATTCAAGAAGGTCATGTTCGAATCGAGAAACCAGGGTGGATCCTGGACTAATTTAGAATTGCCCATTAACGGATCCCTCGAGGCCTACGATTTCGGTCCTGATGGACGCGTATGGGCGGTGGCGGCCGGAAACCGGATCCAGGTGTTGATGCGGTAAACGGTTACCGATCACATCCTGTCCGACTACACCTCTCCCAACTTCCTCACCGCCCCCGCCGAATACAACGGCAAGTGCACCACCTTCTCCTCCCTCAAAACCGCCCCCGAATACAGCCGCACCCCCATCGGACTATTCGGATGCGAATCCAAAAAGCTATGAAGGCTTTTCAACGTCCCCGCCGCCCCCGCTTTCACCTCGATAGGCATAACCTTGGATCCCCAAGCGATCAGGTAATCCACCTCCGCCTGGCTGTTCAAGGCCTCCCGAGCCCAAAAGTAAAGCTCAGGCTCCTGATCCGGCTGCGCGCTCGCAATCACCTCCTGCGCCACGAATTGCTCCGCCACCGCTCCCCGGTGCACTCCCAGCAAATCCGGCTCTTGCACCAATTGCGCGTCGATGTGCAGCGAGGCATGCATCAGCCCTACGTCCAGGAGGATTATTTTTGCGATGCGTGGATTCGCATCCGTCGCCATGGGTAATCCCTGACCTGAGGTGTGGATCACGCGCCGGATCACGCCGGCTTTCTCCAACGCTTCCACCGCGGGTTTTATCTCCTTGGAGTTCGATTCCGGATCCACATGGCTGAATTTGAAGCGCCCGCCTACCAGGCCGGGAGCCTTTTGGAAAAGGGTTTCGGCCAAGGCGGCTTTGATGCGGGGCGCGTATTTGTAGAAGTCCTGGCGGTAGGTTTGCAGGATACTCCGATGCGTGCGGCGTACGGATTCCACGTCCTGAACCGAGGTCATGGCGAGGACCGCTTGGGGCATGCCTCCGCAGAACAGATATTCCCGCAACTCCTTGAGCGCCAACTGGTGGGCCGCTTCCGGCAGGGGATTGGCGAAGGGATCCGTCTCGATCGCTTCGGCCAACCCCGGGTTGCCTTTAGCGCGAAGGAATTCACCGAAGCTCATAGGATGCAGCCAAGCGCTTTCGATGCGGCCGACTGGCATGGAAAAGCGTTCCTGTTCCAGGGCGAATTCCATCAGGGAACCCGTTCCTATCACGGCCAATCGCGGCATCTGCTCATAGAAATAGCGGAGCGCGATGATAGCTTGTGGGCATTCCTGGATTTCGTCCAGCAGCAGGAGATGCTTGCCCGGTTCCGCCATGGGCAGGCCTAGCAAGGATAAGGCTTTCAGGATTTGCGCCGGGTCCAGGCTATGGAACGCCTGTTTGCATTCAGGCCGGAACTCGAAATTGACTTCAATGAGGGTGGCTCCCACCGTTTCGGCCAAGGTTCGGGCCGTCCAGGTTTTGCCGACCTGTCGGGCGCCTCGGAGTAGGAGGGGTTTCCGGTCCGATCGGGCCCACCAGTTTGCTAAAAAGCCATTTATTTTCCTAAACATGTTTTGAATATAGCATTTATATGGATTAAATCAAAACATAAATCGGGGTGAATCAGCCTTTGTGCCCAAAAGAAAGCACAAAGGGGTTGGGTAGCGGGGAATTGGGAACAAAGCTAAACAGACCTCGTCCTTTCATTACCTAAGGATTCACACCCCCAAACACCGGCGCGAATACGTTACGTTGCACAGGACCGTACTCTCCGAACCCAATCCATCGCCCCAATCCATCCACATCCAACTGCCGCGTGGTATTTCCCCGCCCCGCAGGCTTGTGCTTTTTCGCTTTTTCTTCGCGCTCCCAAATCCCAACCGACCCGCCTTTGAACCGGGACGTATCCACAGGCGCCGTCATCGATAGCACATAACCCAAGGTCGCCACCAGCCCCGCATTGTAATCGATGCACCCTTCGGTGAACTCGTAGCTTCCCACATCGTCCTTATACTCCCCCGGATTCAGGGTTCCGCCCATCAGAATGCCCGCCTGGCGGTTCCGTTCCGGGATGACCAGGGTGTTCTTGTTCCCGGGATTCTCATCGTTCAGGTAAATGTTTCGATGGTGCGGCTTCTGGGGGCTCTTGGTTCCGAAGCCCACCAGGAAGGATTGCCCGGCCGAGTTCGATCCCAAAACGTAGTCCAGGTTCTTGTACGCGAAGGCGTCGACGCCGGCGGCGCCCTTGAGTTTGGCTGAAAGCGCGACTGCGAAGGCCTGATTCATGGGGAAGCGCAGGCGCCCCCAGGTATCGCCGGTGGTACCTACCCCGGACGAGTTTACGCTGGCCTTGTAGCGGTCGGTGATTTTCTGGAGCAAGGCGGTCTTGTCCGCTTGTCCATTGACGCCCAGGTTGTAGGCGGCCAGGTCGTCGTTGTTGTTGTAGCATAAGGTGTAGTTGTGGTCCGAGACCGAGGAGGCGAGGCGCTTGGCCTCTTCGAGGTAGGAGGCATCGCCGGTGGCGCGGTGGAGTTCGACGGCCAGGGTGACGAAGTCGTCCTGCCATTTGGCGTTGGCGGGGTAGAAGCCGCCGTCCTTGGTGCCTTCGGTTCCGGGGTGGGCCTTGGCATAGGCAAAGGCGTAGCGGGCGTGGGTAAGGCAGATAGCGGCATAGGCGGGATCGAATTTGCGGTAGAGGCGGGCCATGAGGCTCAAGGAGGCGCCGCAGAAGGAGGGCATGGAAGCGTCGTTCGGGTTCTTGAAGGCTTTGCGCGCTTGTCCCCCGTCCGAGGAAGGTAACGTGGACATGTGGACGGAGGTGACCCAGTTCTTGTGATCGAGGTTGCCTTCGCCCACCTGGTTGTAGAACTCGGTTTCGCTGCGCGCGCAGCGGATGAAATAGTCGGTGGCGTATTTGGCTTCGTCGAGCAGGTCGGGGATGCCGTTGGGCTCGCCCTTGGCCCCTTCCCAGGTGAAATCACCACTCTTGCGGTAACCGGCGTAGTCGGGGCCGTAGTTATCGTCGAACCCGGCAGGGAATTCCGAGTAGGCTTTGAGGAGCATGTAGGCGCTGTAGAATTGGGTCTGGCCATATTTGACGTGGTCGCCGCAGTCGTGCCAGCCGCCGGCCAGGCTATACTCGCCGTCGGCATCCCGGGTGAAGTCCTTGCCGGCCTTGTGTTCCATGATGAGCCAGTTGGGACCGTCGCCGGAACGTTGTCCTCCGTAGAATCGGGTGGCCATCCAGAGGGCTTTGCGGTATTCGGCGGGGGTGAAGGCTTGCGCAGGGAGGGTGCGGGGGAGGAGCAGGGCTGAGAGGGTGAGGAGGAGATAAAAGTCAAAATGAAAAATGAAAAGTGAAAAACTCAAAAATGAGGAGAGACGTCTGGACTTACGGGAAGTGGACATGGTTTGGAACAGGCCTTTTGGGGACGGTGTAGATGGAGAGTTAGTAGCAGGGGGGCGGGGATGGGTTGGTAAGAGAAGGGTGAAGATTGGAGAATGGGCGCTTGTCTGGTCTATGCTACCTTTCCAGGACACTATGACTCCCAAGGCCCTGTTACTCGATCTCGACGACACCTTGATCGACACCCGGGAAGGCACCCGCTTGGCCTTGCGCGATTTCCACGGCACCCATGGCCACCTCATGATCGGCGGACTCGCGGATTCGGAAGCCGCCTGGGACCGCGGCATCAAGCTGCATTTCCCCCGCTACGTGCGCGGCGAAATCTCGTTCCAGGAACAGCGCCGTGGGCGCATCCGCGAGATCTTCGCGCGGCCGGACATGCCGGAAGCGGAAGCCGACCGCTTGTTCAAAGCTTATCTGGATCATTGCGCCGGGCACTACCTGCTGTTCAAAGACGTGGTCGGATTCCTGGAAGCTCTGGCGGGGACCCCGGTGGCCATCGTGACCAACGGCAGCGTGGAGCATCAGACCCTTAAACTCAAATTAACGGGCCTGGATCGGCGGGTACCGGTCATAGTCATCAGCGAAGGGGTTGGCATGCGGAAGCCACAGAAGGAGATCTTCGAGTATGCCGCGAGGCAATTGGGGGTGGCGCCCGCGGACTGCCTGATGGTGGGCGACAATTACGAAGTGGATTGCCTGGGCTCCCAAAGCGCGGGCATGCAGGCGATATGGATCAACCGCTTCGGTTCCCATTTCATTCCGGACGGAAAAATCGGCATAGGGTCGATTTCCAGCTTGCAAAATTTGGCCTTTTGACCCTTCTGCCCCGAATCCAACCCCATGGAACCTACCAAACACCGACTCGCCTACATCGACGCCCTGCGCGGATTCGCCATCCTCGGCGTCATCGTCTACCACTGTTTTCTCTGGACCTTAACCGCGCTTCCGGGCCTCCGCCCCATCCTGAAGCAGATCGCGAACCAGGGCGGAAACGGCGTGCAGTTGTTCTTCCTGGTCAGCGCCTTCACCCTGTCGCTTTCGATCCAAACCTCCAGAACGCGTGGTAATTTCTCCCTGCCTGCGTTCTTCCGCAACCGCTTCTTCCGCATCGTGCCTCTGTATTGGCTCGCTATCGCATGGTATCTGGCCGAGAATCGCTTTCGAGGCGGGGACCCGATCCCTTGGCTACAGGTGTTCGCGGGCGCCACTTTCACCAATGGTTGGGTGCCGGGATGGATGAATGCGCCGGTCAGCGGGGGATGGTCCATCATGATGGAGGTGTGCTTCTACTTCGCGTTGCCGTTCCTGCTCGCCTTCGTCAAGGATTGGCAACGCGCTGCGCTGCTGGTCCTGGCTTGCCTGGGTCTGCAAATCCTGGTTCTGAATGTTTTTGCGGGCGCGTCGCCCGGGTCGGGGCCGCATACTCCGTCCCCGTGGACGGAAAGCCTGTGGTTCCTGATGCCGGCCCAGGCCGTCGTTTTCGCTCTGGGGCTGCTGATGTTCCGGTTGCCGGCACGCGAGCCGGCGCCCCCCGAAACCGGAACCAGATCCTCCCTGGCTTTCATTTTCTCGGGCGGGATCCTGATCGCGGCGCTGCTGATGAAAGCGGATTTGTTTCTCCCGCCGCTATTCCTGTTCTCCGTCGCCTACGTGCTCATCGCCATGGGTTTATCACGCCGCCCCTGGTCCGTGCTCTGCACCCCATTTACCTGCGCGGTGGGCAAGGCCAGCTATAGCGCGTACCTGTGCCACTTCGCCCTTCTGGATGGCGGAATGGCATTCCTGCTTCCGCCCTTGCAACGGACCGGCTGGCATGATACTCCCGTTTTTCTGACGTTTACCGCGCTGATGATTTTACTGACTTGCATCGTGTCGCAAGCTTTCCATCGTGGCTTGGAACTTCCGATCCAACGCTTCCATCGCGGCTCCTTGCGCTAGGCTCCCAGCCCCACCATACGGAGCAGATGCATCGCATTGGTGGTCGTGGAGACTCCGGTCCGCATACGGTAGTCGAAGGAAATCTTCCCTTCGGCAAACTGCTCCTGGAAATGGAAATTTCGAAAGCTGCCCGGTTCCATTCCCTCCATCCCCTCCAATTGCGCCAGTTCCAAATCATGGGTTGTGACCAGGCCTGCGGCCTTGAGCCCGTGCAGCTGCTTCAGTACCGCCATGGCTCCGGCAAGCCGATCCTTGGAATTCGTACCCCGGAAGATTTCGTCGACCAGGAACAGCACCTGGCGCCCGGCCTGGGCCGCTTCCACGATGCCCTTGATGCGCAACAGTTCGGCGTAGAAAGAGGATATGCGTTTTTCCAAATCGTCCTTCAAGCGCATGGAGGTATGCATTTCCAGGAGCCCGCATCGGAAGGCCCCGGCGCAAACCGGCGCTCCCGCATAGGCAAGCACGAGATTGGCGCCCACGGTGCGCATCAAGGTGCTTTTGCCGGACATGTTGGATCCGGTGATTATGAGGACTTCGCCCGGTCCTCCCAGACGGAGATCGTTGCCGACACGGACGTTTTTCGGGATAAGGGGATGCGCCATGCCTGCGGCCTCGATCAAGGGACCGCTTTCCTCCGCCGGCGCCATGTCCGGAAACACCCAATCGGGGTTTTCGAAGGCGGGAATGGCCAGGCTGGACAGGGTTTCCAGATGAGCGAGAATATCGAGCCAGGCGCGCAGCCCGGCTCCGTTGGCGCGCCGCCACGTCCGGAATACCCAGAGCCATTGGATGTCCCACAGGAACAGGGTATTCACCAAATGATACAGGATGGGGTTGAGGCGGGTTTCCAGGTGCTCCGCCAAGCGCTGCAATCCGCGCACGGCGATCGAGGCGGGAGTGCCTCCGGAGTTACGTAGGCCCCCGGCCAAATCCTTCAGGCCAGGTCCCGTGAATCCGCCGCCTTCGCCTTGGATAAGGAGTTCCAGGTAGGTTTCCAGGTTTTCCTTCTGGCGGCTGATGACCGATAGGATTTTCCCGTTCCGTTTCTGGTTGGCCGAGGCGATGACGGCCTGGATTACGAAGGGCGGCAGCATCAGGTAGGACAGGCCGTGCTGGACGAACATGTAGACGGCGTAGGCGAAGGACAGCAGGGGCAGGAAGCGCAGGGTCGCAGTCAGGGCGGGAGAGGAGAACAATTCGGAGGCATCCTCGGCCCAGACGATCAGGGATTCCGGATCCTCCTTGGGTTTGCGGACCGGCGGCGTTCCCCCGGCGGCCTGGAAGCGTTGGCGCCAATCCAGACGGGAGGCCAGTTCCCGGACCATGGCCTGGTCGGCGGCGATGACGTTGCGGGAACGCGGGGGATTCAGGAGCAGGCGGCGCAAACGCTCCCGGCCGAACCGGGTCTGGGCCGCGTTCAGCCATTGGAACAGGGAAGATGGTCCGAACAGATCCAGATCGGAGGCGAAGGGATGTGTATCATCCGCATATTCGCGGCCGTCATCGGCAAACCGGTTCCACCTGCCTTCCATCCGCGCGACTCCGGCCTCATTGAGGGCCATTAATTGCGCGTTGCTTTTTTCCCGCGCCAAGGCCTGGTCATGGCGTGCCATCAGGTATACGAACAGGCCGACACCCAG
>JBDSIO010000476.1:0-1640 GCA_039917895.1 Fibrobacteria bacterium | reverse complement strand
TACATCCTGTCCAAGTCCGGCACCATCAAGCTCTTCGATCCTAAGACCAATACGTCCACCACGGCCGGCACCATCACCGTTTCCGATGTGCGCGAGGACGGCCTCCACTCCCTCGTCCTCGATCCGGATTTCGCGACCAATCGCCACGTGTTCCTGCTCTATGGATCCCTGGCGCCGGTATCGGCCTTGGTAGTGGCGCGATATACCGTCCTGGCCACGGGAATCCTGGACCTTTCCTCGCGGGTCCAGGTCCTCAGCGTCCCCTACAGCCTCACCTCCAGCGACGAGCACAACACGGGTTGCCTGGCCTTCGATCCCCAGGGCAACTTGTACATCGGCTTGGCCGACAACACAAACAACTTTTTCTCCGGAACCACGGCCGGGTATTCTCCCCGCGATCCCAAGCGCCAGAATTACGATGCGCAGCGTTCCGCGGCCAACAGCAACGATCTGCGCGGAAAGATCCTGCGCATCCATCCCGAAACTGATGGCAGTTATACCATCCCGTCGGGAAACCTGTTCTCGTCCGGCACCGAGAAGACCCGCCCGGAAATCTATGCCATGGGCTTGCGCCATCCCTTCCGCATCACCGTGGACGCTAAAACCGGATGGCTATACTGGGCCGAGCCGGGACCCAACGCCACCGCGGATGATCCCACCAAAGGCCCCCGTGGTTATGAGGAGGTCAATCTCGCAAAGTCCCCCGGCTATTATGGATGGCCATATTGCGTGGGCAACAACTTCTGCTACCGCGAATGGAATTACGAGACCAGCACCGCCGGCCCGGCATACGTTCCGGACGCTCTTCACAACATGTCCTCCAACAACACCGGCATCCAGGATCTTCCCCCGGCCCGGCCCGCTTTGATCTGGTATCCCTACAATTCCGCCGGGACCGCCTTCCCCGCTTTCGAAAGCGGGTCCACCAATACTTCAATGCTCGGCCCGGTGTATTATTCCGATCCGGCCATCGCATCCCGGAACAGGATCCCGAGGTATTTCGATCAGCATCTGTTCATTTTCGATTTCTCGCGCAGCCTCATCCATGCGGTCCAATTGGACAACGACGGGGCCGTGGTGGCCGTCAAGCGTTTCTGGGATCAGACCACAGCCAACCCGATCAAGAATCCCATAGATCTCAAGGTGGGTCCGGACGGGGCGTTCTACTTCCTTGGATGGGGGGACAACGGTTCATATCCCAAGAATGCCGGCCACGGCAATCTGGTGCGCCTCGATTATATCGGAACCCCGGACGCGATTCCGCAGGGCTCCCGGATGGAAGGGCAGGTTGCCTATTCGGCGTGGGCCTGGGGAAACCTGGGCCTGGCCCGCAGGATTGGAATCCCGGATCGGGCAATCCGCGCGGAAGCGTTCGATTTGAGGGGAAGGTGCGTCTGGACTTGGCGGCGCCCCATGGGTCCGCATCCGAGGTTCTTGGACTTGGAGAGGGACGGTTCCGGTGCGCCTGTATGCGATTTGGGCCCGCTGCGGGTCAGGTTTTCAGAAAGGTGACCGCCGTCTTCCGCCTTCTTTGCGCCTTCTCAACCGCCTTTTTCGCGGCCTTCTCAACCGCCTTCTCAACCGCCTTCTCAACCGCCTTATCCACCGTCGAATTGACGGCCTTCCCGGTCGCAACGCCC
>JBDSIO010000475.1:0-6601 GCA_039917895.1 Fibrobacteria bacterium | reverse complement strand
ACCCAGAAGGAGGCAGGCACGGTGCGGATGGCCAACCCGGCTGCCATTTCCTCGTGGATATTGGCGGTCACGTCGGTTTTATCGTGGCGGTTCTGTACCCCTGTGTACCCGGAGGCCGGGTCATAGGCATCCTGGTTAAGGAAATTGCCGGGCAAGGTGCTTTGGAAACCGATTTTCGACCAAAGGACGGCATTGCGGTTGGGGCGTACGATCATGCCCAACCTCAGCATGGATTCATTGCCTTCCCAGTTGGCCTGGGTCCAGGTCTGATCCCGGGCGAGAAAGCCGGGATAGTTGTAGAAATCGTGTTCGAAAATCCTCAGGCGGCCTTCGCCCGAGAATGATACCGGGCTTGAACCGCCGAAAAGCAGGGTGGAGCGGACTTTCGATTCCAGCGCATCCCCGGGCGGGATGTCCCTGGATTCCGCATCGGTGGCAATCCTTTCCGCGTCCGCAGCTCTGGCCAGGGATATCCCCAACACGGAGGCGCAAATCAGGGCCAGGTATCTGTTTCCAATCCAGATTCTTGTCATTGCGATTCCCAAGGCTCTTACGTGTAATTCGACCCCGTCCCGGGTCCACGATCGGCACCGGATTAGTGCCCGAATCGCTACCGTCGGTTTAAGGTTCGCTGCATTTCCCTGAACGAATTCGCCTACTCCTTGACCGCTCCCGCAGTAAGGCCCGAGACGATGTGCTTTTGCATTACGAAGAAAAGGACCATCACCGGGATGGTCGAAACCGTGGCCGCCGCCATCATCAGATCGTAGCGGTTCTGGAAATTGCCGACGAACAGCCTGATGCCCACCGGAATGGTATAGGTGCGCTCATCCGTCAGCACCCAGGCGAACATCAATTCATCCCAGGCCGATAGGAACACGTAGACGCCGGTGGCGATGATTCCCGGTAGCGCCGAGGGGATGATGATGCGGAAGAAGGCCTGGATGGGACCGCATCCGTCGACCAGGGCGGCTTCCTCCAATTCCTTGGGCAGGGTGGCGAAGAACCCGCGCAGGATCCAGATAGAAAAAGGAACGAAATAGGCGGCATAGGTAAGTATCAAGCCGCCATAGGTGCCTTTGACGATCAGGCCCGTGGCGCGGCTGAAGTTGATGAACATGAGGTATAGCGGCAAAAGCAGCATGATTCCCGGCACCATCTGGGTCGCGAGCACGGAGTAACCGAACAGGTTCTTGCCCGGGAATTCGTAGCGCGCCAGGGCATAGCCACCCATGGAGGCCAATACCATGGCGACCACCATCACGCCCAGGCATACGATGAAGCTGTTCTTCAGGTACAGGCCAAAATCGATGTTGCGCCAAAGGTCCACATAATTGCGCCAATGGATGTACAGGGACGGGGAGGGCGCGAGTGCCGAAGCCACCGATTTCCCTTCCATGTTGAGCAGGGACAGAGTCCCGTTCGGCCCGCCCAGCAATGCGCCGCCCTCGGCGAGCGGCAGGATCGAGGTGACCCGTAGGGAGGTTACATCGCGGTTACCCTGATCCGGGGCGGGGAATTCCGGGAGGAAGATCCGATCGGCCGATGCTGCTGCGTCCTGCTTGGCTGCCATGGCTCCGGTCGCGGCGATCGAGTCATTGACCGTGGCGGCCGCGCCGGCCGCGATCAGGCCATCAGCGGTAGAAGCCTTCGCCGCGGCCTCCCCGGTGATATCCAGCAACGCGGTGACGCCCCGGGAATCGCCCAACCAGATGCGCCCGGCGCTGCGGGCGAAAGAGGTGATGATGCCGCTGCCTGCGGGCCGGTCCAGCCAGCGCACGACGGAATCCGATCCTAAGTCATAGATGCAGGCACGCGAATCCATGCTCAGAAGCAGGCGGCGCGCGTCCAAGGCGCATAGGCGTTCAGGTACCGAGGGAATCCGTCCCGCCCGCAAATCCCTGCCGGCATTGCCCGTCCCCAGCGATCGCAGGAAAATCCCTTGTCCCGTCAGCATGGCCAGGCTGTCGGTCCCGGCGGTTCCGGGCAGATGGGTCAGCAGGCGCACCGCTCCCGATGCCTTGGCCGAGTATCCCGGGAGGGGTGAAAAGCTTCCCGTCGCCTTATCGAATTCCGTCACGCCCGGATAGTCCTTGAACTGGAATGATAGGAACAGCCTGCCGCCGGATTGCGACAAAGAGGAACCCGCCACTTCGTTCACCCATAAGGTCTTCCACGCGCTGCCGTATGCCCCGGCAATGGCTTCGATTCCATAGGTACGTTGCAGGGAAAGCGATTTCGCATCGACCCGCTGCAGCCCGCGGTTGCTAGAAAGGGCCCATAGCACCGGTTCGGCAGCAGGGGAACCGGCGTTTCCGGTGTCGAGCAGGAAGCTGGTCGCGAAAGTTCCCAATTCCAGGTGGCGCTCCTTGCGCAGTCCGGACTTGGAGAACAAGGTGATCCCGCCGTCCGCCGTACCCGCCAGGAACCCGTCGCTCATCTCCTTGAGAAAGATCACGTCGTTCTGGCGGCGTCCCGGCAGCACCTTGCCGGCCAGGATTTCCTGGTTGTCCTTCAGTCCGCAATATACCATCCAGGCGATGGGGGCCACGTGCAAGAGGATGAGGATCCACGTGGCCGCGGTGAGCAGGCGGCCGGCGAGATTACGATGCTTGGGTCGCATATCCGTTCATTTCCCCGTGAGTTGATCGCGGAAGATCCGATACCAGATGAAGACCAAGGTCATCATCGCCAGCATCAAGAGGGAGGACATGGCGGCGCCGGTGCCGAAATCCCACATCTGGAAGGAGTTGCGGAAGAGGGCCGTCATCAGCAGATCACCGTGCTTGCCCGGAAAGCCCGCGCCGTTGCCGAACATCATGATGACGATGTTGAACGAATAGACGTTGAAGATGAGCCCATGCAGGATCAGGATGGCCCATACCGGCTTGAGCAACGGCCAGGTGATGCGGCGGAAGGCTTGCCAGGCGTTGGCCCCATCGATCTCGGCGGCTTCGTATACGTCCTTGGAAATCCCCTGCAGGCCGGCAAGCAGCATGAGCATGGAAAAAGGCCACTGCCGCCATATGGTCGGGATGATGATCGCCCATAGGGTGTTGGGCCCGATCAACCAGGTGGGTTTTTCAGCGAACAGGTGCAGCCAATCCACCAGTACGATATTGACCAGGCCCGCCTCGCGCTGCCAAAGGAAACCCCACAACAGGCCGACCACATAGGTGGGCACGATCCAGGGGAAGAGCATCAGGGTGCGCGCCGCGGCGCGGAAGCGGAATTCCCGGTTGACCATCAGGGCGGCTGCGGTGCCCACGGCCAAGGTCCCGATCGTAACGGCCACGGTATAAAGGGCGGTGTTGCGCACCGCGTCCCACAATCCAGACCGGATGGGACTGTCCGGATTGAACAGGATCTGGGCATAATTCTCGAATCCGGCCCAAGGTGCGGACAAATAATCCAGCAGCCGGTCCTTGCGGCTGCGCAGAAAGCCCAGGTACAGGCCTTGCAGGATGGGGGCGGCCTGGAGCAGGAGCATGCCGATCACGGTGGGCAGCAGGAAGATGTAAGGAACCTTGTTGCGCCTAACCGAGCGTACCATACGCTGGAATCGGCTTCTCCGCTGCACGGCCGGAGGGGCTGCCGGACCGGGCCCGGCGACGGAAGAATCCGTCTCTTCGATCAAATGCATTATTGCGCCGCCGCCATGGACTTTTTCAACAGGTCCATCTGCTCGGGATGGTTCTTGAAATGGGCCTGGATCTGGCCGTCTATATCCTTCACTGCCGCATCCATCTCGGTTTTCACGAGGGCTTCGGAATAGGGGCCGTTGACTTCGGCGGCGATGTCGAACAGATTGCCCAACCGCTTCATCAGGATGGCGGTTTCGATTTCCCCCCAGTAAGGGACGGCGGGGTAGCAGCGCCCGTAGGCGACGATATCGCGGAACACGGTGCGCTTCGCGTCAGCGGAGAAATAGGGACTGGCGAAGGCGGATTTGAGCGCGGGCAGGAATCCGGAAATCTCGGCATAGGCAAGCTGGGCGGCGCTGTCGGCGGTCAGATAGCGCACCAGCATTTTCGCCAAGTCCGGCCGCTTGGAGGATTTGAATACGGCCAGATGGGAGCCGCCCATGAACAACGAGCGCTTGACCGGCCCAGCGGGCGGTATCAGCACGCCGTAATTGCCTGACACATGGCTTCCTGCGGAACCGCCTTGCTCCGGGGGCCTTTCCAGGTATACGTTCTTGATGGTTGATTCGAAGAACGAGGCCACGCGTCCCGCGTCGAAGTCGGCCGAAACCTGGGCCGTGTTCTTCTCCATATTGGTTTTGGGATTCAGTCCCTTGTGGACCATGTTCAGATAGAACAGGATCCCGCGCATCGACTCAGGGCTGTTGAGAACGCATTTATCTCCCAACGGAGAGAGGAAGTCGCCGCCGGCGCTCCAGATCCAGGGAGCGAAATTGTGCACCACGTTCCAGTCGTTTTTTCCGGGAAAGCCGATGGGGGAGACAGCCTCTCCGTTGTGTTTGATGCCTGCCTTCTTGATCTTCTCCAACGCGGCCATGTACCCGTCCCAGGTCGCCGCGCTCTTGGGATCGACACCGGCTTGCGCGAATACGTCGGTGCGGTAGAACATGGGCCGCACGTCGATGAACCAGGGAGCCGAAGTCACATGGGATGACGTGCGCGGCTTGGCCGCCGCCCAGGTATTGGGGAGGAATGCGTCCTGCATATGGACGGCGCTGTCGAGATCATCGAGCGGCAGCAAAGCGCCGAGATCGGTAAGAAAGGGACACCAGGTGGTGCCGAGCTGCACCACGTCCGGTCCGTCGCCGGAGATGGCCGCGGTTGTGAGCTTGGTCCAGGCGCTGCCCCAATCGAGCACGGAAACCTTCACCTTGATGCCGGGATGCGCGGCCTGGAACGGTTCCAGCAGGGTTTCCATGTCTTTCTCCGGTTTGGGAGAGTTGGGCATGACCCAAACCAATAACTCCCCGGAGCCGGTTGTGACGTTCGCTCCCGCGGAACCGCTTTGGGCGGATGCGCTGCGGTCGGAACCTTTTGCGGCCTGGTTGCAGCCCATGCCCATCAAAGCCAATGCCCCGGTGGCGACGAGGGAAGCGAGTGCGGTGGATTTGATCATGGATTTTCCCCAACGTTCAAGTCGTAGCTACGGACAACGGGACGGCGGAAACCGTCCAGGAGTTTCAAGGATGAAAAATAAGTCGAATCTTCACGGATCGAAGAAGTGCAAATGGGCGGCTTCGGGATGCAAGGTCACCCGGTCACCCCGTCCCACGGTCATTTCGGGATGGATGCGCGCGACGGCCCGGTGCTCGCCCGCGCGGCAATACACCAGGGTTTCGGCCCCCAGGGGCTCTACCACTTCAACCTCCGCGTCGATGCCGGCATGGCGGCCTTCGGATCCTGCGGAGGTGGCCGCCAGGGCGTGCTCCAACCGCAAATGCTCCGGACGCACTCCCAGCACCGGACCCCCCTTGGGGCGCACCTTGAAATCCTGCGCATGCAGCCCGGTGGCCCCCGCTCCGGGTATGGTCAAAGCATCGCCGTCCCAGTTACAAGGTAGGAAATTCATGGGGGGCATACCGATGAAGCCCGCGACGAACTTATTGGTGGGCCGGGAGTACAATTCCATCGGCGTCCCGAATTGCTGGATCACGCCGTCCTTCATGCAAACTATGCGGTGACCCATGGTCATGGCCTCGGTCTGATCATGGGTCACGTAGATCATGGTGGTCTGCAATTGGGCGGACAGACGCGAAATCTCTACCCGCATCTGCACGCGCATTTTGGCGTCCAGGTTGGAAAGCGGCTCATCGAACAGGAATACCTTGGGCTTGCGTACGATGGCGCGTCCCAATGCCACGCGTTGGCGCTGTCCGCCGGAAAGGGCTTTGGGCTTGCGCGAAAGGTAGGGGGTGATGCCCAGCATCTCCGCGGCTTCGCCTACTCGCTGGCGAATCTCCGCCTTCGGCAGTTTACGCAACTTCAATCCGAAGGCCAGATTTTCTTCCACCGTCATATGGGGGTAAAGGGCGTAGTTTTGGAACACCATGGCGATGTCCCGATCCTTGGGCGCGACGTCATTGCAGAGGCGGCCGCCAATACGCAATTCCCCTGAGGAAATCTCCTCCAGCCCCGCGATCATCCTTAGTAAGGTGGATTTGCCGCATCCGGAGGGGCCGACCAGCACCAGGAATTCTTTGTCCCGCACTTCGAAGGACAGGTCTTTTACGGCGACCACACCGCCATCGTAGACCTTATGGATGTTCTTGAGGGAAACTTCTGCCATACGCTGCTTAGTGGGAGGTTTGCCATACCGGTTCGATCGGCACCGCGCTTTCGCATTGCCACCGGGCCCTTTTCGGTTTTACCGGAAAAGGTAGTTCCAAATCCCCAAACCGGAATCTCCCTACCGGCTCTCCCTTTCCCTACCCATGGCTTCCCAACTCATCCCATCCCTTTTTATAAATTCAGCGGGTTCTCATAAGGTTGCGCCCTGAGGACGAACGCGCCGATCAGGGTCGGACACTAACCCCGTTGCGTGGCCGCGGTCCTCCCGGGCGCCCGCATCCGACCGGTATATTTTCCGGCCGTACCATCCCAGGAAAGGCGTTGCGATG
>JBDSIO010000474.1:0-7973 GCA_039917895.1 Fibrobacteria bacterium | reverse complement strand
TTTCGGAGACGACGGGATGGCCGAGAAAGACTTCCGAGAGGCGATCGAAGCCTTCGGTCTGATCGGTGGTCAAAAAGCGCTGGGAACCGTTACGTGTGAGTACGCTTTCAATCTCGGGATGGCGCCGCAGGTAGTCGGCCAGACTGGGCGCGACGATATCGCCTTGGACCAGGATTTGCACGTCTGCCGGAACCAAGGCCCGGATGCGGGGAAACAACAGGGGATAGTGGGTACAGGCGAGGAGGAGCGCGCCGATGTCTCCCGGTTTGCCCGCGGAGCTTTGCGAAGAGGGCGGAGAATGTGGAAAAGATGCGGCGGCGAGCGCCAGGGTTTCGCGCCAATATTTGCCGATGTAATGATCGATGCCCACGCCTTCCAGCTCCCCCGCTTCCACCATGGGGACGAGCAGCGGGCAGGCCTTCTGAATGAGCCGCAATCCTGGGGCCAGCTTATCCATTTCCAAGGCGAAGCTTTGGGATTTGACCGTGCCTTCGGTAGCCCACAAGGCGACGGCCCGGTCGCGGGGATGTTGGGACAGGGCTTCCGCGGACGGACGGATGATGCCAAGGACCTTGCGGTCGGGATGCTCAACGGGCATGACCTTTTGCTGCAGGGTGCGCAAGGCTTTGGAGGAGGCGGTATTGCAGGCGATGACGACGAGTTTGCAATCGCGCGCGAACAGCTCCTCCAGGCATTCCCGCGTGAACCGCAGGATGGCGTCGAAAGACCGGCTGCCATAGGGAGTACGGGCGTTGTCGCCCATGTAGATATAGTCGTATCGGGGCAGTCGCTCGCGAATGCTCTTGAAGATCGTGAGCCCGCCGAAACCGGAATCGAAAATACCGATGTGCATCGCTTCTCGCCTATTCCGATCGCTTCGATCGCTTTGAGTCGGACCGATTAGTTAAATTATCCGCGGAGGGCCGATATACGGCTTCCCGGCATGGATGCAAGCAAGTTAAGAAATTCCTGCATTTGCGGAAATACGCTCCCGTACCTTGAATGTTGCGGGCGTTTCGCCGATCCGCTCCCGGTTGCGCAGGAAGGCGGCATCGCTACACCCGCTTTTCCGGGCTCGGACCGAGCGCCAAATCCCCCAGTCACCCCCGACGCGGATACCGCGTCTTACCATGCTTTCCGCCATGGCCTTCACGAACTTTCGATGGCGCTATTCCCCTTGCGGGCCTTGTACCAGGCCTATTGGGAGAAGTTGGCCAGGGAGGATTATCCCCACGAACTGCTCATGGAGGATCCCGAATACGGCCGTGCCGTAGTGGAGAATTTCTTCTGGGACCATTTCGTCCAGTACTCGGACGCGCGGCCGATTCTGCGGACGGCGCGCGAGCTGGAAGGCAAGGATCTCCGGCTGGCCCATGACCTGATGCAATGGTCCTATTCGCCCCTTTGGTTCTACCGGGTCCAGGAGCGGGGTCCCCGCACGGCCCGTCTTATCAACCTGGGCAACCTCAAGGCCCATACCGTCCTTCACGACGGGCGGCTGCCCATGGAAGGCGAAGGCGTGCTTACCCGCATCCTGCCTTTCCGCGGCCGGGAGTTCTGCGGGCACGCCTCGCTGGCTTTCAATGACGGCTCGTTTCCGGCCGACGGCGAAGGCGCGGCCCGCCTGGAATCGCTCTTTCGCGCGGGCTGCCGCGAACTCGGCGTAAAGCCTTCGGTGACGCTCCGTCCCGACGTGCATTGCGAAGAATGGAGAAGGCATGGATCGGTGTTCCTGGCCATGTGGCGAGCCGAAGTATACGACTCCAGCGTAGGGCGACCCGCGCGGGGATCGGGTTCCGCGCCGGTATTCAATCTTCCTATCCGCAGCCGCGAGACCATGCTGGCCTGCCTTTCATCCTCGCCCGACCTGCGGGGCGCTGGCGCGGGCCAATGGGAGCTCCGCTTCCGAGCCGTCCGCGTGGGACGGCTGGAGGCGAAAGGGGGAAACCTGATGGTTACCGTTTCCGATCCCGCATTCCGGGCCCACGTGCGCGACTGGATCAGGGTACGCCTGGGCGCCGCCGTCGGTGCGCCTGACGACTCCCTGGTGGAAACCTTGCCAGGCGAAAGCCCCGAAGCCCAAGACATGTGGGTGCATACCCCTCTCGACGCCCTCAACGGCCAGACCCCGATCCAGGCCAGTTCCCATGATCTGGGACGCCGCAAACTTAAATTGCTCCTGAAAGACCTCATCAAACAGGGCCGCGACGTGGTTTCCCTGAAAAACCAGTTGGGCTTATGATCCAGCATCAGGCAGGGTGGATTCCATGAAGCCGCACCGCATTCGCTCATCCGCCGCCATGGCGCTCCTTTGCGTTTTGTATCCATACGCCGCTGGAGCGGGTTCGCTGGATTTCGACGCCGTGCAGGCCATCATGATGGAGCCCAACGGGATCACCCAACGGGACATTTCCCTGTTGCCTCCCGGACGGCCCGACCCATTCCGCCTGTCCCGCGTGGAAGCGATCCTGCGGGAACCTTTCCGATTGGAAGGCGTCACCGAGGAAGTTCTTGGCCGCACCGCGCCGGACAGCGGCCGGCCTGCCCTGCCGGTTTCCCCGGATTCCTTGTGGCCGCTGTTGGATGTCCTGCCCCATCGTACCCTGCCGGTTACGCAAACTTCCGCGGCTTCCGACAGCGCCTCGCGTGGGATAGCTCCGTCGGCCGGCTCAGTGGCGCTTAGCGGCACGGCCGCTTCAGATTCCGTTTCCGGGTTCCGACCGGAATCCGCCTTGGCCGACATCCGCGAGGGTCTGCGTGAGCATACCGCGGGATTGACCGAGGCGGAAAAAACCTTTCTGTACCGCGAAGCCCCCGGCTTGTTCCTCCAGGAAGAAGAGGACACCGCGCGCACGGCCATCGAGGGCGAGTTGCGGCGCCTGGAGGACGATGCCCGTTCGCACCGGATCATGGAATTGGCGGGCAAGCTCCGGTGGCAGGGCCTGGTGCGCGCCTCGGCCGCCGCTTGGCGTTTGGAAACCTGGCTGATACGTGCATTCCGGTCCGGGACCGAAAACGCCGCCGTTGCGCTTCTGAAAAAGGCGGGGGGCCGGGAGTTCCCGATCCGGGTCGGGACCAAGAGCGCGGACCGTTTCATCGTGGGCCAAGGCATCTGGATCGACCCGGGCGGAGATGACGAGTACGTGTTTTCCGGTCCCACCCGTCCCGGTTCCTTCACCCTCATCGTCGATGCCGGCGGCGATGATCTTTATCTTTCCAAGGACAGCCTGCACACCTCGGCCGCAAACCTGGGCCTGGGTCTGATCGCGGATCTGGCGGGTTCGGATCGTTACCTGGGATCCAATTTCGCCTATGCCTCGGCCGTGTTTGGTTTTTCGTCGCTGTTCGACGGCGCGGGCCACGATTACTACGAAGGCCGCTGCGCCTCCCTGGGTTTCGCTTTCTTCGGGCTGGGCGTAATACAGGACGAGTCAGGCAACGACGTCTATTCCGCGAGCCTGATGTCCCAGGCCTCCGCGTCCACCCGGGGCGCGGCATTCCTGCTCGATCGCGGGGGCGACGACCGCTACCTGGCGCGTCCCACTTTCCAGGACGGCCTACGCTATACGGACCATTACATCCAGATGGTGCAGGGATTCGCCACCGGATTCGCGCCGGACTTCTCGGGCGGCATCGGGGTCCTGCGGGATACCCGCGGCAACGACGTTTATCTGGCGGACATCTTCGCCCAGGGCGCGGGATATTGGTACGCGTTGGGCATGCTCATCGACGAGGCCGGGGACGATCGGTACGAGGCCCACCAGTACGCCCAGGGCGCGGGAGTGCACTACGCCGTCGGCGCTGCCGTGGATTTCGGAGGGAGCGATCACCGGGCCTCGAAAGGGGTGAGCCAAGGCTGCGGCCACGACCTGGGTTTCGGCTATCTTTTCGATAAGGCCGGGAACGACAATTACCTGGCCACTGACATGAGCCAGGGCGCTGGCAGCGCGAACGGATTCGGCATCCTGCAGGACGCCGAAGGTGACGACATGTACACATCGCTGAACCAGGACATGACCTTGGGCCATGCGGATATGCGCCGGGACCGCGGCAGCTTCGGCCTCTTCCTCGACCGTGCGGGCTGGGACCGGTATGGCCGACGCAAGGGCGAGGGCGCGGCTTGGCGCGTGTACAACGGCAAGACCAAGGGCAATGGTTTCGGATTGGACAATTGAGGATGAGCGAAGCGGGATTGCAAAATGAAAATTGCAAAATGAAAATTGAAATTTGTAAATCAAACAAGGAAAACGCCGCCCGCAGCAGAGATCAAAATGCAATTGGATTCTCCTCCAATTCGCATTTTGCAATTTTCAATTTACACTTTTCAACCTGGTTTTCGATTCTATCCCTGATCTCGATCGCCGCTTCCGCACCCGCCTTTCCGGCCTTCCGATTCGTCCGGCCGGTCTTCACCCATCAGGACTCCCTGTTCATCGTGGCGGCCACGGGCGAACCGCGCTTCAAGGGCGAACGGGACTCCGCCGAACGCGAACTGATCTCCGGGGATACCGCCACCCTGGACTACTTGGTGCGGTCCCGTCTGGAATTCCAGACCCCGCGCCAGCGCCATTATATCGAGACATTGTTCAAGGCCATTTCCGACTCCGGCCGCAACCATGGCCCGGTCGAGCGCATCGCGGCCGCGCTTCCCAAGGCGTCGGACAGCGTCAAGGCGCAGTTGCTGCACATCGGCTCCGAGCTTGGCGACAGCGCTTTTCTATCCGTGGCCCGCTTATATCTGACTGCGGACAGTACCGAGGTGCGCAAGGCGGCGGTGCGTTCCCTGGGAAGCTATCCGTCTCCGGCGAATGTTTCCGTGCTGCTTGATGGCTTGGAAAAGACTCGGGATTTAGAGTTGCAGAAAAGGTTATGGGCGCTGTCCATGCAGGCTGACATCAAGGAATGGCCGCGGTTGCTTCCCCTGATGCGGGATTCCAATCTCTATAACCGGCAATTGGTGAGGCAAATAGTGGGAAAGGCCTGCTCGGGTAATTGGCAGCTGCTGGAACGCTATATTCCGCAGCCCTTGGATCAGACGTCCCTGATGGAATGGATCCAGCTTGCCCTGGAAACCCCTGGAATCGATGCCAAGGCCTACGTGCGGAAGAACGCGTCCAAACTGGACGGCTATGAGCGCCGCTTCATCCAATCCATGTATTGAGTGGGCCTGGTAAATCAGGCTTGGCCGGGCGCTTTTTCGTTCAACACCATCCAATACAGATTCAGCTCCTTTACCGCCTTAGCGAATTCGGTGAAGTCCACGGGTTTGCGCACGTAACTATTCGCGCCGAGCCGATAACCGTTGATCATGTCCTTTTCCTGCTTGGAAGACGTGAAAATGATCACCGGCAGCAGGCGCGTGCGTGAATGTTTGCGCAACGCTTGGAGTACTTCGATGCCGTCGATTTTCGGCAGCTTGAGGTCCAGGAGCACGAATTGCGGGAGATCGGGAAGTGGCTTGCCCTCGTTGGGCCCGGTGGAAAAGAGATAGTCCAGGGCCGCCGCGCCGTCGCGGGTCACGACCACATTGTTCCTGATGCGGTTTTCCTGCAAGGCGTGGAGGGTCAGGAGTTCGTCGTTGGGATCGTCTTCGACCAGCAGGATGTATTTATCGTTCATTCATTCTCCAAAGTGAACCGGAAGACGGCGCCATTTCCCAATTCGCTCTCGGCCCGGATGCAGCCACCATGGCGATGAACGATGCGGCGGGCTGTCGCCAAACCGATTCCTGTGCCTTCGAATTCCGCTTCCGTATGAAGCCGCTGAAAGGTGCCGAACAGTTTGTCGACAAAACGTGAGTCGAATCCTACTCCGTTATCCTTCACAAAATACACAGGTTTCCTCTCTTCGCGGACCTGGCCGAACTCGATAATCGCTTCGGGTTTCCGGGACGTGAATTTGAAGGAGTTTCCCAGCAGGTTTTCCAACAATACGCGGAGGAAGCGGGGGTCGCCCTTCGCCTCCACACCCGGTTCGATGCGGAAAACGGCCCGTCGCTCCGGGTGGGATTCCCCCAAACGCGAGGAAATGTCGCCGGCCATCCGGCTGAGGTCGACCGAATCCAGCGCGAGCGGGCTGTGCGAGACCCTCGCCAACTCAAGCAGATCGTCGATCAAGGCGGCCATGCGGCCGGTTCCGGCGCGCACCTTGACCAGGTAGTCGCGGGCCGCGGGCTCAAGGGCAGGGGCGAATTTCTCCATCAGGAGCATGCTGAAGCCGTCGATGGTGCGCAGCGGCGCGCGCAGATCATGGGAGACCGAATAGCTGAAAGCTTCGAATTCCTGGGCGGCGGATTCCGCTTTGCGTGTGGCCGCTTCCGCCGCTTCCTGTGAACGCGCCAGGTCGGCGTTGGCGGCCACCAGGTTCCGGTTCGCCTCCTGGATTTCCTGAGCCCTTTGGAATACTTCCAGCTCCATCCTTCCGGCCCTAGCGCGCAACTCCTCCAGGATCTGCCCCTGTTCGGTACCTTGGCGTTTGATGCGAACGAATTCGGTGACGTCTTCCACGCGGTGGATGATGAAGGCGAGATTTCCATCCTTGCCGAATATGGCGGTGTTCACCGGACTCCAGTAGCGTTCCTCGAAGCCGCCGCCTTCCGGTTCCGGCTTGCGGATATCGTACTTCTGAACGGCCATGGTATCGGAACCCCTGCCGGTGACGGCCCGATCCAGGGACTCCCGTAGATTACGCGTTCCCGTGGCGTGGGGGTCCACGGGGTTATCCGGGAAAACCTCGAAGAGATTGCGCCCCAGGATGCCATCCCGCCTGGTCATGGTAGCCTGCGCATAGGCATCGGTGACGGCGATGATGGTATGGTCAGGATCTAGGACGAGGTATAGCGCCGGGGAGGATTCGAAAAGGAGACGGAAGTCGGGTGTGGTGAATGGATCTTCAGAAGCCAAGGAGGTAACCTCTCTTGAAAATGATGGCATAATTATGGCTTTTTTCCAGGACAGCGTGAAGTCTGTCATCGTCCAAGTGAGGCCGGATACGCACACTTTGGGCGCGCCCGGTGTGAACCATCCGGTTTCCGTCACTGCCGGAGGTTGATGCGATACCGTAAAACGCCTTTAAAAAAGCGGCAAAACGAGGGTCAACCGCAGGAAAGCCTTTCTAATTCCTGGCCGCTAACGTGTATAATATGGATAAGCCCTTGGGTTGTTTGCGAATACGCCCTTGTCGGCTGAAGAAAGGCATCATGATCCAACCCACCGCGAAACTCACACCCTTCGGAGCCGTCAACGCGCGCGTCAACCGGGCATCGGACCTGCTGGGAATCAGGGAGAACTACCGCAGGTTGCTGACCTCGTGCTGGCGCGAAACCAAGGTCTCGCTGCCCTTTACCGACGACAAAGGCGAGATGCGCGTGTACGAAGGGTACCGCGTGCAGCATAATGGCGTTCGCGGACCCTACAAGGGGGGCGTACGTTACCATCCCGAAGTGGATTTGGACGAGGTCAAGGCCTTGGCCTCCCTTATGACCTGGAAATGCGCCATCGTGAACATCCCCTTCGGCGGAGCCAAGGGCGGTATCTGCGTGGATCCCGCTAAGCTCTCCGATCGCGAAATGCAGGCGCTTACGCGCCGTTTCGTCTACAGCGTCAAGAACATGATCGGCCCCTATAAGGATATCATGGCCCCGGACATGGGTACCGGTCCCAAGGTGATGGGATGGATGATGGATGCCTATGGTCTGATCCATGGCTATACGCCCGCCATCGTCACCGGGAAACCCGTCAACCTGGACGGGTCTCCGGATCGGCTGGACGCCACCGGGCTGGGGGTCGCGATGATCACGCGGCGCGTGCTGGAGGACCGCAAGGAATTCCTTAGCGGGAAGACCGTGGTGGTGCAGGGCTTCGGAAACGTCGGCAGCTTCACCGCCCTCCACCTCCACCGCATGAGCGCCAAGGTGATCGCCATCGGCGACGTCTCCGGTGTGGTGCATGATCCCCGCGGCATCGACGTGGAAA
>JBDSIO010000473.1:0-3766 GCA_039917895.1 Fibrobacteria bacterium | reverse complement strand
GCCGTAATCTGGAACAACAGGGGCTCGCAATGCTCGTGCATCTCCATCGCGAACGTCGCCAGCTTGCCGTCATATTGGATCTCCTCCCCGTCAATCTGGGTGAGGATGGCTGGGCCTTCGGTCTCCGTCAGTTCGGATATCTTCCAGTTCTTCTCTTTGGCTATCAATGACGCGTAGATCCACACTTCGCGGTTCTTCATCTTGGGAGCGACGCGTCCCTGGTAATGGATTGTGATGCCCATAATCCTCCTTGCGCTTCAGAAGTCATTCTATCCCATTTCCTTCCGAAAATACAGTCCCGGACCCAAATTCCTCCGCTGCGGGGGCCCGTCGTTCCCACCTGCGGCGACGGGCTGGTTCCCGGGTTCCTATATTAACGGCCCAGCATGCCGATTCCGAACCGCCGTCCCGAAATCCTCTCCCCCGTCGGGGACATGGAAATGTGCCAGGCCGCCGTCCACAACGGCGCGGATGCCATCTATGTGGGTTTTCCCGGTTTCAACGCCCGCGGCCGCACCCAGGATCATTCCTGGGAGTCCCTGGAGGCGATGATCGCTTTCTGCCACAAGCACGGGGTCAAGGTGTTCCTGGCCCTCAACGTGCTTATTTTCGAGCAGGAATTGCGCACTTTGCTGGCGGAACTCCCCCGGGCCCTGCGTTCCGGAGCGGACGCCTTCATAGTGCAGGATTTGGGGCTCGCCCGACTCATCCGCCGGTTCTCCACTACCCATGCCATCCACGCCTCCACCCAGATGACCGTCACCAATCATGAGTCCATAGCGCTGACGGCGGACCTGGGCATGGCCCGCTACGTACTCGGCCGCGAGGTATCGGCTCCGGAAATGGCCCTCATCAGGGGAAGCACGGACAAGGAGCTGGAAGTCTTCGTGCATGGAGCCCTTTGCGTCTCCTATTCAGGCCAATGCCTCACCAGTGAAGGCTTCGGAGGCCGCTCCGCGAACCGCGGGCAATGCGCCCAATCCTGCCGCATGGAATACGATCTCCTGGTAGACGGGGAAAAGCGCGACCTGGGCGCGCGCCGCTATCTGGTCTCGCCCAAGGATCTCTGCGGACTGGACGACGTGCCTGGTCTGATGGAAATCGGCATCGACTCCTTCAAGATCGAAGGCCGGCTGAAGACGCCTCAATACGTGGCCTCCACCGCCTCGGCTTACCGGCACGCCATCGAAACCGGGGCGCCCCCGGATCAAGAGGCCCAGGACAATCTGCAGATCACGTATTCGCGCGGGTTTTTCAATGGCTGGCTGAAGGGCGTGGACCATCAGCTCCTGGTGGACGGTCGTTACGGATCCCATCGCGGCCTGGAAATCGGGACCGTGGCTGGGCAACGCAACGGCGCCCTGCGCATCCTCACCAAACATCCGCTGCAGGCCGGGGATGGCCTGCTGTTCGTCGATTTCGGCGGCGCACGGCAGGGATCAAATCCGGAGCGGAGCTGGGGTGCCCGGGTCTTCTCCGCCAACCCCTTCAATGGCCGTCCCATCGTGCCAGCGGCATCATCCAGCGTACCCCCCTCGCAGAGGTCATGCGCCGCATCCCCCGTCACGGAATGGGAAGTCTCCTTCGCCAACGACTTCCGCATCGAAGACGTGCCCGCACGCGCCATCGCTTATCTCAATGATTCACCTTCACTGGAAAAGGAAATCCGCCGCTCCTTCGCGGATAAGGCCCGGTGGAAAACCCTTCCACTCCATGTGCGCGTGGAAGGAACCTCCGGCAGTCCCCTCCGCGTTACCGCCACGGACTCCATCGGACGGAGCGGGACGGGCGAATCCAACGCCCTTCTGCAACCGGCCAAATCTGCGGGCGGCGCGCTGACACGCGAACGCGCCGAAAAGGAATGCGCGGGCCTTTCCGGATCCGGCTTCAGCCTCGCCGGCTTCGATTTCGACATTCCGGATGGACTCTTTCTTTCCGGCAAGGAGGTCCGCAAGGCCCGCCAGACCGCGGTTGCGGCCCTGCAAACCCTTCGCGATTCTCCATCTGATGTCGCAATCGCCGACCCCGGCGAGGTGGCCGCGTGGATGGAAAATCAAGCCCTGGACGCGCTGCAGGCCATGGGGACGGTCAGGATTTCACCCATTACGCCGGATGAATCCGCCGGGCCGGAAATTGCCCACGCGCCCTCCGGATCGGATAAACCTGCACGCCTCAATCTCCTGATCCGGGAAATGTCCTCGCTGGAAGCCCTGGCAGGACTTCCCCTGGATACGGTGTACTTGGATTTCGAGCACGGCAAGGATTACCGGACCGCGGTCGCGGCCGTACGCGCCCTGGGGTTCCGAGCCGGCATAGCCACTACGCGCATCCTCAAGCCCGCCGAGCACCACAACCTCAAGGTCATCGAGGCCCTGGCCCCGGATGCGGTCCTGGTGCGCAATCTCGGAGCCTTGCAGTATCTTTCGGGCAAAGGCCTTTTACTGCAGGGAGATTTCAGTCTCAACGTCAGCAATTCCCTGACCGCGGCCTATCTCGCGGGCAAAGGTCTCGCCTCTCTCTGCCCTTCGTACGATCTGAACCAATGGCAGTTGTTCGACCTCATCGACGCCATGGCCTCGGCGCATGCCGATGCGGTGGGCCGCCTGGAAATCACCGTGCACCAATACCTGCCCAGCTTCCACATGGAGCATTGCGTGTTCGCCGCGTTCATGAGCGCCGGTTCCAGCTTCCGTGATTGCGGCAAGCCCTGCGAACGGCACCGGGTGGAATTGCGCGATCATACCGGCGCACATCATCCCCTCAAGGCCGATCAGGAATGCCGTAACACTATGTTCAACGGCAAGCCCCAGAGCGCGGCCATGCTGGTGCCGTCACTGTTGGCCAAAGGGATCCGGCGCTTCCGCCTGGAAGCATTATATGAGGATGCGCGCACCCTGCGGGCCAAGGTGGAAGCCTACGCGGGCCTGGTCTCGGGCGCCGCCACTCCGCAAGAGGTCTTCACGCGCATGGGCGTAGTGGAGAAGTACGGAGTGATGGAAGGCCAATTGCGAAATGCCGCCGTGCATCAGGATCGCAAGCAGGACCGCAAGAACTCCTGACCCCGGATCCGATCCGATGGCAGATGCAGGTTGCGAAATGGAATGACCGCTTCATAGACGGCCATCCGATCCCGCTGGGGCCCCTCCGATCCGGATCAAACCCAACAGCTTCTTCCCCGGTTTCGCATCCGTCAACGGGCAGTCGTAGTCTTCCAGCGACTTGCAGGCCTTCGGCAGATCGATGGCGAAGAACTCCAGTCCGTCTACGGAAACCGTGTACGCCCACGAGACCGTATCCGAACCGGTCAATTCCATGAAATCCATTTGCGGCATGTTGTCGAGCCAATCGATGGCCAGGCTGATGCCGCGCGTTCCGCCTTTCAAGCCTCTAAGCGAGTCACCGGAAATAACCACTGTATCAAGGCACCTTGCTTCGCCGGCGCAACGATAAACCCCGTCCAGGAGCAACCGTCCATACAATCGTTCGATGGTCGGGATAGATTTCGGCAGCTTGATGAATTCGACGGCGGAATCCATACCGGTCTCCCAGGCGAGCGCCAAAGAGCCGCCTTGCGGTCGAAACACGATGCTGCCGCCGCCCAACTGGCCTTCTTCGGGCCGGGCCAACGGACCGGTCCGCGAATCCACCAGGAGCCTGCCGTTCCCGCCTTCATGGTTGCTGTAATCCATGACCACGGAGTCGCCATGGATTTGCAGATAAACGGTGCCGTTGGGGAAAGGCGTCTTGAAAATGGATCGCGACGCTT
>JBDSIO010000472.1:0-14637 GCA_039917895.1 Fibrobacteria bacterium | reverse complement strand
GCCGGCCTGGCCATCCCGAAGGTGTTCTACAAATGCGTCGCCAATCTGAGCCGAAGGGATTTCCAGGCTTGGCTGGCCGGCTGCGTTCCGGAACGGGATGCCTTGGTATTGGTGGGCGCGCCATCGACCGCACATGATCCCGCAGCCGCCGGCAGCCTCACTCTTCCGGAAGCCTATGGCCTGCTCGCGAATTCTAAGGCGCCGATCTGTTTCGGCGGCGTGACCATCGCTGAGCGGCATGCGCGGAAGGGCGATGAGGATGCCCGTCTCGCGGCCAAACACGCCGGCGGCTGCCGGTTCTTCATCTCCCAGACCATCTACGACGCGAGCGCGACCAAGTCCCTGATATCGGATTATGCATTGCGATTCGCACGGGATGGCCTGGCCCCGGCGCCCATCATTCTGAGCTTCAGCCCATGCGGGTCACTGAAAACAATGGAGTTCATGAAATGGCTGGGCATCTCTTTCCCAAGGTGGCTCGAGAACGAACTCCGGCATTCTCCGGATATCCTGGCCAAATCCGTGGACCTGGCCCTGCACGTTTTCGCCGACGTCCTGGCATTCGCGACGGCCAAAGGCATCCCGGTCGGCGTCAACGTGGAAAGCGTGTCCATCCGCAAGGATGAGATCGAAGCTTCGTGCGAATTGTTCCGCAGGGTGTCGGCGATGCTGGATGCCTCACTCCCAGGGCGCTTTCGAAACCCTCATTTTCGATAGTTCCATAAAAATCCTCAGGATCACCATACGGAATGGTGTTTTGCCGGCCCGGTTTTCGTGCTATAATTACGGACCATACCGTAGTTCCGCGCCTAATCCAAACCGTTCGCCGTCCAGGGGGGATGTCCATGTCGCTAGGAAAAATATCCGTGCTTTGCGCCATTTTGTCGATTTGGGGCTGCGTGAATGACAACGCTCCGCTCACCCCGGCGGCAAATGGAAACGGTGCGATTTCCTTCCGTATCCTGATCGCGGCCGACTCCCCGTTCCGCAAAATCGCCCGGTCGGCCGAGTTGGAAGTCACCGGACCGGAAATGAATCCCATACGGCAGGCCTTGCGGATCACGGACTCCACCGTCGAGGGAAAGGTGGAAGGCATCGCCGCGGGCCCGGACCGGAACTTCCTCGCCACGGTTTTCGATTCCGCCGGATCGGAATGCTACCGCGGTTCGGCCAAGGGCGATATCCGGAAGGACAGCACGACGCGAATCAATCTGAAGCTGTCCAGGAATACCGGGACTGCAATCATTAATGGCAGTATCGACGAAGGAGTTGTGATTCCACTCGGGCCTTTCGGCAAGGACAGCAACACCATTTTCCTCGCCGACTTCAACGGCAATCTCAAGGATCAGGTCTCCGGCGGAAGCGGGCTGGTTACCGGCGGATCCTTCGCCGAAGGCTTGTTCGGCAAAGGTCTCCGCTTCGATAGCACCCTGAATCCCAAAGCCGTCTGTCGCTTTCCGAATTCCGACCTGTTGTCCACAGAGGCAGGCTCCATCGAAGCCTTGGTGAACCTCAAAGGTAAATCCACCGACTTCATGCATATCGTGGACAAGTCCTGGCTCTACGGCCTCACCATTTTCAATGGTTCGGTAGCAGTCGATTTCGGCACCATCTGGTGGTACAGCGACTACCGGATGCCCGTTGACAAGTGGACGTACCTCTGCGCGTCCTTTGATGGAGAAATCATCCGCCTGTACGCCAATGGAGAACTCGTCGACTCCGCCGCCTATGTCCGGACCAATGGACAAAGATCCTGGGGTCTGGGGATCGGGAATGCTGAAGACAATTCCTTCAACATCCCCTTTCTCGGTACCATCGATGAAGTAAGGATTTCCAAAGGCGCGCGGCCGGTTTCCGATATCCGCGCGGCCTGGAACGCCATTTCCGCGAAAACCGCTTCGCTCTGACCGACCTTTCGGGCCTCAAGCCGAATATGCTACTTTAGCCGCCATGGCCGAAGGGGAGGTTCCGCATAAACGCCGCGTCCGCTACCGCGGAACGCATCCCCGCGGTTTCGGGGAAAAGTACAAGGAACTCAACGCGTCCCGGTACGAGGCCGATGCCCAAAAGGTCATCGAACGCGGACAAACCCCCGCGGGCACCCATCGGCCCATCTGCGTCCAGGAAATCCTCGGCATCCTGAAGCCAAAACCCGGCGACCTGGGTCTTGACGCGACCCTGGGCTTCGGCGGCCATGCGAAGGAAATCCTTCCCCTGATAGCGCCGGGCGGAAGGCTTTTCGCCACCGACGTCGATCCCCTGGAACTGCCCCGCACGGAACAACGCCTGCGGGATATCGGGTATGGCGAAGACGTCCTCGCGGTGCGTCGGATGAATTTCGCCGGCATCGACAAGGTGCATGCCGAGGCGGGCCGGGAATTTGATTTCGTCCTGGCCGATCTCGGCGTATCCTCCATGCAGATCGACAATCCCGCGCGCGGATTCACCTTCAAAGCCGACGGACCCTTGGACCTGCGTCTAAATCCCGGACATGGGCAATCCGCCGCAGCACTCCTGAAGACCTGCACCCAAGGGGAACTGGCGCTGCTGCTCTATGCCAATGCCGACGAGCCCCATGCGGAGGACATCGCGGCCCTGGTCGTGTCGCGCCGCGGTAAAATCGCCACCACCCTCGACCTCGCCGATGCGGTGCGTGCCGCGTTGCAGGGGTTGCCCAAGGACGTCCGCGAAGAGGAGACCTCGGGCTCGCTCAAACGCACCTTCCAGGCTCTGCGCATCGCCGTAAACGATGAGTTCGGCGCCCTCGACCGCCTGCTCGCTTCCCTGCCCGCCTGCCTGGCGTCGGGAGGCAGGGTCGCCATCCTGAGCTTCCATTCAGGCGAGGATCGCCGCGTGAAGAAATCCTTCCAGGCTTTCGCGCGCGATGGCGTCTATGCCGCCGTCGCGCCCGATCCCATCCGCCCTTCGGCGGAAGAACGCCGGTCGAATCCGCGCAGCGCCAGCGCCAAACTGCGTTGGGCGGTACGGGCCAAAACATGAAAACCGACAGACGGACGTCCGGGCCATGAAATCCGAATCCCCCGCGCCGTCCGAAATCGAAGGCATTGTCGCCGCCATCAAGAAATTCCGCGATGCCCGCGATTGGGCCAAGTTCCACGATCCCAAGAACCTGGCCATCAATCTGAGCGTGGAGGCCGGCGAATTGCTCGAAGTGTTCCTATGGAAGAGCGCCGAAGAGATCGATCCTCAACGCCTCAAGGAAGAATTGGCCGACGTCTTTTACTCCGCTTTCCTGCTGGCCGATTCGTTCCACTTCGATGTGGGAAGCATCGTCCGGGCCAAGTTGAAGCAGAACGCGAAGAAATATCCGGTGCGTAAGGCCAAGGGCTCGAAGAAGAAGTACGACGAGCTCTAATGCGGGCCGGCGCATGGGCCCATGGCGTTCACATCACGTTTTTCCGGGGGCTGCAAGGGGCCGGGAAATCAGCACGTGTTCCGGACTCACCAGCAATTCCATTTTCGAGTCCAGGGAAGACACCAGGCGCTTGATGTGGAACATGTCCAGGTTGATGGTCCCTTTTACCTCCCCCCGGATTCGGAACAGGTAGCTGCTTTCCCGGGGCTTGTTGATTTCGGCATCCAACATGGTTTTTTCCGAGGAGAGATTCGCCAGCTTGCGGCGCAACGTCTGGAAGCCTTCCACCACCGTCTTCATTTCAGCGACGACCTTGGGGGGCACTTGCGTGGCGCCGGACTTGGCGATGAGCGCCTTCATCGCGCGAAGCCGACGATCCAGCGCTTCCATCTGGGGCAGGTTTTTGGCCTCTTCCGCCTCGATGACGGCTTTCTCCTTGCGGAAAGCCTCTTCCTGTTCGTCCAAGATGGTGATTTCGGTCCGTGCGCCTTCGGCGCCGGCTTCATCCAGGAAAACCGAACCGTAACTCAGGATGCTGCCGCCGAAAACCTTGCAGCCGGACGCGGAGGCGTCCACCGAAAACGCGGACACGCGGCAGTCCTGCAAGGCCTTGCCCGCGATCAGGCGTTTGCACTCGATATCCACTTGCTGCGCGAAAGCGACGCGCACTTCGTTTTTAGCCCGGATTTTCCCTTTGCCTTTTCCGAAACATCCGCCTTGAATGGTGACGTTTCCGTTGCTGCTGATGAGGCTCGCGCTGTCGACCTCTCCAAGGACAAGGATGCTGCCTGTCGCCTCGACGGTAAAGCCTATTCCGATGCCGCCTTTCACCTCAATGTCGCCCACGAAATGGATGTTCCCGGTATTGAAGTCCACATCGCCGTCGACCACATAGGTGGTGCCCACGCCCAGCGTATCGCCTTGGCGGAAGAGATAGCCCGACTTCGCGGCGGTCAAGCTCCGGCCATCAATCGACAGCCTGGTATTCTGGCCTTCGGACATCGCCTTGTCCTTGCCCGGCGCGGCGGGGATGGGATTGCCGAAGATGTCGGATCCGGGAATCCCGTGGGTGGCCGGTTCCAAGACGGCGAGCACGTCTCCCTTCTTGACCTGCACCAGCGTCTCCATCTCACGGAAGTCAACCTTGTCCCCCGCGGAAACGCGCGGCTTGGTTTTCCCCTCTGGCGAGACCACGAAGCGGATGAAGGCGTCCTTGCCCGGGGCTGGTGGCCTGCCTTTCGCAACCAGGATGGGGGTATCCACCTGCATGCCCGACAGCGCGGCTTCCAATACCGTGACGTCGAAACCGAACTTCACGCCCTTGGCCATCAGCAGGTTTTTGACGTCTTCGGGTTTGGGCATTCCCTGCTGCAAGCACTCAGTCTTGATGCGCAAAACGGCGCCCTCGGGGGCCGTTTTCAGTTCCATCGCTGCTGTGATATCCATATCGGTGCTTTCGTTTTCGGGTACAGGAAGCCGAAGGCATTATCGCACATGCCTACCCGTTTCGTCATTATTGAATTGCGCCGGGAAAAGTTCCGATCCGCCGCCGGATTAAAAAATCCAACTTCGTCGAAGGGCCGGGGTGATATTAATGAAGGGTGTTGGCGATATTAATAGGAAATCGCCGGTCCGATTTCGTCCACCCCTTGCGGTTGGAACCGAATCCAGCCACCCCTTTCGGAGAGGTATTCAGCGCCCGGACTTTTTCATGGTCCGGAAGATAGGGGCTTTGCCCTTGAGAATGGACCGATCGAAACCGCCCTTTTTGCGTTGGGCGGGATCGATGGAAACTTTTTCCTTCTTCGCCTTTTTCTCGGGCACCCCTTCCGTGGAAGGCGAGGCGGAGGGTCCGTCGGCGGTTTCCGGCTTTTTATCCTTGGAATTCTTGTCAGGCATGGCGTTACTCCGGTTCCGTGACCGGGAAACCTAGCAAATACCGGCCTTCCTTGCCCCGGCCCAGGCAGAAAGCGAGTTTCAGGGCATACGCAAAACGAAAAAAGGTCCCTGGCCCACCGAGGTATTCCCCATGATTTCAGGTCAACGAAACAGCACTTCAGGTTCCAAAATCTCCATTTGGACCAGTTCCACCGCCATCCCGAAATATCCCGTCGCTCCCGAAGGACTTTCTCCCGATGTGTGCATCATTGGCGGGGGGATTTCCGGACTGACCACGGCCTATGCCTTGGTGGCTGAAGGCTTATCCGTCGTCGTGATCGATGACGGGGCGGTGGGCAGCGGCGAGACCGGCAGGACTTCTGCCCACCTCTGTAACGCCGTCGATGATCATTACCAGGTTCTGGAAGCCATGCACGGCGGTGACGCGGCCCGCAGGATCGCGGGGAGCCACACCGCCGCGATCGATCGCATCGAAGCCATCGTGAGCGGAGAGGGAATCGATTGCGCCTTTGAGCGGGTACCCGGTTTCCTGTTCCCCGCCCCGGATGAGGATCCCGCTTTTCTGGAGAAGGAGAAGGCGGCCGCCCAACGCGCCGGCCTGCGCCCGGAAACGGTGGACCGGGCGCCTATTCCCACTTTCGAAACGGGCCCGGCCCTGAAGTTTCCGAACCAGGCGCAATTCCATCCGCTACGCTATCTGGCCGGGTTGGCCGAAGCCGTGGTCCGCAAGGGCGGCCGGATTTTCACCGCGCATGCTTCGGAAATCGAAGGCGGCGCGCATCCCCAGGTCACGCTGAAATCCGGATACGTGATCCGCTGCAAGTCCCTGGTGGTGGCCACCAATGTTCCCATCAACGATCGTTTCCTGATGCATACGAAACTGGAACCTTACCGCACCTACGTGATTGCGGCGAATATTCCTTCGGGCATGGTGCCCAAGGCTTTGCTTTGGGATTCCGGCGATCCCTACCATTACGTCCGCGTCGTCGAGGACACGGACAACGTGCGGGGCCAGGATCTGCTGTTGGTCGGCGGCGAGGATCATAAGGTCGGGCAGGCCGCGGATTACGATGCCCGCTATGGGGCGCTGGAACAATGGCTGCGGGCGAGGTATCCGGAGGCGAGCGACATTCATTCCCAATGGTCGGGCCAGATCATCGAGACCATCGACGGCATGGCCTATATCGGCCGCAACCCGGGAGAGAAGAACGTCTACATCGCCACGGGAGATTCCGGCAACGGCCTGACGCACGGCACCATCGCCGGCATGCTGATCCCGGATCTAATCAAGGGCCGATACAACCCTTGGGAATCCCTTTACGATCCCGGCCGCATCACGCTGAAGGCGGCGGGGGAATTCGGAAAGCGGAACCTGACGACGGCGCTGAGATACGCCGACTGGATCAAGGGCGACGAAACGCTCGACGAGAAGCGGCTCGCCCCCGGTTCGGGAGCGGTCATCCGGCATGGCCTGAAGCATGTCGCCGCCTACCGCGATCGGGAAGGCGTTCTGCACCGCATGTCGGCGGTGTGCCCGCATCTCAAGGGCATCGTGACCTGGAACGGCTCGGAAGGATCCTGGGACTGCCCCCTTCACGGTTCCCGTTTCGATTGCCGCGGCCACGTGGTCAACGGACCCGCCATCGCCGATCTGCAACATCTTACCCCAACGGACGAGGCGAAGGACGAACAGGGCATCGCCAAGGATCGATGAGGATCGATGACGCCTGCCCATGGGCTGCCTGCGCGCGGTTCCCTCCGACTTTACGCCATAATCCTGGTTGCCGTAACCCTCTTCGGCCTGCGCGCTGCGCTACCCGCATGGATCGGCCGGCATATCAATGGGAAATCCGATGACAAGGGAGGATACGGATGGCGGGTAGAAGACGTCGACGTCCAACTCCTGTCCGGTTCCTATGACCTGGAAGGCGTCTCTCTCCGCAAGCGGGGGCTTTCCAGCCCGCTATTCACGGCCGATCGGGTCAGGAGCAGGATATCCGGGGTTTTCAACTGGCCCATCACCACGGACATGGAGTCTTTCGGAACCCGGCTGGACATCGATCTGGATCCGTCCTCGAAAGGAACCAAATCCCGGCGCCGCCCGGATTGGCCGAAGCTGCTCAATCGCCTGACCTGGTTCCGGGTCGATCGCCTGACTATCCGGGACGGGGAAATCCGCTTCCATGATCCGGAGGCCAATCCTCCGGTTGAATTGCAGGCCCACGACGTCGACATCCAGGCCCGGAATCTTTTCCGCGCGGATGGGGATGGCGAATCGTCACGGAACTCCCGGCTGGAAGCGAAGGGCGTTCTGATGGGATCGGGCCGATTTGAATTCCGTACCGACCTGCAACCCGAAGCCGCCGTTCCCACCTTCGACGCGGACTTCAGCATGCGGGGACTGGAACTGAAATCCATGAACCCGGCTCTGGAGGCCTACGCCGGCATGGCCGTTGAGAAAGGCCGCCTGGATGTGGAAACGCACGCCAAGGCCCGGGGCGGCGGATACCAAGGGGTGATCCGTTCGGAGTTGCATGATTTTGAAATGAAAGACGCGGCCGAAAAGCCGAAAGGATTCGTGAAGGCTTTGGAAGGGAAAGCGGTGCGGATATTGGGGAGAATGCTGGAGAATAAAACCAAAGAGAACGAAGCGGAAGGAAAGGGGCCGCCGCAAACGGATTTCTCGGGAGATTTCCCGGCAGGGGTCAAGGACGGGTGGTCCAGGTCGGAATTCCTGATCAAGGAGGCTTTCCGCAAAGGCCTGATACCTTGATCCCAGCCTAGGTCCCCCACCGGTTCAAGACCGTTTACGGCTATCCGGTCACTCGGCCGGAAAGGAAATCGTTACCGGAAATCACCGGACTATCCATTCGCCGTCTCCGAAGACATCGGATCCGTCCAGGGATACCGATTGCGTGATCGCGAAAACGTCCACATGGTGGCGGCCATGGCGGCGGCTGAACGCCGGCTTGTTATAAATGGCATGCTTGGCGCCCAGGGACAGGTGGATGCCGCACATGCGCTCCAGGGTGCCGATGTCCCTGACAACCCGCTCCCGGTTGAAGGCCCGGTTCATGCCGAATCCCAGTTCCCGCACCCACACTTCGCCCTCGTCGGCGCGGATGGCCGCCAGGACTTTTTCGAAATCCGGGCTGGAGTCCAACGTGTCCACCACCCGACCCCGGGAAACCACGAGGGTGATGGGCCGGTCGGGCCGGTTGACCATGAAGTCGAGGTCGGCGAAGATGAAGATGCGCACCCGGCCGTTGACGGCTTCCAGATCCCGGGCTTCGGTGAACACCTCGCCGATAGGGAACTGTCCGCCGGTGTTCTTCATCCCCCGGTAATCGCCGACGTTGAGTTTGGCCGGTTCGAAAGCACCGGAAAAAACCAGTCGCTCCCCGCCGCTGTCGACGATCCCGCCTGGCGCCGCGTCGATACGTTCCCGGAGCGCGCCCCCCACCCCGCGATAATAGGAGGGATCGTAAGCCAGGGAGTCCACGTACCAGGCGGCCTCCGCCCCGGTCATGCGTTCCAAATGGGGGTGTTCGATGACCTTGAGGCCGCGCTTGAAGAGCTCCACCCGCAAACGGAACGCTTCCAGACGGAAATTTCCGGATTGGACCAGCACGACCAGATCGCCGGTTCGGAGGGGCGCGAACGCGGACAGGATGGATTCCGGAGGCAGGGAGTCGAAATCGAGAAATGCGGCTGAGGGGAGGCTGATGCGGTAGGCTTCCGTCAAGATGCGGGACAATACGCTGCGCGAATCGTAGACGACGACCGCGACGCCGTCGGGCGGATGCTCGAACGCGATGGCCAGGATGTCGCGAAGATGCCGCCGCGCTTCCGCGATCAAATCCGGCATGGGAAAGCCGGTAAGCAGAAGACAGGGATGAAATTCGGCGGTAAGGAGCGCACGGTACGAAAAAATAGGAAAGCTTGCCCGCAAACGCGATTGGGTCGCTGCCCGGCCCACGGCAACCAAGGGAATGGGTATAATTCACGGACCCGGAAGATACTGAAGATAGGCAGGCGGATCCCGTGAAAATAACCCATACCGAAATCTTCAAGCTTTCGCTCCCGATGGAGCCCTTCGTGATAGCGACGGAGGTGTCCACCACGGCGCAGAATACCTTCATCCGCATGCATACCGATTCGGGCCTGGTGGGAATGGGCGAATGCTCGGCCTTCCCCATGCTGGTGGGCGAGACCCAAGGAACCTGTTTCGAGGTGGCCAAGGATTTCGCCGCCTTGCTCAAGGGCAGGGATCCGCTGGACATCCCCGGACGCATGCGCGACCTGCATACGCGCCTCGCCTTCAACACCACGATCAAGAGCGCTTTCGACATGGCCATGCACGATCTCGCCGCCAAAGCGCAGGGAGTTCCCCTCTACCGTTTCCTCGGAGGAGCGCGCAAGGAGATCGAAACCGACCTGACCCTGGGCATCGGTCCGCCCGAACTCATGGCGGACAAGGCCCGTGCGGCCATCGCCAAAGGCGCCAGGACCCTGAAGATCAAGTTGGGCAAAAACGGGCCCGAGGACGTGGAACGGGTGCGGCTGATCCGCGCGGCGACAGGACCGGAGATCGCCTTGCGCGCGGACGCGAACCAGGGCTGGGACTTCGACACCGCGACGGCGACGCTGGAAGCGCTGGCGCCCTTCGCCCTGCAGTTCTGCGAACAACCCATTCACCACGACTTCGACTATCTGCTGCCGGAATTGCGGAGACGCTCCCCGGTCCCGATCATGGCCGATGAGAGCGTGTTCAACCATCACGATGCCATCCGCCTGATCGGAGCCGGGGCCGTGGACTTCATCAACGTCAAGCTCGCGAAGTCGGGCGGCATCCTGGAAGCGATCCGCATCGCGGACGCGGCCCGGGAGCGCGGCGTCGCCTGCATGCTCGGGGGCATGCTGGAAAGCCGGCTGGCCCTTACCGCCAAGGTGCACCTGGCCATGTCCCACGGGAATTTCCGCTTCTACGATCTGGACACCTGCCTGCTGGGACAGCTGGAGGATCCGGTGCTCGGCGGCGCCCGGTACCGCGGGTTCCATCTGGAAATCGGGGAGGAACCGGGAATTGCCTCGGATATCGACCCTGCCTTCCTGGAAAAGCTGGAATCGATTGTGGTTTGATTTTTTTCTTTGCTATTTAAATGGACGGGAGGCACATCTCCCATAAGAAAGTTAATATGAAAACCAACTTCGCCGCATCGACACAAAAGCCCTCAACCCTCGCTTCGCTCACCGCCGCGGCCGGCATTTTCATCTCCGGTCTTTCCCTGAATTCCTGCACCCTGGACGACGTGATGCTCGACCCGAGCAATGGCGACCTGGGGCTGGACGAGAAAGTGGTGCTCGGACTCAAGACCGCGCTCAAGGTCGGAATCGATTCCAGCTCCACGGTGGCCTCCCAGCTCAACGGGTACTTCGCCCACCGGGTGATAAAAATCCTCCTGCCGGAAGACGCCAAACAGGCGCTTGCGACGGCCGAGACCGTCGGCGCCTACGTCAAACCCTTCAAGTCCGAACTCGAAGCCATGCAAACCGCGGTCAACTTCACCATGGGATCCTCCGACAAGAACACGTTCTCCAACAACCTGACGGCCTCTTCAACCTTGCTGACCCAGGTGACCCAGCTGGAGGGCCTCAGCGATTCCCTGATCAAATACATGAACCGCGCCGCCGAAATGGCCGCCCCGCGTTCGGTCCCAATTTTCAAGAGCGCCATCACAGACATGACCATCCGGGACGGACTATCCCTGCTGAATAGTTCGGACAGCACGGCCGCCACCGGCTACCTGAACGGCAAGACCTTTTCGCCCTTGTCCTCGGCCTACAGCCCCATCGTCGACTCCACCCTGACCAAGGTTCCGCTCACCGAATACTGGACCGACTTCCGCGATAGTTACAACTCCGTGCTCGCAAACTACCAGAAGCTGCTGGCTTTCCAGACCTCTTGGAACAACAACGCGGTGGTGAAGACCCTGCCCTCCCTGCAGGTGGACAAATTGAAGGCCGTGGATAACCAGCCCATCGCGACCGAAAGCCTGGGCAAGTGGACCACGGACAAAGCCCTGTACGGGCTGTTCTATCTGGTGGGCGAGGAGGAGAAAGACATCCGCCGCGATCCGTTCGGCTACGTGCAGGGACTCGCCGCCAACGTCTCCGATATCCTCAAGGAAGTGTTCGGCGAAATCATGAAGATGGAGTAACGCTTCCGCAACCCCTGCGTCCGCGGTCCCGCATGAACAAAGCCATTTCCTTCGCTTTCCTGGCCATCTTCGTATTCTACGGATTCCATCGTTGTTCCAAAATCCACCCGGCCGAATATTTCGACAAACCGGCGAAGGCGGGTCCAACCGATACGGCTGCGCAATTCCCGCCCCTGGAACCGACCGAGATGGGCAATCCCTTCCTGGATCCATCCCAGGAGGAAATCCGAAAGAGCCTCGATGCGCGGAATGAGGCTGCACGCGTACCGCCGACTGTGAAGAAACCGGAGACCCCGCGGGATTCAAGGCAGGAAAGCTCCGGTGTATTCGCTTGCCGGGGCAAGGTCTATTGCAGCGAAATGGAATCGTGCGAAGAGGCGGAGTTCTACCAGCGGAATTGTCCCGGCATGAACATGGACGGAGATGGAGACGGCAAACCTTGCGAGGACCGGTGCGGCCATTGACGTCGAATTCAAGGATTTCACCGAGATAAGGGTCCGGTTACCCTACCTGCGGGAGTCGCCAGTATGCAAAGGAACGCCCACCTCCCGTTCGTAATCGCCCAAAAACTCCAACAGGACTTCATGGGCCGCTTTTCCGGCGGACCTGGATCCATGCAGCCGCAGATACATGTCCTGCATGAAAGCCCGGATGGACTCGCCGCAATCCGCCTGTTCCGGGGCCCTGAAGAGGCTTTCCATGAATTTATAGTCGTCGGCCAGGGTCGCTGCCAACCCGGCCGCTTCCCCCTTCCCGGCCAGGGGCGCGTACGCGCCGGATACCCCCGCCGCATGCAGCAAGAACAGGCCGGCGGGTATATCGCTTAGACTATGCTGCTTGACGTGGATGATGGACTCGATGATGCGGGCGGACCGCTCTTCCAGAAACGATTTCTCCGCTGCGAACGGCCCATCCGGGCCTCCCAGCCGGTCCAAGGCGCCGGCCAACCACCGTGCGTTGAATCGCACGATCATGACATGCAGGGAAGGGAAACAGAAGGAATTCCGATCGGTCAGATGGATGACGAGGGAATCCGGATGGGCGTGCGGCCCCGGACGGGAGGACAGGGTGGAATCGTGGACGGAGAAGATCCGCGACGCCTCGAGGAACAATCGCTCCAGCCCGGCGACGAAGCCCACCATCTCCGGTAAGGCGCGATCGCCGAAACGCCTGTGCAGCCATCCGAGTGATCCTACCCACAGGCGCACGAACCCGAGGTAACATGGAAGCCACGTGGGATCGAAGGGGACCAAAGCGTCGAGAGCCAGGTCCAGGCGGACCTTGACGTGGCCGGGCTTGCGCCGGAATTGCGGGAGGAAATAGGTGCGGAAGATGGTGCGAAGCAGGCGCAGGTAAGGCCTGCGAAGGCGCGGCTCGCGGAGTAGCAGGACATAGAGGCGCACCACGCTGGCCGCGGAGGTGATGGGATGCGGAGGAGGCTTGCTGCCGGCCATGGGTTTCCATGAAAATAGGAAATACGCGGGCGCCGGCTTTGATTACGGAAATCCTGCAGGACAGCATCCGCCGCACCCAGCGGAAAGGCCTAAAGCAGCTTCTCCAGTTTCTTCAACGCCCCTTCCAGGGCATTCCCCGCCTTCAGCGTATCGGCAAAAAGATCGCCCTTCTTAGCGACGCGCTTGGGCATGGTGCGGATGTCGAAATCCGCCATACGGAGTTGCTTTTTCAATTCCGGCCATTCGAGGGGCGCGCTCACTGTGGCTCCCGGTTTTTCCCGCGCCGAATACACCGAGGCCACGGACTTGCCTTCGGAATTCTGCATGCAGTCCAGGTAGATACGATCGCGTTTCCGGATTTTGAGCGACCGCTCCACGGTGAAGGCGTCGGGCCGTTGCCGTTCCGCGTAGGCGGCGACCAGTTGCGCGAAATCCAGGGATTGGGAAAAGTCGTAGGCAGGCTTGAGGGGAACATAGATATGGATGCCGCGCGACCCCGAAGTTTTCGGAAAGGCCTTCAGGCCCAGGCCGTCGAGGATTTCCTTCAGGTAGAGGGCCAGGGAACAGACTTCAGGAAAGGCGACTTCCTGGGGATCGAGGTCGAAAACGATCCAATCCGGTCGGGATAGCCGGGGATGGCGGGAAAGCCAGGGGTTTTGCGGGATGACGCCCATGTTGGCCAACCAGACCAGGGTCGCCTCATTCTGGCACAGGACGTAATGGATGACCGATCCGTCCGACTCCTTGACAGGAATGGTCTTGACGAAGGGCGGCGCGCTTTGGACGTCATGCTGGTAGAATGGAGGTGATTCGATACCGTTGGGATAGCGCTTCAGGATCAACGGCCGATCCTTCAGGTGCGGCAGCAGCACGGGCGCGATGGCTCGATAATACCCAATCAGATCGGCCTTGGTATAACCTTCCCCCGGCCACAGGATTTTTTCCGGATGCGTGACCACGGGCCCGGCACCGCCCATGCTTCCAACCTTTCCCCGTTTCGCCGGAGCCCGATCCTCGGCAATACCGGCCTCCGCGACCAGGTCCTCGGCGTGGCCCGCGCGCTCACGCACGCAGGCCTCAGGATCCTTGTCCGGCCGTAGGCCCAGGAAAACCGGATGGCGCATCCTGCCGTCATCGGTCCACTCCGCGAACTCGACTTCGGCCACGAGTTCCGGCTTGATCCATTGCGCCTTATCGTTGGTTTTGGGAACCTCCTCAAAAGGGCAGACGGCCGTTTTGAGCGGCTCCATGAAACCGAGAACTTCCTTCAGCAGCTTTTCGTTAAAACCGCCCCCGACGTGGCCGGCGAAGATGAACTTGCCGCCGCGGTACAACCCGGCCACCAGGGATCCGAACCCGGAACGCGAACCGCGCGCACGGGTGTAACCGCCGATGACAACCTCCTGCCGCGCTTTGCTTTTGACCTTAAGCCAATCGGCGCTGCGGCCTTGGCGGTAAGGGCCGTTCTTGAGCTTGGCCAACATCCCTTCAAAGCCCAGGCGGACCGCTTGCTCGAACACGTCCTTTCCCCGACCTTCGAAGTGCTCGGAAAAACGCAGGTTAGCACTGCCGGCGGACGATGCTTCCGGAATGAGCTTCCGCAGCAGAGCTTTGCGATCGAGCAGGCTGCATGCCGTGAGATCCCTGCCCCCGCAAAAGGGGAGGTCGAAGGCATAAAAAGCGATCA
>JBDSIO010000471.1:0-16689 GCA_039917895.1 Fibrobacteria bacterium | reverse complement strand
GCGTCCGGAAGCGTTTCCCCGGCGTCCAGGCGCTCCGCCATCCATTCCGCCCAATCCAGATCCGCCGCGCCCGTGATCTTGCGGTTGGCGTCCGCGCCCCGCACCCAACGCACCGCATAGCCCGCCCGCTCGGCCATCATGGCCTCGTCGGTGGGGATGCCGATGGAAGGCGACGGGCCGTTCCCGGCCAAGGCGTAGACGGCGTCCAGCACCGAACGGGGGAACACCTGCGGGGTCTGCACGAGAATCAAATGGTCGCGATCGAGGGTCTGCTGCACCACATCGCCGGATATCCGCTTGATCGTATCCGAGGCCGGCAAGGCGGCGATGACGCACGAATCCGGATCCAAGGCGGCCAGGCAACGCCGGATCACGGCATCGGAAACAAAGGGCCGTGCCACGTCATGGACGAGCACGTAAGGCAGTTGCCGATCCAGGACCTGGTATCCGTTGCGGACCGACATCCACCGCTCGGCGCCCCCTTCCGTCAAAATGAGCTTGGGATGCGTTTCGGCTAGGCCGGCAAAGGCGGCCATGCGTTCGCGCGGCAGCACCAGGGCGATGGATTTGACGCAATCCAAACGGCTGAAGGCCGCAACCGCGTAGGACAGCATGGTGCGGCCCGGACGCAAATGGAGGAATTGCTTGGGTTCGGCGCTGCCGGCGCGTAGGCCCTTGCCGCCCGCGGGGAGGATGACCCCCACCGAGGGAAGAGGAGCGCCTGCCGCAACCGCCATGTTACTGCACCCCGGCCATGAGCATCAGATCCTGACGTTGCTCTTCTTGCCCAGCAGCAAGGCCCGCATCTTCAAGGGCAGGCCCAGGCATTTGATGAACCCGGTCGCGTCCTGCTGATTGTAGGTATCCACGTCCGAAAAGCCGCCCAGGCCGGGATCATACAGGGAGAAAGGGCTCTCCATGCCAGCCAGGATCAGGTTGCCCTTGTAGAGCTTCAGGGTCACGGTACCGGTCACCACTTCCTGGGTCTTGTCGATGAACGAATCCAGGGCCTGCCGCAGGGGCGTGAACCACAGGCCATCGTATACCATTTGCGCATACTTCTGCCCCACGGCCTGCTTGTACAGCAAGGTGTCGCGATCCAGGGTCAACTGTTCCAGGAATTCATGCGCCCGATAGAGGATCGAACCTCCAGGGGTCTCGTACACGCCGCGGGACTTCATACCCACCAGGCGATTCTCCACGATGTCGACCAGGCCGCAACCGTGCTCGCCGCCCAGGGCATTCAGCTTCTCGAGCAGTTCCACCGCACCGAGTTTCTTGCCGTCCAAGCCCACGGGAATGCCCTTGTGGAACTCCACCTTCACGTAGCCGGGCTTGTTCGGCGCCTTCTCCGGGGTCTTGGTCCAGCGTAGCATGTCGTATTGGTGTTCCTGTTCCGGATGCTCCAGCACGCCGCCCTCATGGGACAGGTGCCACAGGTTGCCGTCCTCGGAATAGATCTTCTTCTTCGACACCGTGAGCGGAATGTTGCGCGCTTCGGCGTATTCGATGGCATCCTCGCGGGAGCGGATTTTCCACAGGGGATCCTTCCAGGGCGCGATGATCTTGAGGCGCGGGTTCATGGCCATGTAAGTCAGCTCGAAGCGGACCTGATCGTTGCCCTTGCCGGTGGCGCCGTGGGACACGGCGTAGGCGCCTTCCTTTTCCGCGATCAGCACCTGATGCTTGGCGATCAACGGCCGCGCCATCGACGTGCCCAGCAGGTACTGGCCCTCATACTTGGCGCCGGCCTTCAGCACCGGCCAGGCGTACTCTTCCAGGAATTCCTTCTTAAGATCCAGCACATAGCACTTGGATGCCCCGGTCTTGAGAGCCTTTTCGACGAGCGGATCGGTTTCAATCTTGCCCTGGCCGATATCGGCGGCGTAAGCGATCACGTCCACGTCGTAATTCTCAATCAACCAGGGAATAATCACGGAGGTGTCCAGGCCCCCGGAATAGGCCAACACCACCTTCGGCTTGCCGCCGCTCTTGTTCGCAGTCTTTTCCCCGGTTTTTTGTGCAGTTTTTTGCGCAGTTTTTTGCGGAGGCGCTTTCGCCGCACCGCTTTTCGCGTTCTTCTTCGCCATGGGCCCTTTCATCGCGGCCGGGAACCGCCCGAACGCTTTGTTTCAGGGGTCAAATGTAGTATTTGGGGCAGACAAAGACTCGCGGGACCCGAAGTGGAGCGGGTGAAATACAGGGAGCAACCTTGGCGACATCACCTCGGGAGTCGGGGGTCGGGAGTCGCGAGCAAGAAAAATCGGATGGGCGGCAGGGTCAAACGGCAGGGCAATCGTTGCCGCCTCACTGTTGGCTCAAGAATGTGTTTTTTCTTTGCGACCAGGCTTTGCGAGCAGTCTTTGCGACCAGAAGAGGAACTAACGAATCTTACCCCCGAGCCCCGAGTCCCGACTTCCGACTCCCCACGTGAAGCCAAATCAAACCACCGGCCCTACTGGTCCCACCGCTTTCTCCCCCGCGTTTTTCTCACCGCCCTTCGGCGCTCCCCCAGCTTTGTCTTCCAACTTCAGCCCGTTCGCCTCAAGCATTTGCACCGCCGCCGTCAGCTTTTCATTGGTGATGCGCAGACGGCTGATGAGGATTTTGATGAAGTTCACGATCCAGCTGGGCAACTGGGCCAGCTGGGTTTCGAACATATCCTTGGTAATGATGAGGACCTCGGTGAAGTCGATGGCCTTGACCGAGGCGTCGCGCTTGGTCTGGTCGAGCATGCCCATTTCGCCGAACATGCTCCCGGCCCCTAGCTGGACAAGTTCGATGTCGACCGGTCCTTGGGGGGTGGCTTTGGTCTTGAAGACGGAGACGCGTCCGGTCTGGACGCTGTAGATGCCGTCCGCATCGGAGCCTTCGGTGAAGATGATCTCCCCTGCGGCATAGGCGCGAATGATTTTTTTGAAAAGCTTGGACGCCACAAAACCCTTGGACGGTGGAGGTGACTCCTTATCCTACCATGGAGCGGTCCAGGCGGTCAATCAGGGCCTCGATTTCCGATTCGGAAACGTTCAACGGTGGCAATAGGCGGATGACGTCCGTGCCCGCGCGGTGCACCAAAAGTCCGTTGGCCCGGCAGGCCTTCTGTAGAACTCCAAGATCCCCGCCAAAGCGGAACCCGGTCAGGAAGCCCTTCCCCAAAACCGGTCCGCACTCGATGCCCAGGGCGGATTTGCGTTGAATCAATGCTTTTAGCGCCGCGTGCAAAATGTGCGCACGGGCCCGCACCCCTGCCAAAAAACCGGGCGCTTGCAGGCCCGCCAGCACGGCAGACCCCGCCACGCAGGCCACGGGATTGCCCCCGAAAGTGGATCCGTGGTCTCCGACATGGATGGACGCCGCAATCTCCGCGCGCAACAAGACGGCGCCGAGTGGCAGGCCGCCGCCGAGGGGTTTGGCCAGGGTCACGAGATCGGGATCGAGGCCGAGCGCGCGCGATGCGAGCATCTCGCCCGTTCGGCCTAGGCCGGTCTGGATCTCGTCCGCTATCAGAAGCGCGCCGTTCGCCTGCGCCTCCTTTAGGGCGGCGGCCAGTTCGGTGGAAACGGAGATGATGCCGCCTTCGGCCAGAATGGGCTCGAATATGATGGCGGCCGTGTCCGGCGCGACCGCGGCGCGCAAGGCGGCGGGATCGTTCACGGGCAACACCCGGAAGCCCTCAGGAAGCGGACCGAATCCGTTGCGGATCTTGTCCTGGCCGGTGGCGGCCATCGACGCATAGGTGCGTCCGTGGAACGAGGACGAAAAGGAAAGGATGCCCGTCTTCGGCGGCTTGCCCTGTTCCTGCTTTTCCAGGCAATGACGACGGGCGAACTTGATGGCGCCTTCGTTGGCTTCCGTTCCGCTGTTGCAGAAGAAGGCCTTGTCCATGCCCATGGCCGCGCACAGCTCCGCAGCCAGCCGCAATTGCGGTTCCATCAGGTACAGGTTGCTGGCGTGCAGGTAACATTCAAGTTGCCCCCGGATCGCCGCCAGGACGGGCGCGTACCCGTGGCCGAAGGCGTTCACGGCCACGCCGGAAACGCAATCCAGGTACTGGTTGCCCTGCGCATCCCACACCCAGCTGCCTTTGCCCCGGGCGATGGTAAGGTCGCGGGGACCGTAATTGTTGAGAAGGTGGTCGTTCATGTGGGTCTCATGGGATAGAATTCAAAATGAAAAGTGAAAAATGAAAAGTGCAAAATTACGGAGAAGATACGGCCCGCGCCCTCTTCCACTTTTCATTTTTCATTTTTCATTTTTCCTTTTGCCTTCTCTCTTTTGGCGCTAACGAATAATCGTCCCAGTATTCCCTACCCCGCGAACCTGCTCCGCAAATCGGTCCGGTCCAGCCCAGCCGCAGATATGCACTTGGCCGATGCCGGCGGCTAGGGCGGCCTGGCAGGAGTTGAGTTTCGGGATCATGCCGCCCGAAGCGGTCCCGTCCGCGATCAGCTTTTCAATGGCGGGGCCGTCCAGTTCCGGGATGCGCACGCCGTCGGCGCCGCGCACGCCTTCCACGTCGGAGACGAAGATCAGTTTTTCCGCGCGCAGGCCAGCGGCCAGGGCCGAAGCCGCATCGTCAGCGTTTACGTTGTAATGGGCGTAGGCCGCGTCCACGGAAATGGGCGAAACGACGGGTAGGAATCCTCCCGCGAGCAAGGCGTCCACCAGTCCCGCGCGCACCGCGACCACGCGGCCCACCTGGCCCAGGGCTTCGGAAATCCGCTCGCAAATCAGGGTCGGTCCGTCCACGCCGCTGATGCCGGCGGCGGCGGCGCCCTGGGCGTTCAACAGGCCGACCAGCTTCTTGTTCACGAAGCCGCTCAAGGTCATTTCCACGACTTTCATCGCGGCAGCGCCGGTCACACGCAGGCCGTCGCGGAAAACCGGTTCCTCTTGCAGCCAGGCCAGATGGCGGTTGATGTCCTTGCCGCCGCCATGCACAAGCACCAAGGGCGCGATTTGCCGGGGGTTCACTGCGGAGGAAGCTCGGCGCAGGCCCGCAAGGGCGGCCAGGGCCGAACAAAGGGCATTCAAGGCGGATTCATCGTCCATCATGGACCCGCCGATTTTGATCACGATGGGACGGAGGGAAGCTGTGGTCATGGCCGGGCGGAAAGCCTTACGCGAGCCCGAGGGCGGCGGGAAAGCCGAGGGCCAGGTTCATGTTTTGCAAGGCCTGGCCGGACGCGCCTTTCACCATGTTGTCGATCACGGACACGATGATAAGCTTGCGCCCGCCCGCGGGCTGGTAGACTTTCATATGGCAGAAGTTCGAATGCTTGACGTCTCCCGTGCGCGGGAAATCCTCCCGGACGCGGACGAAATCGGAGCCATCGTATTTCGCGCGCAGGCAGGCCTCGGCGGTGGCGGCCGTCTGGCCGTCCTTCAGGTCGCAATAGATGGTGGAAAGTATGCCCCTCTCCATGGGAATGAGATGCGCGGTGAAGAGCAACTCGACCTTGCGGCCCGCGGCCTCGGAAAGCTGTTCCTGGATCTCCCAGCGGTGACGGTGCTTGTCGCCCACCCCGTACGCGGCCACGCTCTCGTTCGCCATCACGTAATGCGTGGTTTCGGTGGCCTTTTTGCCGGCGCCGGAAACCCCGGATTTCGCGTCGATGATGATCCCATCCGGCGAGACGATGCCTTCCCGGATCAACGGAAAAAGGGGCAGCAGGGCCGAGGTGGGGTAACATCCCGGATTCGCGATGAGCCGGGCGCCCTTGATTTTCCCGCCATGCACTTCGCTGAGGCCGTAGCAGCTCTCCGCCAGGCGCTCGGGCATGGGATGGGTGTGGGCGTAGACTTCGCTATAGACTTTGGCGTCCTTGAGGCGAAAGTCGGCGGACAGGTCGATCACGATGGTCGTGCCGTTGGCCAGAAAGGGCGCGGCGCATTCCGCCGAAGCCCCGTGGGGCAGGCAGGAAAACACCACGTCGGGCCGCGTGCCCTTCACCGCTTCGAAACTGCGCAGTTTCTCCACCGCGGGATCGAGTCGCGCAAGAAATTGGGGATAGACTTTGCCGTAGGCCGTACCGGGCTGGGATTCGGAGCTGAGCCAGGCGATTTTCGCCCGGGGATGGCGGAGGAGCAGGCCGACCAGCTCCCATCCCGTAAAGCCCGTGGCTCCCAGGATTCCGACTTGGATTTCTTGATTTTGCATGCTGTCTCAAAAATAGCAAGGAGGGGAGGTGCTTTGTAGCCGCCCTGGTTCCTTTGCAGAACGCTTTCAGTCCTCCAAAGGAGGCTTTCCGTGCGGCAAGGGAAATAAGTCGCGGCCGGGGCCTGAGTTAGGCCCGTGGGCGGCTCTTGCAAAAGCCCCGGAGCCCTAGTATCTTCTATTCCGTAAGTCGGCTATCATTTCAGCTAACATTTTTAAAGTGCTTTCTTTCGCCAAATCGGCAACCGGGATGTAAGATATCCCCAGAAGCACGGGAGTTTCAGGTCATGGCAGTTACCAAGGTATGGTTGGACGAAAGCGAAAACGAATGCACCATGTGCGGCGCCTGCGAGGCAACCTGCCCTGAAGTGTTCGAGGTTCCCGAAAAGATGATCGTTAAGTCGGGCGCCAAGTTGGAACTCACCGATGAAATCGTCGAAGCTGCGGAAGGCTGCCCGGTCGGCACCATCGGCATCGAATACGACAACAGCGGGAAGCGCGACAATCCGATGTAAGGCAATCGGCCGCGCGCCGGTTCACCCCGCTCACCTGAATAAAAGGCCGGTCTCCTGCGAGACCGGCCTTTTCGTTTCCCCGTTTCCGGCATCCCCAATCCCGCGCCGATCGGCAGTAGCCGGCGTGTTACCGCTCCGGTCCTCCCGACCAAGGGAAGATGAACATCCGCGTCCGCGCATCGGCCGGCCTTCCCTGCGCGTCGTGCGAGGCGCGAACCGCCGCCCCCGTTGCGCGGCCCCAGGAGCCCGCTTTGGATTTGGAGATGCCTGTAGTCGCGGCGTATCCGCATCCCGAGTTCCGCCAATCCGTGATGTTCCAGGAATCGGGTTTTTCGAAGTAGCAACCCTTGGGATCAAGGTCCTGCATGTTCGCCAGCATGAACTCACCCCAGCCATCCCAGGAACGCAGGGGATCGTAGTGGATGGTGTCCCCGGAGCGCCAACCTGGCGGCTTGTTGGCCGCGCCCTCATAGCTGAGCGTGTCCTTGGCCCACCTGTATGCCAAGGGAGAGCCGTCGCAGTTCCCCCAAAGCGAATCCGGGTACAGGTTGAATCCCCAGGAGATGAACATGGATTTGCCCGGCTGGAAGGCCGAGTTCGATCCGCCCCAAAAGGGGATCCTCATTTCGACGGAAATCCTAGTGGAGTCCGTGCTGTTGCGCATGGCTGAAGCCAGGATGCCGGTTGGTAACGTGGCGGGAATCTGGAACTTGTCCCCGGTGGCGCGGTTGCGGAAATACGGAATGCGCAGGTCTTTGTCGTAGGTCGGCTTGGCAATCTGGATGCTTTTGGGCGAGGTGCCGAAGATCAGACCGCTGGCATCGGCGGAGAAATAGGAACGGTACACGGCGGTATCCCGGTCCCAGGGGGATGGATCGAGGAAGACCACCGGGGCATTGGCCTTCCAGACCTTGTCCGACGTGCACAGGTCGGTGGATTTGAACACCGTGTCCGTCTTCACCTGGAAATAGAAATACAGGGCTTTGGAATCGTATGCAGCCATCATGGTAATGTAGCCGGCAGGCGCCGGCGAGACATATTTGGCGGGATCGTCGTTCCGCACCTTGTCCGAGTTCAGCAGCACCAGCTTTGAGTAATCCTGGAAAGACAGGGTCGTATAGCCATTTCGCGCCGCGATAGCCTTCCAAATCGTATCCGGAGTGCCGTCGATTTTGATCCGATCGTCGGGCACGGGAAATGCGGTGATGGATGATTTTGTGAACAGGGCCAAGGCTGGAGACGCGCAAAGGGCCAGGACAATGCTGAAAAACGCTAGAAATAAGGATTCAGACCGGTTTATACGGCGCATTGAGGCGGCGGCCTTTAAGAACTGCGGATTCATGCTATACACAGAGTTAGTATCCAGCGTTTTATAAAGCAATTGCAGGGCCACTTGGAACTGACCGGCCCAATGCACGCCAGACCCTGTTTTTGCCGATATCCCAATAAATATAATGGATTTTTGGGATCAAGGCCGGGTCATCCTTTGACCATCCGCAGAATCTGACCGGGATCTTAAAGCAAAGAGGAGGGGGAGCCGCGCGGCTACCGGGAGTTATATTTACCCTCTTCCACTTTTTACGAATCGGGTGACTGGATTTGCATTCCCTCCTTGAATTCCTGACAGCAGCCCCAAAATCCTTTGTCATCAAGCTTCATCGCCGGGATCAGCCGGGCGAGGGTTTGATGCAGGCGACCAAGGTCGTCCAATTGGTCTACGATTGGGCGATCAAAACCGATCGGATCGCCGACTCTTTGAAGACGGCGGACATACAGGGGCGGCATCTCATCGCCTTGATTTACGCCTCCGAAGAACGGGGGGCTGCCGAAAGCGAGCTTTTGGGAAGCATGGAAGGCTTCCCCCCTTCCCAGTCGCTCATGCTCCTCGGCAAGCTGGAGCAGGAATTGTTGATTTTCTCCCGCGAAGGGGACAAAGGGCGCAGCTTCCACGGTTTCCGCGAACTCGCGGATCGCGTTCTGCCCGCCGTGCTCGCGGATCAATGGCTGAGCGGGCCCGCCGCCTCTTCCGGGGAAAAGTCCGGGGAAAAGCCTGGGGAAATCGCCGGGCAAACCGGCGTCGGAGCGGATTCCGCAAGCTGGATCTCGTTCCGGAATTTCCTCTCCGCCCATCTCTGCCACTTTCTTTGCCAGGTGGCTCTCGGCGCGGTCAAGATCACCCAGAATGGAGAGATGCACCGCAAGGACGCTCAGGAGCTCGCGGCTCGTTTCACCTTCGGCGAACGCCTCTCGACGGCGCTGCCATCCGAAGAAGTGCAATTCCTGCTCCACTTCGCGGTGGGAGCGTCGCTGGTCCAACAGGAAGACGGCCTGTTGCATCTTTCCTCCGACGGTAAGGCCTTATTGCGAGGCGAGCGCCGCGAAGCCTGGCTCAAGGTCTCGGAATGGTGGATGGAGTCGCGCATGCACGGCATGGCCCATACCCTGAAGTCATTGGCGGGACTGCCAGCGGAACCGGCCGCTGGACGCGTATCCCCGTGGGCCAACATCATGTGGATCTATTCCGGGCCGCAACGCAAGGGCTACCACGATCCCAAGGCGTCCTTCACCTGGGAGAACCTGCCCAAGTCCTTGCAGGAACTCTGGCTGCTGGGGCTGGTCGACTTCGGAATGTCCAAGGGTCGCATCGCCTGGGTGCGTCCCGAGCGAGCCGCCATCGCCTTTCTGGCCTCCCGCCTGCCCGCCTATCCCGAGGATGAAGCAACGCCCAGGGTCGAACCCGGCGCAGATGAGATAGGCAACACCGGCCATCCCACCCGCCCCATCAGCCTTCCGAACATGGAAAGCCTGGTTCCCCTGGATTCGCCGCTCAGTTGGCAGTACCGCCTGGAGTTGGTCGGCCACAAGAGCAACGATGAGTTCATGGGCCGCTACCGTTTCAGCAAGGAATCGGTAATCCAGGGCCTGCAAGCGGGACTGGCCATGGAGGAGTTCAAGGAACTGCTCGTATGGCTGGCATTCGACGGCCCCGCTCGCCAGACGTTGCTGGAGTGGGCCTCCACCTACGCTTCGACACTGTTTATGGACACGCTTCTCCTGAAAGTTTCGGATCCGGTGCGCTTCGGGGAGTTGCAAGAGATCCCGCAATTCCTGGAAATGATCACGGAGGTGATCCCGGGCTACGGATTCGTGCTCAACCGCCACAACAAACCGCAGGTAAAGGAACTGCTCCAGCATTTCGGACTGGTGCCCGGCGAAGACTCGCGCCGCATCCTGGAGCTGGCGCCCGTCTCGCTGACCGGCGCCGGCAGCGCCTGGGAACTGCCGCGGCCCGAAATCGGCCCGCCCGCCTACCGCGAATCTCCCGGATCGCTGCGCGCGCCGCCGCAGGAGAAAACCGACAAGGACGGCAAATCCATGCGAGAGCAGGAGATGAGGGAGCGGATCGAAACCCTGGAAACCGCCATCGCGGGAGGGAAGAAGATCGAATTCAGCTATTCGGCCCCGCTCATGAAGCGCATCTCGCTCAAGCCGCTGCTGCTGCTCAAGCACAAGGATCCGATCAAATTCATCGGCATCGAACTCGATTCCGGCCACCGCAACGAATACGTCCTGGAACAGGCCAAGGCCCTGCGGATCGCAGAATAGGCGCATGGAACCGGTCCCGTTCGTCCATCTCCACACCCATTCGGAATACTCCATGCTGCAATCGTCGGCCCGCATTTCCGGGCTGGTGAAGAAGTCCATCGAACTCAAGCAAACCGCCATCGCCCTGACCGACCATGGCAACATGTTCGGCATGCTGGAATTCCACATGGCGGCGAAGAAGAACGGCATCAAAGCCTTGATCGGGTGCGACCTGTACGTGGCGCCGGACAACCGCAAGAATCAGGTCTACCCCCAGAACCAGCCCATCCACCACAAGCTGATCCTGATCGCGGCCACCGACGCCGGCTACAAGAACCTGATGCGCATCTGTTCGGACGGTTACATGGACGGTTTCTTCCAGAAGCCCCGAATCGATCACGATTCCCTGCGCGGCCGCTCCGAAGGGCTCATCTGCCTCACCTCAAACCATCAGGGCGAGGTGGGATACTACCTGCTGAAGGGCAATGAGAAGAAGGCCCGGGAGATCCTGGAAGCCTACGCCGCCTTCTTCGGCAAGGAGAACGTCTATCTCTGCCTGCAGTCCCACGGGATGGCGGAAGAAGAGACGATCAACAAGCGGTTCCTGGAACTGCACAAGGCCGAAGGCTGGAAGCTCGTGGCCGTGAACGACGTGCATTACCTGGAACGGCCCGACGCCGTGGCCCACGAGGTGATGCTATGCATCGAAGGCGGCCACAAATTCAAGGACGCCAACCGTCCGAAATTCAACTCCGACCAATATTACCTGCGCTCCGGCGCGGAAATGGCCATGCTCTTCGGCAGCTACCCGGACGCGCTCGCCAACACCGTGCGCATCGCCGAGCAGTGCAACGTCTCCATAAAGTTCGGCGAACTGCACCATCCCCAGTTCCCCATCCCGGAAGGCTTCACCGATCCGGACGAATACCTGGCGCATCTGGCTCGCGAAGGCCTGGCGGCGCGCTATCCCGAAGCCTCCGATCCCGCGCAGGCCGGTTCGGAACGGGTGAAATCGCTTAACGATCGCCTGGAGTTCGAACTCAAGGTGATGCAGAACATGAAGGTCGCGGGCTACATGCTCATCGTGCAGGATTTCTGCAACGCCGCCCGCGCCAAGGGCATTCCCGTCGGTCCGGGACGCGGATCCGCGGTGGGATCCCTGGTGTCGTACGCCGTGGGCATCACCGACGTGGATCCGATCCGGTACAAACTGCTGTTCGAGCGCTTCCTTAATCCCGAGCGCGTTTCCATGCCCGATATCGACACCGACTTCTCGGACAGCGGCCGCCAGGAAGTCATCCAGTACGTGGTGGACAAGTACGGCACCGATTCCGTGTCCCAGATAGTGACCTATGGCCGCATGAAGGCCAAGATGGTGCTCCGCGACGTAGGCCGTGTGATGGGGTTCGAAGCCCAGCGCCTGAACCAGATCTGCAAGCTCTTCCCCGCCTTCAATCCCTTCGCCGATCTGGAAACCGCCCTCGCCGAGTCGCCCGACCTCAAGAAGGAGATGGAAAGCGAGCCCGGTCTCGAGAACCTCAAGATGATCGCCCTCAAGCTGGAAGGGCTGGTTCGACAGGCCGGCATGCACGCCGCCGCGGTCATCATCGCCCCCAAGGCCATCGTCAATTTCGCTCCCCTGTTCAAGCAGCCAGGCTCCGACCAGGTGATGATCCAGTACGACAAGACGTACTCGGAGGACATCGGCTTGCTCAAAATGGACTTCCTGGGTTTGCGCAACCTTTCCGTGATCCTGGACTGCCTTACCCAAGTGGAAGCCTCTACGGGCCTCAAGATCGATCCCCTCAAGCTCCCCGAGACCGACAAGGCCACCTTCCAGATGTTGGGCAAGGGCCTGACGGTGGGGGTATTCCAGTTCGAGTCCGGCGGCATGCAGGATTACCTGCGCAAGCTCAAGCCGAACGTCATAGAGGATTTGATCGCCATGAACGCCTTGTACCGCCCGGGACCGATGGAATACATCCCCGAGTACATCGCGCGCAAGAACGGCCGCGAGGCCGTGGACTGCTACCACAAGAACCTGGAACCCATCCTATCCGAGACCTACGGCGTGATCGTGTACCAGGAGCAGGTGATGCAGATAGCCCAGGTCCTGTCCGGTTTCTCCCTCGGCGGCGCCGATCTCCTGCGACGCGCCATGGCCAAGAAGGATCTGAAGAAGATGGACGACCTGAAGCCCAAATTCGTGGGCGGCGCCAGGGAGCGCGGGTACGATCCGAAGCTGGCCGAACGCATCTGGGAAGTGCTGGTGCCCTTCTCCAGCTACGCCTTCAACAAATCCCACTCCGCCGCCTACGCCACCGTCGCCTACCAGACCGCGTATCTCAAGGCCCATTATCCCGCCCAGTTCATGGCCGCGAATATGAACTCGGAAATGCACGACACCACGCGGCTCGTGATCCTGCTCAACGATTGCAAGTCCATGGGCATCGAGGTGACCTTCCCAAACGTGAACGTGAGCCTGGCCAAATACACGGAAAAGGACGGCAAGATCGTCTACGGCCTTGGCGGCATAAAGAACGTGGGCCTCTCGGCGGTGGAATTCATGGTCAAGGAACGCGACGCCAACGGCCCCTTCAAATCCGTCTTCGATCTGTGCAAGCGCATCGACTCCCAATATCTGAACCGCCGCGCCCTGGAATCCCTGATCCTGGGCGGCGCCCTGCCGGATGATATTCCCGGCAACCGCGCCCAGCAGTTCGCCGCCGTGGAAACGGCCCTGGCCTATGCTTCGTCGTTCCAGCAGGATCGTTCCGTTGGCCAGGTCTCGCTCTTCGATATGGGAAGCGCGCCCTCCGGCGGAACCATCCCGGGAAACTCCATGGACACGGGCGAACCGCCGTTGCCCAACGTCGATCCTTGGCCCTACAATGAAATGCTGGAAAAGGAGAAAGAGGTTCTGGGCCTCTATCTGTCCGGCCATCCCTTGGAGCCCTACCGCAGCGAGCTCAAAGGCTTCACCACCTGCTCCCTCGATCCGGAACGACTGCGTCTGATCGTCGGCGAAGTCAAACAGGAACGGCCCAAAGAAGGCGAGCGCTTCCGCGGCCCGCAAGGCGCTCCGGTGGTCCTGGGCGGGATGATCACGCGTTTGAAGTCGAAGCTTTCTTCCAAGGACAACAAAACCTTCGCTTTCGCCGAACTCGAGGATTTCGTCGGAAAAGTGGAAGTAACCCTTTGGTCCGACGTCTTCGAAGAAGTGCGCCACCTCGTCGAGGTCGATTCCATGGTGCTGATCCGCGGCAACCTGACGTTCAACGAGGAACTCGCCATGTTCAAGTTGAACGCCCAGAAAGTGATCAACCTGAACGAGGCACGCGAGCGCCTGACCCGCAGCGTGCACGTGCGTCTGAAGACGGTAGGGTTGCAAGAGCCCGACGTGCTGCTTCTAAGCGGGAAATGCGCCGGATTCGAAGGTAAATGCCAGCTGGTGCTGCATCTGGAGCATCAGGGTGGCGGGGAGATGTCCATGGTCAGCGAGAAACTGCGCGTGGCCCCCGAAAAGGCCTGCACCGAATCCCTCGGGGAATTGGTCGGCGCCGAAAACGTCTGGCTCAGCGCTAAGTCGTTCTAAGCGCGAAATCCGGCTTATTCAGCATTTTTCCGCAAATTCATTCCGGAATAACCTGGAAACCGTACCCCAATTCTCCGAGGTGAAGGTAAATTAAACTTCGTCGAGGGGGCCATGCTGCAATCACGGAGTGATGATGAACCAGGCGTTCGGTTTCGCGGTTTTGGTAGGGATTTTAACGGGGATTGTGGTCGGGCAGCCGATTGAAAAGTCGGGCAATTGCCCCACATTGGAGCGCGAAACTCCAACCGACGTCAAGTGGGGATCCATATTCAGCATCAAGCCGAATCCGGCCAGCGAATTTCCTTCCGGAACCATCCAGAAATCCATCGCAGCGGAAAAATCCATCAATTGCATCAAAACCCAAGAAGGTCTCAAGGTGCAATTGTGGGCTTCGGAAAAAAGCCAGGGCAACCCGCTATACCTGCAGCATTTCACCTTTGACGAGCGTGGACGCCTCTGGGCCGTGGAGCCCAAAAGCTATCCCAACATCATCCGCACCGCTTCCGGCACCACTTCGGATCAGAAGTTCGTAGGCGGCCTCGATCGCATCGTGATCATGGAGGATACGGACGGCGACCATGTGATGGACAAAATGAAAGTCTTCGTCAGCGGATTGAACCTGCCGCAGGCCATCGAAGTGGTGAACGGCGGCATCGTGGTGGCCATGGCTCCCTATGTGGTCTTCTACCCCAATGTGAATGACTCCGCCGGTCCCGCGCAAATTCTGTTCTCCGGCATGGGCGTAAATGGGAATTACGATACCCACGGCGGCATCAATAGCCTGATGTACGGCCTGGACAATTGGATTTATGGGCATACCGGGTACAATAGCTGCAAAACCAACAACATTGATTGCGGTGGTGGCAAGATGTGGCGCTTCCAGCATACCGCCTTGGGGCATGCCAAAACTGTTTTTCAGGTTTGGTCCGCTGGCCCCGCAAATGCCCATGGCATCGGGCAAATGGAAGATGGCCAATTGTTCCAGACTGGCGCAACGGGTACGCCGCATATTCTCCATGCCGCAGTTCAAGGAGCGGCAACCCAAGCCCTCGATATCCGTACCAGCAATGCCGGAAGCCCCAAGGGGGCTGTTTATCCCATCACGGGGGATCGCTATCTTTGGGAAGGCTCCACCGGCAAGAACGACCAGGGCTGGTATGTCTCCACGCCGAGCACGGCCATTTCCGGCATGGAATTCTATACCGCCCGGCTCTTTCCCCAGAAATACTGGGATCGAATGGGCTTCGTTTGCGAAGGCGCGAGCAAACTCTGCAATATGGACAGCATGGTCGTGACCACCAAAAGCAACACCACCGGCAGCACCTGGCAGGCCGTCCGCCTGCCCGGCCCCGATCGGTCCAACATCTTCGCCTCCACGGATGCATGGGTGGCCCCCCTCCAAACCAAAACCGGTCCCGATGGAGCCCTGTGGGTGCTGGATTGGAACAATTACCTGTTTCTGCATAATCCGGCTGGACCGTCCGGGGCCGGCAACGCATGGATTAATGAATTGCGCGTAAAGACAACCAACCGTATTTACCGTATCGTCCCTACGGATGGCAAGGTCGATCCGGTGATCAACCTCACAAACGCCACCGAGGACGTTCTCGTGAACACCCTTTCCAGCTCCAATATGTTCTGGCGCCTCACCGCGCAGCGCCTGCTTTTGGCGAAAGGCTATACCACCAGCTTGGGAACCAAGCTGCAAGACATCCTGGACAAGGATAAATCCGTAGATGTCCTCGGCAACAATCCGCGCGTGGTGCATGTGATTTGGACCTTGCATGGCCTGGGGCAATTCGATACCGACGCCGCCCGCTGGAACCCCATTCTGGCCAAATTACTGCAACACCCTGCATGGGGCGTCCGGCGGAATGCCTTAAAAGCCATGCCGCGCACCACGGTCTCGGCCCAGGCCATCAGCGACAAGTGTTCGGTCAACGACCTCCATGGCCATGTCCGTCTTCAAGCTCTCGTGGCTTTGGGCGAAATCTCCTCCAAGCCTGCCGAGCTGAAGACCATCTGGAACACTTTCGCCAACATCGACGGTACCGCAACGGCGGCCACTACCGCGTCCGGCCTCACTGCCGCCGCGACCCAGCCCTGCTCTCCCGTTCTGGATTCGATTACCTCATTGTCAATCAAGTACATTCCCGAAGCCAGGGTGGGTCTCAAGTTCACCCAACGCGCGGGCAACTTCATCTTGCACCCCAATGGAAACCTCGTCTCCGGAAAGCTGACGCTTTTCGACCTGCGCGGCCACGCCGTGTTCAGCTCCGAATATGAATCCGTTGGCGCCCATTGGTCCCGGCAAGAGGCGAATGGCCTCAAAGAACCCGTGTATGGCTACGAATTCCGCGGAGTGGATGGTTCAAACATGCACGGCAAGATTTCCAACTTTAGCAATTTCTAATATCCGCCTTTCCTGATGGGCGCTCCGACCGGAATACGGTTGGGGCGCCTTTTTTATGCCCGGATACTGGAAAATAAACGCTAAGTATTACGGGGCATGCGCCCGCATAGTCTGTTAGATTTCATGCAGGTGACTTACGCCATGTGGAATTCCGGGTCTTCGACGCTTTGCCTGCTGGGAATACTGGCGGGAGCGGCATGGGCGCAACAGCCCGCACGCAACCAATTCCGTACCACGGTGCTGATGGAGAACCTCTCCAACCCCACCCAGATGGCCTTCCTTCCCGATGGCCGCATATACATCCTGTCCAAGTCCGGCACCATCAAGCTCTTCGATCCTAAGACCAATACGTCCACCACGGCCGGCACCATCACCGTTTCCGATGTGCGCGAGGACGGCCTCCACTCCCTCGTCCTCGATCCGG
>JBDSIO010000470.1:0-16346 GCA_039917895.1 Fibrobacteria bacterium | reverse complement strand
CCATTTCGAATCCGCCGGGGCCGCGCCAAACATAACGGTAGGCGCCTCCCACGCGCAAATCCACGTCGCAGACCTCCAGCGTCATTCCGTTGAATACCCCGAGCCACCGCTTGAGCAGCGCGGGTTTTGTGTAGGTCTCGTATACCAGGGCCCGCGGCGCGGCGAGGTCGCGCACGATGCGGATCTCCCGATCGGAAGGGGTCGATACTTTCAGGGTGTCGGAAGGCATTTCCATCTTCATCTTCATCTCCTTTTTAGAACTTTGTTTGAATATCCGTTCATGGGTTGTGCTTACGATTGCGATCCGGTTTCCGCTTCTGTTTGCTCCGTGGCTTAACCTGCAACGATTCCAAAAGAGCGTCGAGGTTCCCGTAGCTGCCCTCCCAGAACTTCCGGTAGGTCTCCAGCCATTCCGCCGCTTCGGCCAGCGGTTTGGCTTCCAGCTTGCGGGGCCGGCGCTGCGCATCCTTGCCCCAGGTCACCAGGCCCGCCCGCTCCAGCACCCGCAGATGCTTGGAAATGGCCGGCTGAGACATGGAGAACGGCTGCGCCAACTCCATCACCGATGCGTCGCCATCGGCCAGGCGCGCCAGGATAGCCCGGCGGGTGGGATCCGCCAGCGCCGCGAAGGTCGCGTCCAGGCGGGAGTGATTAATCGTTCCATAACCAATCAGTTGCATAACTGAATGGTAATATACGCTGTTCGCTGAGAGGCGTCAAGGGGATTTTTCCGGCTCGCGAAGAAAGGCGCCGAAGGGCCGGAATGACGGGACTTCCGCGCCGAAATTAGCTTTCAGGAATGCAAAAACGGATCAAGGCGGGCACGAAACGGGTTTCCTCGCAGCCCTCTCGTCAGTCATCCCGGACAAAAGGGCCCTTGCGAACGAAGGGGAACGAAAATGATCTCGCGGCCTATCTGGAGCGGATTCCCCAGGCGCAGAAATCGTCGTTGGCAAAATTGAGCGGTTTCCAACAAGGCACTCCTTGATTGCGGCGCCTCTGAGAGGGTTCCTACGAGGCTTGCAGAAGCGGAGCCGGGACGCTTACCGGCTCTTCATAGGTCCACACATTGAAAACCGCGAGTTGGTTGAGTCCGAAAGAGGTGGTGAGCGGCACGTCGGCGGCGTCCCGGCCCCGGCCAATCAGAATGCGGCCGATGCGCGGCCGATTGTTGCGGGCGTCGAAAACGTGCCACTTCCCTCCCAGATAGACCTCGAACCAGGCGCTGAAGTCCATGGGACCCGCCGGCGGCACTCCGATGTCACCCAGGTAACCGGTGCAATACCTCGCCGGAATGTTCATGATGCGGCAGAAGGCGATCGCCAGATGCGTATAGTCCCGGCACACGCCCACCGCTTCGCGAAAGGCCTCCGAGGCCGAACGGTTGGATCGCGCCTGCATGTAATCGAAGCGGATATGCCCGTGCACGAAATCGCAAATGGCCTGCACCCGCCCCCAACCCGGGGGCGTTTGGTAGAACTGCCGGTTCGCGACTTCCCGCAAGTCGCTGTCGATGTCGCAATACCGGCTGGCCAGCAGGTAGACCAGGCTCTCGTTCGGCAATTCCTGGATATCGTGCTGACGCGCGTTCCAGGACAGCGGATCCGGCAGGCCGTCATCCTCCACGGCGAAATCATTCAGGAAGGCGGTGCGGCCGGGCTGCACGAAAACGCGCGCACACCGGTTTCCGTAAAGGTCGACATACTCGTGGACGGGCGTGGGCGGCGACACCCGGAAATACTCGGGCACGACCACGCTCGCCAGTCGCGACGGATGGAGGAAGAGGGTTGCGACCACGGCGGTCGGTTCTGGATAGTCGAAGGAGATTTCGTAGCCGGCGCGTATCTTCATTTCGGCAAACTAGTTGTTACCGATTGAAGGTGGGACTATTTCGCGGCCGGGGGACGACTCGCCTCAGGCTTTCATGGTTTTGGACAATGCAACCAGTTGATCCAACGCCTTGCCCCAGCCTTCATGGAAACCCATTTCCTCATGTTTCTTGCGGGTTTCCTCATCTTTATGCATGCCGATCGCCGTATACTTGGACCCGTTTCCATTGGGTTCGATCAGGATCATGGCGGTGAAAAAAGGATTGGCCGAAGGACGAAATCCCGCCTGGAGCGTGTCCGTGAAGACCAGCTTCCGATTGGGAATCACCTCCAAAAAGCAGCCCGCGTTGGGAAATTCCTGTCCCTCCGGCGAAAGCATGGTGGAGCTGAAAATTCCACCTGGACGCAGATCGATATCGCATGCGATGGTTTTCCAGGGCGCGGGCGTGAACCATTGCATTAGGTACTCGGGCACGGTCCAAGCCGCCCAGACCAGCTCGGGAGGCACGTCCACGACTCGCTCCAAAACCAGGTCCAGCTTGGGGTTCGGGATAAATGGTTTAGAGTTGCTCATTTTTTCTTCTCCTTGAGTTGATAGAGGAATTGATCGAGTTGATTGAATCGCCGGTCCCACACGGTTCGCTGTTCCATCATCCAACGCTCCGCCGGCTTGAGAGACCCGGGAGCCAGTTCGTAGGTTCGCACCCGCCCTGATTTACTGGAGGTCACGAGGCGCGCCGCCTCCAGCACGCCTAGATGTTGCATGAAGGACGGCAAGGCCATGCCGAACGATTCCGCCAACTGCCCCACCGTGGCGGGACCGTGGCTCAGCCTTTCCAGTACAGTCAACCGAGTCGGGTCCGCCAAAGCGTGGAAGACGCGGTCCAGGGAGACTGATTGGTTAGGCATATACCTTAATATATACCAGAATATTACTTAGGTAAATACCTTTCTTTTAAAGTCTTCTCTTTCTTTCAAAGTCTTCTTTAAAGCTTCTTTTTCAGAAAATCCGGTAACCGAACTCCAGTTTCCACCAGGGCATGCCTTCGTCGCGGGTATCCCATTCCCCATAGAATCGATCCCAAGCGTCGAGCCGGATGCCGAATCCGAGGCGGCGACAGGAATAAAAGATTCAAGCCCATGGGGATCCCCTTTGCGGAAAAAATACTCTCGCGAGGCGAGGCGCGCGGAAGGTATGCCCGCGGCGAACTACTTTTAGTCCTTTCGCGATCGAAGGACGTTCATGCCTCCGCAATCCACCACCGCTTTGCAAAGTTTCATGGCCACGATGGAAATCCTCGGCATCAACCCATATGTCCGGGTCACGGCCGCGCGCGCCAAGGCCCTGAAGCCGGGCTGGCGTAAAGCCATGCCGGTGCGGGTGCGCATCAACGGGAAACCGGAAAAAGCCTGGCCCATCAACATGATGCCCAAGGGGGACGGTTCATTCCTGCTGTACCTGCACGCCTCGGTTCGGAAGGCTTCGGGAACCGGAGTCGGCGATCGCGTACGGGTCGAAGTGGCCTTCGATGCGGACTATGCCGGCGGACCCGCACCCATGCCCACCTGGTTCCGCGAGGCGTTGCGCCGGGAACTCAAGGTCGGGAAAGCCTTCCAGGCTCTTCCGCCCAGCCGGAAGAAAGAACTCGTGCGCTACCTCGCCCTTTTGAAATCTCCGGAAGCTCGGGAGCGGAATCTTGTCCAGGCCCTGCGGGTCCTGTCTGGGGAACCGGGACGCTTTATGGCCAGGGACTGGAAAGACGGAAAGTAGCCCACGAAGCGCGGTTTCCGGCCAGTGCGTACCGCACGGTTGCGATCCATTTTGCCGCCAAAAAAGCCCGCCCGATTCCTATCTATCGTTCTCCACCACCGGATAAAAAAAGATATTAAGATGCGTTTTCGAGGAAGGGCCCGTCCGCAACCGCGCCTTCGGCATCTGCCCGTGACCGTGCTGATGTCCTTCGGACTCATGCCCGCCTTCGTGAACCTTACTTTGCTCGCCACCTCCGGAGCCAAACCCGAGGATCACGGCCTGGTTTCCGGCATAGTCAACACGACTGGTCAATTGGGCGGAGCGCTAGGCTTGGCGGTGGCGGTGGCGGCGGGGCGCACGGCGAGCCTCGCGGCGGCCGGAACGGTCAGCGCGGCGGAAGCCTTGATTTCGAGTTATCGGTTCGCGCTCGGGACCGGAGCCGTATTCGTGGCCGTGGCGCTTGGGCTGGGCTTGAAGGGGTTGAAGAAACGGGATTTGACCGCCTTTTCGAAAGTGAAGCGGATCCCCACGTCGGAGAAAATGGCGCCCGCCCGGAATTCCCTCGTCCGTGCCCGCCCGCACACTTACATTTCAGGCAACCTCATTCCCGGAGTCCCGATGCAAGCCTGGTGGATCTACGCCCTGCTTTCCGCTATCTTCGCCTCGCTTACCGCCATTCTCGCCAAGATCGGCATCAAGGGAGTCGATTCCGACGTCGCCACCGCGCTGCGAACGGCGGTCATCCTGGTCTTCGCCTGGGGCATCGTTTTCTTCAGGGGCAGGGCGGCCGAGGTAACCTCGCTGTCACGTCACAGCCTCATCTTCATCGTGCTGTCCGGGTTCGCGACCGGGCTTTCCTGGCTGTTCTACTTTCGGGCGTTGCAGACCGGCAAGGTCTCGCTGGTGGCGCCTATCGACAAGGCCAGCCTGGCGTTGACCATCCTGCTGGCCGTGGTATTTCTGGGGGAGACGCTGACGATCAAAACGGCGGCGGGTGGGGCGCTGATACTGGCGGGGACCCTGGTGCTTATCCTCTAGGAAACCTCAATATCATGATGTCTTCAGCGAAAATGCCCCTTAGCGAAGCACTTAAGCCCGCTGGATTTGGGTTTTAGAGCCGTATAAAACCCAGGTCAGCTTTGGCCCTTGCCCGGAACCGGAAGAAACCGGCGCCTGGGATGGGTTTGAGAGGGGAAAGTTGGGGTGGACGACGGGATTTGAACCCGCGACCAGTGGAACCACAATCCACTGCTCTACCAACTGAGCTACGACCACCGCGGTGCCGTTAATTTATAAACGGAGCCGACTTATGCCAAGTAAATGCAGCATTGACAGGAATGGCCGTATTGGTGGCCCGGAAAGGTGGCCCGGAAACCGTCACGAAGGGGAATCTGCCCGGACCGGGAGTCGGCTAAGACTGTCCGGACAGGATGCGGGCAGGACGGTTTTCACGCATGAAATCCGGAGAGAAGTTCAAATAAGTCCTGACATGCCCTTCCACGACGGTGGAAGCCTTGCGGGGAGGTGGTGGCAGCAGCTTGACCGTAAACTGGTTGTCGCCGAACTTGCGATTCTCGCGGTACATGAATACGGATAGGCCCACGAGGAAGAGGGCGAACCCGGAAAAGAAGGAAGTGGCGGCGTAAGCGAGCACATTTGGATTATAACACCCGGAAATTTTACTTGTCCATGCTGCATGTCCATAGTCGTGGAAGGTTCGCAATCTCTGCGACCGGAATATTGTTTAGAATATGGGGGTTTTTTGAGGGAAGAGGAGAGTACCTTTGGCCGTGTTCCATGGTTTTGGGTCCATACGGCTCAAGGGTTCGGAACCATCATAAATGAGGCCTGAAGGGAGGGGAGGGGAATGATGCCTCGAATCAGAGCTTTACGTCCACCGTTAACCGTTGCGGTCATGATCCGCGTCGTCTCGGCGGCCGCAGGTTTATGGTTGTCCGGATGTAATGTCTTTTCCCCTCTGGCTGCCGATGCGGACAGGGATCTCAACTACCGCGGCCTCATCCTCAAGGGAAATGCCGCCATCAATGATGAGCAATACGCGGACGCCCTCTACTATTTCACCCGGGCGAAGGAGATGAACCCCAAAGGCGCCGAAGCTTATCTCTATCAGTCCAAGGCCTTGGTCAGCCTGTACAAAATCGACTACAACACCTTGAACAACGAGTTCAATCTCCGCCGCGGCAAGACCGTCAATGGGCTGCCGCCCAAAAGCGGCCTTCCATTCATCGATTCCATCACTTCCCTGGAGGGAATCGACAGCATCTACTACCCCGTGGCGCAATCGGTCGAAAACCTCGAGCACATCCTGCGGCACAAGCTGGACACCATCCTGGTTCCCGGCGGCGTCAACCTGTACCCCGATGGCGATACCGCCGGCGACGGAAGGGTCACCGAAGGCGTGGCCCGCCTCGACCTGGGCCTGCTTCAGACCATCAAGGGCATGCTCGGACCCTTGGACCTGGACGGCAACAACCGCATCGACGCGGAATGCGGCGTCAATCTCTGCCCCAACCGGGACGCGGCCTGCATGTCCGGAGCCAGGTACATGCGGAATTGCAAGGAAGGCCTCCTCAGCGAAGCCGTCGGTTTCGAAAGGTTCAAAAACCTGACCCGTAGCCTGGACATCAACAACCCGAGCACCAAGGATATCCGCGCCCGCCAGTTGACCGCCAACCCTAACGACATCAATGAATTCCTCGACCGGATGTCCGGGCCTATCGGCTCCTCCACCTTCAACCTGGATTCCGTCACCGGGGCCATGAACTCGCATAACGAGGGGGAACTGAGCGGCCAACTGTCGGAAATCGTATCCAATGTGCAGGACCTTAGCAACTTCCTGTCCTACATGCGTTTCAACGACAACCTGGACAACGATTTCGACAGCCAGGACAGCTCCGGCAAGGGCGTGCGCATGGTATGGCACGATTACGACAAGGACAATTCCATCCATTGGGACTATGACGACGACGAGGTGACCTTAAAGGGTTATCTCGGAGCCGGGGCCAATGGGGAAGCGCGCAACCTGGGTCATCCGCTCCATCGCAGGCTGCACCCTGAGTTGTACGTCAAGTTCACGGACAGTTCCTGGACCAAGCGCAAAACCGCCCAGGAAGCGTCCATGAACGCGCGCAAGGCCGCCATGATCAAGCGCTGCCAGGATGTCGCGCGGACCCTGACCGTCGACGGCCTGGTGACGCAGCAAGTCATCGACGATGTGATCGCGGCGACCTGTTTGACCTACACCTCCTTCATCAAATCCACGGTCCGTCCCCCCGCGAAGAGCGATTGGCAACGCGGAACCGCCGGCATCGACGAGGAGATGATAGACGATCACGACAACGACTATGACGGCCTCACAGACGAGGACGCGCGCAACGCGCCCGGCATGGACGACGATAACGACGCCCTGCTTAACAAAACCATGATAGGCGCGGACCCGGCCCCCATGGCCTGGGCCGACGCCGCCGGACATGGGAATTCGTGCCCGGACATCGACGTCACCGTGCCCATGCCGCCGCAACCCATGCAACGGAAATTCTGCATAGGCTCCCTGGAGCACCGCATCTACCTGGCCCAGCATGGCGGCAGCGATACCCTGAAGCTTTATTACTCCAAGTTCCTGGGGGAGGGCGGCGACGGGAATTGCCTCGAAGATTATCGGAAACTGCCGCAGGCTTACCGGGATTCGGCCCGTCAGGAATCACCGACGGACAAGGACTTCGCGAACGCCATCGAGGACGCATGCCGATTCAAGCACATCTGGATCCGCGGCATCCCCTCAGATTCCGAATGGAAGTCCGGCGTGTTCGGGGTCGATGAGGAATTCCCGGACGGAGTGGACAATGACGGCGACGGCTGGATTGACGAGGATGCGAAATGAGCCGCTCCAGCGCGCTTTCCGCGGCCCTGCTTTGCTCCGTCCTTTTGTCCGCGATGGCGGATTCGCGCGCCGAGGATGGACCCCAGTACCGCGATCCCAAGTCCCAGTCCTTGGGCCGCACCGGAGTCGCCTCTTCGCAAGGCGGTACCGCCTTGTATCTCAATCCTGCCGCCCTCGGCCGCGAGGAAGGCGGCGGCATGGGCTTGTCGATGGATCTCGGCCTCAACTCGGTACTTTTGGACTACGCCGCCTGGGCCTCCGACAACAGGCAGTACCTGGATAACATGGACTCTTTGCTGGCCCGCATTGGCCCGGTGGACAATAAATGGGCGCCTTTTTCGCAGTCCTTGCTCCTATACGGCAACTGGCAAGGCGTGGCGTTCAGCGCGCTGGTAGACACCCGTTACAAGGTGACGGTGGCCAGGGCGGTGTTGACGCCGGTGCTGGGCGTGGGCGCGCTCTCCGATGTCGTTCTCACCGCGGGCAAGGGATTCAGGGCCGACTACGGTTACCGGTTCGGTTTCGCGCTCAAGTACATCCACCGCTCGCGCTTCGAAGACCGGTTGATTGGGGCCACGGACGATCCCTTCTATACCGCGAAAAAGGCTTTGGAAAATCCGGACGACGGCTGGAGCGGCACTTTCGCCAAGCTCGGCGTGGCAGGAGAAATCGCCGAAAGCTCGCAGGGCGCAGGCCTGAATCTGGGCGCGGAAAAGGACCTCAATCAGGACTGGACCGCAGGATTGTCGCTGATCGACTTCCCCACGATCATCGATCAGGCCTTTACCCGTCCGGATATCAACCTCGGCCTATCCTACCACCATGGCGTGCAATGGATGACCGACCTGGAAAACAAGGTCCTGGTCAATCTGGACTGGCAGCGCTTCCTGATTCCGGGAACGCCCTGGTTCAAGCAGTTGAAAATGGGCGCCGCCTTAGAGGGTTACCTGAACAAGCGCCCGGTCGGTTATATCGGCATAGGCATCAACGACGGCTATCCTACCTTCGGACTACGCTTCGGATACCTCGTCTATCTCAGCTACGTTTACGTGGCCGAAGAGGTCGGCACCTATCCCGGCCAGGAGAAGTTGAGCTTCCACAAAATCGGGCTTGAAGCGGAGTTCTAGGCCTTACAACGCCGCGGGCCTCACCGATGCCTGAGTTTTTCCAGCAGGGAATCGTGGCTCACGCCGTTCGAGGCTATCAGGCCCTGGCTCAGCACGGGATTGATCGAACGGAAGTCCAGCCGTTTGCCGCTCAAATCCGTCATCCTTCCCCCCGCCTCCTCCAGGATCAATTGCGGGGCTCCCAGATCCCATAGGCACATGGGATTCTGTTCCGGCGATACGAAAGCGGTGTAGGCGCCGCGTGCCACCTCGTTGATCTTCAGCGACCCGCCCATGCGGTGGAAGGGGGGATTGCCCAGCTTGCGGAGCAGGTCGTTAAGTCCCGGGGTCAGGCGTCCATGCGAGGTGATGACATGGGGCTTGGTTTCCCGGTTCACCTTCACCTGCATCACCTGCACCAGATCCGGTTCCGAAGCCACGAAGGCGCGGTAGGCCCCTTCGCCCTTCACGGCGAAATAGATTTCGCCCAATTCGGGCTTATAGGTCATGCCCGCTTCGGGACGCCCTTCAAAGGCCAGCGCCATGATCACGCCATAATGCTGTCCGTTGCGGATGAAGCTCGATGTCGAGTCGAGGGGATCGAGGATCCAGCAGCGCTTAGCCTCATGCCAGGGCGCGGCTTCCGGATTCAGATGCCAGGTTTCCTCGTTGAGGATGGCGTCGCCGGGAAAATGCTTTTCGATTTCGCCGTCCAGATAGGCCGCGACCTGATGATCGATCTGGGTCACGATGCTGTTGTCGGCCTTGTAGGACACCTCGGTGCCCGCGAGCCGGCCGGCCAGGAGCTGCATCCCCGCTTCGAGAGTCACGCGGTACATGAACTCCAGTTCCGGGGCGTAACGCGAGGCGGCGAAGACGTTCTGCATCCTTTGGCAAAGGTAGCATTAACGCCGGATCGCGGTTGCGGGTCTATTACCGCGCCTTAGGGCCCTTAGTGGCTGAATTTCCAAGCGACGCCCAGGACCGCTCCGAGCACCACGATGACCATCAGCACCTTCACCGCCACCGGCATTCCGGGTTTGGTTTCCTCGCTGAGCCATTCGGGCGCGGTGGCGGGAGCGCCGGGATCCAGGGCAATGTCCCCGGGAGCGGCGAAGGGTTCGGCTGAGGCCTGCGGAGCCGCAGGCGCGTCCGCATCGGCGTAGCCGGCCATCGCATGGGAATAGGCGGCCGTCCCGGATCCGGGAGCGCGATCGAAGCCGGTTTCGGGGGAAGTTTCGAGATCGGTCATGCCGCGGCGCTTGCCCTCGTTCACGATCAGTTGCACGGCCACGTCCGGACCGCCGGCACGGCTGGCGGAAAGCATCTGCATGAGTTTCGCATCCGAAACGGTGGCGAGCTTTGCTTCGAACTCGGAAATTTTCATCGGCCCGGCCCTTTCACCAACAGGTCCGCCAGGCCGTGAAGGGGGCCGGAGGGATCCTGGCCTAATCCGGTTTAAGGCGGGCCCATGCGGGCCCGTTCCGAATCGGCCTGTGGCCTATAGTGTAGCAAACAAATGAAACGCTCTGCAAACAGGGCTTGTCGGTCCGGGCGTCCGCCGACGCGTTACAATTGCTAAATTATCCACCAGTCGATGCACGTTTCCCCGTTACCACCAAAGGAGCATCCCTTGGCCCCAGGCACTTTCCGTTCCCATCGTCCGAATCGCCCTCCAGTGGCCGCAAAACCCTGGATCCTCGCTCTATGTCTGGCGGGCTTCCCCGCGGCATCAGGTTGGACCGCTGAAGCACCCGCCGCCGCCGCGCCCGCAACCGCTGCGGCCGCAGCCTCGACCTCCTCCCCGACGGCAGGCCCCCTGGCACCCGGCCTCTACGCCGAATTCTTCACCCCTAAAGGCAAAATCCTCGCCCAACTCGAATTCGAGAAAACTCCACTGACGGTGACCAATTTCGTGGGCCTGGCAGAAGGCGCCAAGAGCTCGAACAAACCGAAGGGAACGCGCTTTTACGACGGATTGACCTTCCATCGCGTGATCCCGGAGTTCATGATCCAGGGCGGCGATCCCCAGGGCAACGGCACCGGCGGTCCCGGCTATCAGTTCGCGGACGAGTTCGACTCCACCCTCAAGCATGATAGGCCCGGCATCCTTTCGATGGCGAACTCCGGCCCCGGAACCAACGGCAGCCAGTTCTTCATCACCCACCTTCCCACCCCCCACCTGGACGGCAAACATACCGTTTTCGGAAGTGTCGTGACAGGGCAGGATGTCGTGAACGCGGTGGTGGTTGGTACGCCCATGGACAGCGTGCGCATCCGGCGCATCGGGCCCAAGGCCAAGAAGTTCAAGGCCGACGAAGCGGCCTTCCAGAGCCAGATCAAGAAGAGCGCCGACCTGGCGGCCGCCAAGAACAAAAAGGCAGATGCCGAAAGGAAGAAGATGGAAGCCGCAACCGAAGAACTCCTGAAAAAAGCCACCGCCACCCCCTCGGGCCTCAAGTACATCATCACCCGTCCCGGCGCCGGAGGCCAACCGGCCAAGGGCGCTTCGGTCAAAGTGCATTACGCTGGCCGGCTCACGGACGGCAAGGAGTTCGACAACTCCCTGAAGCGTGGCCAGCCGCTGGACTTCCGCGTCGGGACGGGCATTGTCATTCCGGGCTGGGACGAGGGCATCATGCTGATGCAGAAGGGCGAGAAGCGCACTCTCATCATCCCCTCTAATCTGGCCTACGGCCCCGAAGGCCGGCCGCCGGTCATCCCCCAGAACGCCACGCTGATCTTCGACGTGGAGCTGGTCGATTTCCAATAAATGCCATCGAAGCGGGGCCGGCATCGCAGGTCTGCTGTCCGCGGGGCTTTGCCTCGCGGCGCATGGTTCCTCACCCTTAGGCCGTTCGAACGCGTGCTTAAAAGATTCCTCCTGAGCCCTCCTTCGGCTTCCCTTCCGGCCCCGCCGGATACGACCCACCCTTTTCCGGGAAAACCCTTGTGAAAACCCACCGCCTGCTTTCCGCGCTCCTCGTTTTTGCCGCCGCCGTCCATGCGGACAAACTCAAGGATCATCTCTCGGTCTTCTTCGAAATGGAACCCCAGGACTCGGTCATCGCCCTGGAGCAGAAATCCCCGACGCTGCTGTGGGTCACCGTGGCCGATCCCGCTTCGGGAACCACCCGCGTGCTCAAAGAAGAGGTGGGAGCCAAGCCCATGGAGAAGTTCCTCACGGAGTCGAACGACCTGGGCCTCAAAACCCTGCACCTGGCCACGCCGGATCCGGTGGATGAAATCCCGGCCAGCGATGGAAAGACGGGCGCACCGCTCCATGCCGATGGCCCACCCGCGGATCAGGCGGCCCCGCGAACTGCGCCGGCGCCCGTCCGGTCCACTTCCACATCCAGCCCGCACAGCCTGAGCAGCCAGCGCAAGAACCGCATGTGGTACATGACCTACCAGACCCTCGCATCCACCTACGTCTACGGCATCGCCCTTCCCTTCGCCTACGACAACGTGAGCGCCAAGACGCGCATCGCCACGCCCATGATCGTCGCGCCCATCGCCTTCGGCGCCAACTTCTACTTCGCCAAGGACCGCCCCTTCGAGGATTCACACCTCAAGGGCACCACCTATCTAAGCATCGCAGCCTTGTACAGTTCCCACGTGCTTCCCTTCGCCCTGATGGATTGGGACGACGACCCCTACCGCGTGGTCAGCTTCCTGTCCATGGCGGCTTATCCACTGGGCATCTGGGGGGGCTACAAGCTGGGCGACAGATATGTGGATCGGCCCGGCCGCATCGACACCCAGGAGAAGTTCGCGCTGGGATTCGGCGCGCTGGGGTTCTTCACCCCTTTCCTGTATTTCGAAGAAACCAACGGCCATGCGGAGGAGATCCTGCGGCTCGGCATGGGCCAATCCCTGGCGATGGCGGTGGCAGGGCATTTCATTGCCGACCAATACCGCAGCGGCGAGAACATCCCGGACGGCGTGAACACGGGCATCCTGCACCACACCGCTCTGGGCGCCATTACGGGATTGGAAATCGCGGCCCTGTCGGATGCCTCGACGGTGCGTCCATGGCTCGGCGCGGCCCTATTGGGCGGCACCCTGGGCTTCATGGAAGGCCTCTGGTACTATCGCAACAGCTATGACAGCAAGGAACGCGGGCTTTACAACTCCCTCGGCGCCGTAGCCGGCACCCTGATGGGCGGCGGAATCGCCTTTTTGGCCATCGACGATCAGGACTCGGACTACAAAATCAAGGCCATGTTGACCAGCTTGTTGGTGGGCGGAGCCTGGTTAGGCTACCTGGCCACCAATCTGCTCACCGACGGCATGGAAGACCGCACGGGCTCGGCCGCCCCTGCCTGGACCGATCGCCTTGCCGTGAATCTTCTCCCTATGCCGGAACCGGCCTCGCGCAACGGCGAGATTTACCTGCGCTTTCATATGCCGGGAGTGACTTACAGGTTCTGATCCCCCTTTTGGCGGCGAGATTCACCCAAAGTGAGGCGGAATCCCAAGGCCCGGAAACCGACCGACAAACGCAGCATGCCGCGTTGGAAAACATTCTATTATATGGAATTAGCTAGGGTGCTACTCCAGCCCCGATACCGGAAATTCGCTGTTTTGGATTTCAAGGATAGGGAAGAATAAGCCATGAAGCTGGTAGAGGTCATCCAGCCTACTCCGGACGTCATTCGACTGTTCCTTGAACCGCGGCTGCAAGCGGGCAATTTCGTCATTTCCCTGCTCCATTCCCTCGGCCTCGAGAAGGCGAATAACTTTACCCAGGTCAATACTTACCTGGAGTCTTCCCTGGGGGACTCCTTCCACACCCTCGAGGAAATGGGCGACTTCCAACTCCAATTGGAACACACCCGGCCCAAAGGCCCTCTTAACCCTTCTCTCGACAAGGCCCTGGAATCGGACTATTCCAACCTTAAGGACAAGGCCCAGACCAGCCTGGTGGAACTGCACCGGGCCAAGGTCAAGCTGAACGATCTCAAGATCGCTCTCTGCCGCTTTATCATCCACTACGAGTCGCCGAACAAGGCCGGTGTGCGCGCCTACCAGTCGGTGGAGGAATGGATGGACGCGGCGGCGTTGGCCGAGATGCGCCTCACCCGCACCTTGTCGCCTACCGTGGACCGCAACCTGCAACGGCTGCTTGCGCTTTTCATGACCTTCCGCTCCATCGTGTGCTCCTACGACGGCCCCGCCGTCTACATCCGTCAAATCGAGAACTCCCTGGCCTCGCTGGACGCCCTCTACGAGAAGATCCGCCTGGAGATGGAAGTGCTCAAGGCCACGCGCAACCTGGTCGAAACCCGGCGTGAGCTTTCCACGGCCAAAATCAACCTGACGAGCCTGCAGAACCAGCTCCAGGAAAAGGCGCACAAGGACGAACAGCTGGTCAAGCTGATGGCCCTGCAGGAGAACTCCACCTTGCCCCAGATCTTCATCATCGGCGTCTGCCTGGTGGCTCTTTCCGGCCTGATCGGGTATTTCCTGATGCACAACGTGCAGGGCGGTAAAGCGGGGGGCGAGGTGCTCTCGCAAGGTTCCTGCCGGGACATCGCGCGGCAACTGGATCGTTCGCCCAGGTACAAGACCCAGGTGCTCATCTTCCGCAAGTTCGGCAGCGAAATATTCTTTCGCGCCAACCCCATTACCTGCGAAAAGCTGTACCGGCTGGATTCGCTGCAAACCCGCTCCCTGGCGGAAGTGCTCATCGCGGACTATGAATACGGTAATCAGGCGGAAGCCTCGTATAACGGCCACCGTGTGCTGCAGGTCAAGGACGTGGGCATCAACAAACTGGTGGTGAAGCTCACCAACCGCACTGATGGCAATATGCCCTTCAAGGTAAAGGTGCTGGAACGCGCGGCCCAGATGCGCGCCTTGTTGGAACCGGGGAAGGACGCGCAGAGCGAAGATCTGCTGATCGTGGATCTATCCCTCAAGACCGCTTCCGCCGAATAGCAACGGGCCGAAACCGTCGCACGCGAAGAGCCTAGCTCGATAGAACCTTTTCCAAAGTATCCTGCAACGTCTTCAGTACGTAGGGTTTGGATATGACGCCATCGAAACCCTGGGCGGCCGTGGAGGCGCCTTGATCGATTTCGGAATAGCCGCTGGAGAGGATGCCCTTCACCTTCGGATCCATTAAGCGCAGCTCTTCCATGGCTTTCAAACCGTCAATGCCGTTGTGGACCTGCCAGTCCAGGATGACGGCATCGAACCGTTCTCCGGCTTCCATGCGGCTCCGGTAGGCTTCCACGGCTTGCTCCCCGCTACGCGCACGCGCCGTTTCGTATCCGAGGAACTCGAGCATCCTGCTCGCCACGTTCAGGATAAGCTCCTCGTCATCCATGATCAGGATTCTTGCCTTGGCCAAATGGTCCGCTCCTTTGTCCCGCCTTCCCGCAATATAGGATTCCCGGACCGGGCCAGCCCGTAATCACCCGAAAAACACAAGTTGTTGTCTGATAAATTGGATTTTTTTAATTAATGGCTTGTGAGAGACGCTGATTACGCCTATCGTTGGGGTAGGCCAGCCCATGGAATCCCTCTTTTCCTATACCGATTACCGCCGCTACCTGGCGGACTTTTTCGCAGAGCGCAAGCGCCTGAATAAGCATTTCTCCCTACAGATGCTGGCGGATCGTTCCGGGTTCAAGGCGCGTGACTACCTGATGCGCGTCATGCGCGGGGATCGCAACCTTTCGTTGGAGGGGATCGCAAAGTTGTCTGAGTTTTTCCGTTTTTCAGAAAAACAGACCGGGTACTTCCGCTTGCTCGTGCAATTCAACCAAGCTCAGACCACGGCGGAAAAGGAACAGTGCTACCAGCAGCTTTCGGAGATCCAGAAGTACGGCGCGCATCAGAGATTGCGCCAAGACCAATTCGAATATCTAACCGCCTGGTACCATAGCGCGCTGCGTTCCCTGATGCCCGTATTGGCGCAAAAGGATTTACCCGCGGGCCCGGACGATTGGGAGAAGGTGGCGAAACTGCTTGATCCCCCGCTCACGGCCAAACAGGCGCGCGACTCCGTGGATCTGCTCATGCGCCTGGGACTTCTGCAGCGGGATGAGCAAGGCCTTTACGCCGTCGCCGAAGCCGCGCTGACCACGGGCGACGAGGTCGCTTCCCTCGGAGTGGCCGCGTTCCATCGCGCCACCATGGAATTGGCCAAGCGATCCATCGACAGGCATCCTCCCACGGCCCGGGACATCAGCGGCATCACCATGAGCATTTCCCAAGACGGCTTCCGCCGCATCAAATCCGAACTCCGCGCCTTCCGCAAGAAAGTCCAGGCCATCGCCTCCGCCGACATGGGCGAGGACATGGTCTACCAATTGAACCTTCATCTCATTCCCCTCACGAGGCACCAAGGACTATGAACGCTCCTCGCTCCGTAGTTCACTGCGTGAACTCCACGCTCGTCTCCTTTTGGAGGACTATGAACGCTCTCCGCCTTCCTCCGTTCGTTCTGGCCGCGGCGCTCGCGTGCGTGCCGATGGGGTGTATGTTCGACGAGCCCCCGGGTGAAGGGCCGTCCACGGAGACGGGCAATCCCAATCTGCGCGGCACGCTGATCGATGCGGGGGGGCATCCGGCTGCCGGGAGCGTGAAACTGTTCCGGCTGGCCACGTCCGCGAATCCGGACAGCGCCGTTCTCAAGCCTCCTGTCTGGATCGGCACCTTTGCCGCCCAGGCCGACGGCAAGTACAGGTTCGATTCCCTGCCTCCGGCGGTCTATGCCCTAGAGGCCACCGACACCGGTTCCAGGA
>JBDSIO010000469.1:0-7028 GCA_039917895.1 Fibrobacteria bacterium | reverse complement strand
CCCAAACGGCATGCAGCATCGGCCTCAACGGGCCGTTGCTGCAACTTGCCGGTATCGCGGATACGGATGTGGAAGCGAAATTCACGGAAGCAGACGCGCCGTGGGATACGAGCTTTTTGAACCCGAGACTATGGATTGAGTATGAGAAACCGGCGGGAAATGCGGAGTCCGGGATGCATCGGCCACCCTAGTCCTACAGGTATTTTTTCAATTTCGCCTGCTTCTGCGCCAGCTTAACCATTTCCTTCAAGCGCGGCGCCTTGTCTTTTGGAAGCACCAAAGTCACGCCGCCGGTCTGCACGATAAGCAGATCCGAGACTCCGAAGGCCGCCACCAGGCCGTTTTCGGAAAAGAGAGTGTTGTTCGATCCCTCCAGAGAAAGGCAATCCCCCACCATTCGGTTGCCCTGAGTGTCCGGCTGGTGCAGGCGATCGAGCGCCGACCATGACCCGATATCATCCCAACTGAACCCGGGGACTACCACGCGAATGCAATCCGCCTTTTCCATGATGCCGTTGTCGATGGAGACTTCCGGCACGGTCTTATAGATCTTGGCGAGCTTGCCGGCGAAAGTGGGGCTGCGCGGGTTAAGGTCGCCGGCCTTCTCGAAGGCGCGGGCGAGTTCCGGCTGGTGCTTGCGGAATTGTTCCCATAGGTAGTCCACGCGCCAGGCGAACATGCCGCTGTTCCAGAAAAAGCGTCCGGAGTCCAGGTAGGTCTGGGCCGTGGCCCGATCAGGTTTTTCCACGAAGCGTTTGACGGCGAAGTTGTCCAAGCCTTCGGACTTCCGCGCATCACCGTCGGTTTCGATATAGCCGAAGCCCACTTCGGGACGATCGGGTTTAATGCCGAAGGTGACGAGGCAATCGCCTTGGGCCGCGACGGCGGCAGCCGCCTTCATGGCCTGGGCGAATTTTGCAGGAGGGGCGATGGCATGATCGGCAGTGAGCACGAGCATGATGCCTTGGGGATCCTCCCGTTGGATCAACCTGCAGGCCAATGCCACCGCGGCTGCCGTGTTGCGCCCGATGGGCTCGGCGACGATTTCGATTCCCGCAGCCTTGCCCATCAGTTTCTTGATCGGCTTTTCCAGGTTCTTGCCAATCACGAGCCGGATCTTCATTCCCTTTTTGAACTTGCGGAGGTTGTCGATGGTGTCTTCCAGCATGGTCTTTTTGGTGACCAGGGGCAGCAGTTGCTTGGGGTGTTCAGCATTGCTGTAGGGCCAAAAGCGTTCGCCTTTGCCGCCGGCCATGACGATGGGATGTATCATTGGGCTCTTCTATGGGAAAAGGTGGAAATTTATAGGGAACAGGGGAACAAAGGTACTGCCGTTGGCGGCCAAAAACAACCCCGCAAAACCCGGTCCAGGGCCAAAGGATACGTAGTATTGCCTAGGTTAATGAGTTATAATACTGAATATCCCAAGGGTAAGAGTCAGCGTGCATTCAGGCAAAAATCCATGAAATCGAGCAAATTCGCAAGCCATGCCCGGGAGGTGGCCCCCAAGGAAAGCCTCGGCAAGGAGTTCGTGGATCTGCACATGCATTCCACCTTCTCGGACGGCGCGCTTCAGGTTCGCGATTTGATCGACCTTTGTCTGTCCCAAAACCTTTCCGCCATCTCGATTACCGACCATGACAACATCGATTCCTTCGAAGAAGGGCGCGAATACGCCCAGGCAAAGGGCATCGAATACATTCCTGGAGTGGAAATCAGTTCTTCCATCGACGGCAGCGACATTCACATCCTCGGCTACCTGTTCGATCCCACCCATTTGAAATTGAACCGGACCCTGGTCGACCTCCGTTCCCGCCGGGTCGATCGGGCCCGGCAAATCGTCGACCGCCTGGAAGGCAAGGGCGTCACTCTGAATTACGATCGCGTGGTGGCCCGGGCCCAGGGCGGGAGCGTCGGTCGCGCGCATATCGCCGCCCAGTTACTCGAAGAGGAATTCGTCGTAACCTTCCAGGATGCCTTCAACAAATACCTGGGCAACGAATCCGAGCTCATGGCCGATCTCGATACCGTGAAACTCTCCCCCGCCGAAGCCATCGGACTTATCCGGGAAGCCGGCGGCGTGCCGGTCATGGCTCATCCTTCAAAAACCAACCGTGACGATTTGCTGGAAAAACTGGTGGAAGCGGGCCTGATGGGCATCGAAACCTACTGCCACGGCCAAAACCAGTCCAGTTACCAGAAGTACAAGAACTTCGCCCAGAAGCATGACCTGATCTGCACCGGTGGCGCCGATTTCCACGTGAAGCGACCGGACGGGCGCAATTGCCCCGGCAGCTTGCGTATCCCCTACAAGGTGCTCAGTTCCATGAAGGAATACAAGGAAACGCATTAGCCAGGGATGGGGCCTTTCTGGGCAAGGCCGGTCCGGAGACGCTGCCAGTCGGCTCTTTCAAGGCTCGATGGTTTTGGAAGTCCAGGAGCGGCGGAACCGCCCGTAAGCGTCGAGGACCAGCCCCTCATCGCCCGGATGTCCATTGCGGAAATAATCGCTGGTATCCCTCTCGGCTCCCCGCAACAACAATTCCCCGTCATGCAAATCCAAGCTCAGTTCGACGTTGCCGCCGAGCTCTTGGACACATGGCTCCCCTTCCACCTGGATCTTCAGCTCCCCCTGCTGATAGAACCGCACCGAGGCCAGGCGCATGCAATGGTCCATGCAGGCCTTCAGGTCGTCCACCCGGAAAACGGCCCGCACCTGACGCCATCGGTGAAAGCTCACGGCCAAGGCGAAAACCAAGGCTAGCATGGCCAAGGCGGTGAAGGGCGCTTTGGCCACCCGCTTGTCTGCCAGGACTGGGTCTGGATCAATCTGATCCCGCATGCGACTGCGTGTATCGTCGAGCACTTCCTTCAGGCGCTCCCGCGTACCCTTGGATTTGAGCCAATAGGTACGGGTAAGCCAGCGCATGAGCAGCATCCAGATTCCCAGGTCCAGCAGGACGGTGGCTTTGAAGACGCTTTCATTCCATTGAAAGACCAAGGCGAAATCGACTGAAGCAAGGATGACCAAGACCAGATTCCACAAAGGGTTAACCCAGGATCCCTTACGTTGTTTCTCCGCCTCGAAAGTCTTCTTCGCGACACGGTTATAGGACGCTACCAGGTTCTCGAAGGATTTTTGGGATCTAAAGGAGAGGAAGCGGATGAAAATGACCGAGGCGAATCCCAGATAGCCGGACTTGATGGCATGGATCCCGATCTCCCCCCACCCCAGATGATGGGAGCGGTCCAGGATCAAGGCCGCGAGTTCCAGGGCGCACAAAAGGAAAAGCCACCAAGACAGGATCATCGGGTTTATCATAGTCTTGGGTCATGGTATCAAAAAAGCCCAAGCTGACGCAAGCATCCTCCGGGTTCAGAAGGCTTTTCTAATACACGGGGGAATCGATACTTACGGGAAAGATTTATGCTTGACTAGTCTACGGGCAGTCATTAAACTTTTAAGGCATCTGTCATTGGACCAAATGATCAAAAAACCTGGCATCGGCGAAACTGTTTTTGCCAAACTCTTCAATATTGTTGCGGGTAAGGATTACCTTGTCTCGTTGGAATGGGACGCCCTGCGCGGTTCGCATTTCTTCCCCCTGAATTCCAACGTCCGTAATGCAATCCTGGTCGCGGCCGGCATCGCATTACTGGGGATCATGTGCCTAGTCGGGGAATGCGGCGCCTGGGCCTATCGCAAAGTTTCCATGCAGTATAACATCAAGACAAATGCCTTTTTGAAAGCGGAACTCACGGGCGTGCTGGCGGACCAACGCTCCGTGGAAACCAGCCTCGACACCGTCACCCAACTGGAAGAAAAGATCCGCGCCTTGTACGGGATGAACGCCCACGATAAGGCTTTCCTCGCCTTCGGGGTCGGCGGACGCCGACCGGCTACGGCCGGACCCTCCGGTACGCTGGTCTCGGATCAGATCCTGAATTCCAGTCTCAAGAACCGGCAACTGCAATCCAAGATCTCGTTCACCAGCAGCAGCTTCAAGCAAATCGAGGAATTCGTCCGCTACCGGCACAAACTATGGGAGCACACCCCTTTCGTGCTGCCAGCCAAAGGACAGATCACCAGCGGCTTCGGATACCGCCTTCACCCTATCCTTGGCGAAACCGCCATGCATGAGGGCTTGGATATCAGCAACAGCCGATGGACTCCCATATTCGCCACCGCGGACGGCATCGTGACCACCAGCGGTCCCAACAGCAGTTTCGGAAACCTGGTGGTCCTGGATCATGGCAACGGCTACGCGACCAAATTCGGCCATCTGACCAAAATCATGGTCGAGAAGGGTCAGCTGGTCAAGCGTTACGGGTTGATCGGGTATATGGGCGACACCGGCCGAGCCACCGGTATCCATCTGCATTACGAAGTCCATCGCGACGGCACCCCGCAAAACCCCGAAAAATACATTTTGCCTTCCGGCATCCTCGTAGATTAAAATCACAGCAAAGCGTTCTTCCGCCCGCATTCTGCCGGGGCGGAGCGCTTCCAGACGGAGCGCCCGTGCCTTTGCTGATCGCCCTGCTATTGGTCGTCCTTTCGGCATCGGCCGAAGAGTTCGCGGGTGAACCCTTTTTGTTGCAATCCAGTGTGGCCGATAACGGCAGCTCCGCCACCATTCCTTCCCGCCTGTATACGGCCAGCCAATTCCTGGACTATCCCGGTGACTTCGGTTCTCCCAGGATCCTGAGGTTGGAAATGGCCTCGCTTCCCCTGTTCGGGGACCTGAGCCAAACCTGGGACGGGGCGGTGGGATATGCTCTGGATTCGCGGACTCAGATAAGCGCCTTCGGCCAAATCGTCTCCACTCCGGACATCCCCCTGCTTCCCCTGCTGCGGGGCTCCTACCAGGATCGCCTCAATGATCCCGGGTTCCGCCCTTCGGCATGCGATGGGTGCCAGCAATTGAAGGACATGGTCTATCTGGTCGCCTTGAATTTCATGCGCAAGTACGATTGGGAATTCCCGCGCCTGGACATCTCGAGCCGCCCGATTCCGATCCAATTCAGCGCCGGTTTGACCGCGAAGTATTATTGGGAGGAGCTGGAAGGCGACGAGTATACCTCCCAGAACCTGAACCTGGACGCGGGCATGTCCATGAAGTTCCTCTGGGGCTTCGATCCGGTCACCAGGCTCTCGGACCGGAACATCAAAATCCAGTTTTCGGGATTCGAGCTTTTGCCGACCAAACAACAAAGCGAATTCGGCGGCGTCCAGGTTTACGAGGACATGGACTACCGCTGGCGCATGTCCTTGAGCTGGGAAGAAGGATTTCCGGATCTGTTCAGCACCGTGTCGGCCGGATTCTCCCAAAGATCCGAAGGCGGAACCATTCCCGGATTTGGAGCGGAATGGGACTTGAAGGAGATGCTGTTCATACGCGCCGGCATGGACCAGGATTACATCAGCGCGGGCGCTTCGGTCGCCTACCGTTGGGTCTCGGTGCATTATGCCTTCCGCTACCACGAATTGGGCACGTCGCTGTACCAGGTGTCGGCGCAGGTTGAGATGTAGGCGACAGCGAAGAAATCTATTCAGACTATACCCGACCGGATAATCTCCCTATACAGGTAAGCGCTTTCCTTAGGCGTCCGTTCCTGGGTCTCATAGTCCACATGGACCAGGCCGAAGCGCTTCACGTATCCTTCAGCCCATTCGAAGTTGTCCATTAGGCTCCATTGGAAAAAGCCTGCCAGGCCCAAGCCTTCACGAACGGCCCGATGCGCTTCCCGGACGTGGCTGCGTATCCACTGCATCCGGTCCAGATCGATAATGCGGCCCGCGGCGTTTTTCTCGTCTTCGCAGGCGCAGCCGGTCTCGGAGATGTAGGTCTTCCCCACGCCGTATGCTTCACGATAAAAGCGCACGCTCCAATACAAGGCCTGGGGAACGGGTTTGAGCCAAGGCAAATCCATATGCGGATAGCCCTTGGGGAACGGCAGCACCCGGTAGCCAATCGGATCCTCGGACGGTTCCACGAAAATGCCGCTATAGACGTTGATGCCGAGGAAGTCCGTGGGCGAACTGATGAGCTCCATATCGCCAGGGCGGATTTCAGGAGCATCGGCGCCCTGTTCCTCCAACCACCAACCGGCATATGCGCCTTTGAAGATCGGTTCCGCAAGATTGGCGCCGATGCGGATGAAAGCCTTACGGGCGGCCTCCTCATGAGCCGGGGTTTCGATCAACGGAACCGGAATCAGGGGATTGTTGACGAGACCCACTTCTGCATCTTTGCGGGCGAATTCGCGAACCAGGCGCACGGCAACGCCGTGGGTGAGGAAGGCGTTATGGTAAGCTTGGTTCAATTCCTTGCGTGGGACTTTCAACCCAGGCGCCAGGCGGGCTTCGCCGTAAGCATGTCCGATGAAGCAAATGATTTCATTGTGCGTCATCCAATGCTTGACCCGGTCGCCCAGGCGCTTGACCACCAGTTCGGCATAGACCGCGAAGTCGTCGACGATGTCGCGGTTGACCCAGCCGCCTTGGTCCTGCAATGTTTGGGGCAGGTCCCAATGGAACAGGGTGGTGAAGGGGACAATGCCATTCTGCAACAGCAGGTCGACGAGGCGGTCGTAGAAGTCCAAACCCGCTGGGTTGACCGGTCCCCGACCGTCGGGGATGATGCGCGGCCAAGCGGTGCTGAACCGATAGGCTTGCATCCCAAGGTCCTTCATCAGCTTGATGTCCTCAGGATAGCGATGGTAATGATCGCAGGCAACGTCGCCGGTATGGCCGCCGAACACCTTGCCGGGCGTGCGACAGAAGCGGTCCCAGATGCTTTCGCCGCGGCCGTCGGTCCGAGCCGCGCCTTCGATTTGGAAGGAAGCGGTGGCCGATCCCCAGATGAACGTTTCCGGGAACCTATCCTTGCCAACTGGGGTCATCGCAACGCCTTTCCTGGGATGGTACGGCCGGAAAATATACCGGTCGGATGCGGGCGCCCGGGAGGACCGCGGCCACGCAACGGGGTTAGTGTCCGACCCTGATCGGCGCGTTCGTCCTCAGG
>JBDSIO010000468.1:0-11797 GCA_039917895.1 Fibrobacteria bacterium | reverse complement strand
GGATGAGCTTCGCGACCAGTTCCTTGCCGGTGCCGCTTTCCCCTGTGATCAACACCGTGCTTTCCGAGGTGGCGATGGCTTCGATGCGATCGCGCAACTGCCTCACGGCCGGGGATTGGCCGACCATTTCAACGCCCTGGCGCCGGATGATGGACTTGAGCTCCCGGTTCTCATCCTCAAGGATGCGCGTGCCCACGGCCTTCTCGACCACCTTGCCCAGGAAGACCATTTCGAAGGGTTTGGAGATGAAATCGAAGGCTCCCAGCTTCACGGCCTCCACCGCCTTTTCAACGGTCCCGTAGGCGGTCATGACCACCACCGGAAGGCGGGGATATTTCTCGATCAAGGCCTTGACCACGGTGAGCCCGGATTCGGGTCCCAGGGTCAGGTCGACCATGGCCATCAGCGGTTCCGGCCCCTCCAAGCGCTTCATGGCCTCTGCGACGTTGTGGGCCGATACCGGAGCGTAGCCTTTCTTTTCGAAAAAGACTTCCAGCAGGCCACAGAGTGATGCCTCGTCATCGACGATCAGGACCGGCGGTTTCATAGGGGAATTATCGCACTATCGGACGGCGGAGTCGCGTGGGGAATCGCGGGAAGACGGGAAGAAAGAACGGGTTAGGGGTGGATTTTCTCTTTCCCTGACCTCAAACCCTTTATCCCGAACCCCTGCCGAAGCGGTGACCCGATGAACCAGCTGACCTGAGCCTTATCCTGCTTTCCGACCACAAAAGAAGCCCGAACGCCTATGCAGCATTCGGGCTTGCGGTTTGTTCGGCAGGTGAGTCGGGGTCGAAAGCCCCAAAGTCCTCAGACCCCTGGTCGTTTTACTTCGACTTCGAGGCGATCAGCGCATGGATCTTGCGCTTGTAGTTGCTGGCGGTGTTCTTGGTGATGCCGGCCTTGTTGCGGCGGGCGGCCTTGTCCAACATGGAAAAGAAAGCCGGCACTTCGGCCAGGATGGTTTCCTTCTTTTCCGCCGTGCGGATTTTTTTCAGGCTGGTGCGGATGGCGGAACGGACCGCGCGGTTGGCTTGACGGGCCTTCTCGGAGGTGATGACTCTTTTGACGGCAGATTTATGACTTGGCAATTTAGCCTCCGGTATCTCTTTTTAACGGTCGACAAACTTATCAATTCCGGGTGTTTTTTCCAACTCCCGTTTCCAACTCTCTTAAATCAAAAGGGTTAACCCGGACCATTCAGCCCGGGTAGTACCAATGCGGGACATCAAAAAGCCCCAAAATCGGATAAATCAGCGGTCGCCAGAAGCGGAACCAGAGGCTGATGAGGCCGGGGCCGGATCCGAAGGCTTCAAAGGCCACTATCAGGATCAGGGGAAAAGCCCCGGCCCGGGCAAGCAGCTCCTCGTATTTGTCCCCTATTTTGTCGGACATGAAGGCCGTGACGATTTTGGACCCGTCCAAAGGCAAGATCGGCAAAAGATTGAAGACCGCCAGACTCAGATTCACGGTGATAAAACCCGTAAGCATGCTGTACCAGCCGGATCCATAGGCCGAGGAACTGAAGAAAAAATAGAGGATGCAAAAAAACAGGGCCAAGAGGAGGTTGGAAAGGGGACCGGCGAAAGCGACCAGGGGCATGCCGGTGCGTGGATTGCGGAGATTGGACGGATTAACGGGTACGGGCTTGGCCCAGCCGATCGGCATTTTGCCCAGGATCATGAGGGAACCGATGGGATCCATGTGCACGAACGGATTCAACGAAAGACGTCCCATGCGTTTGGCGGTGTCATCTCCCAAGCGGAAGGCCGCGAGGGCGTGGGCGGCTTCGTGAAAGGTGAGCGAAATCGTCAAAACGAAGAATCTAAGCAGCAAGGACGGCAATTCATCAAGCATGATTCCAGAAGTTAACAATCGGGAGCGAGGCGCAACTACTACGCTTCACCTATGAATTGATCAAACCAGGCCAGCCCCCGGTACTGGGGCGCCAGCCATGGGATGACCTCCCCAATCAGATAGAGCGACCCGCATACCACCACCAAGTTGAAGTTCGCCTCGGCCTCCCGAAGCGCGGCCTCCAAGGCAGGGCCACCCATGGCCAGGCAATCCAATTCCTTCCGCTCTCCGGGAGGGATGAGCGACTCCAGTTCGGCGAAGGGCAGGGCGCGGGGGAACTTGGCTTCCAGGGGCAGGAACAGCACGCGTTCGGCGAAGCCGCGGATGCGGCGGTACACGCCCGCGACGTCCTTGTCGCGCATCACCGAGAACAGGGCCAGGATGCGGCGGCCGGGAAAGGCGGCTCGCACATGGGCTTCCAGGGCGGCCATGCCGCCGGGATTGTGCGCGCCGTCGAGCAGAACCGGAATGCGGCCGGCCGCTTCCAGGAGCATGGTGCGGCCGGGCACGCGCGATTCGGCCAGGGCCGGAACCATCGCCTCCACAGCCGGCAGCGGACCGCCGAGGAACACTTCCATGGCCAGCAGGGAAAGGGCCAGGTTGGCGCGCTGGTGGGCTTCCGGGCGCAGCGAGGCAGGTAACGTGTAGGAGGCGTAGCAGCCGTGGAACGTCAGGAATCCCTCCGCCTCGGTAAGGGCGTGGTCCTCCAGAACGTGCACGGGACTGTCCTTCGCCGCCGCTTTGAGGCGCAATCCGGCCAGCAGCCAGGGCCTGTCCTCCATCACCACCATGGGAATCCGGGGCTTGAGGATGGCGATCTTCTCCCCCCAGATGGCTTCCACGGTATCCCCGAGGATGGAGGTATGGTCGAGGGAAATGGAGGTGATGACGGTCAGGGCCGGAAGCACGGCGTTAGTTGCGTCCAGGCGGCCTCCCAGACCGGTCTCCAACACCACGGCCTCGCAGCCCCGGTGGCGGAACCAGTCCAGAGCCAGGGCGGTCACGCATTCGAAATAGGTGGCATGCAACTCCAGGATGGGCGCCATGGCCGCCCGCAACCAGCCGATGATCCATTCAGCCGGGATAGGTTCGCCTTCGACGAGGATCCGCTCGCGGAAGCTGACCAGATGCGGCGAAGTGTAAAGACCCACGCGCCGGTACCCCGCCGCCCCCAGCAAGGCCGCCAGGTTCGCGCACACGCTGCCCTTGCCGTTGGTGCCCGCGACGTGCAGAAAGGTCAGGCCGGCGTCCGGGCGTCCCAAGCGGTCCAGCAGGGCGTTGATGGTTTCGAGGCCCAGCTTGATCGAGAACTGGTTGCGGGCGAAGAAAAAATCGAGGCAATCCCGGTAGGTTTCGGGGAGCCGGGGTACGAGCTCCCGCCCGTGGAAACCTGATGAGGAAGGAGCGGTCATGGCCGTCCCGGCACGGGTCAGATGAGGTGCGTAAGCACCGAAGCCAGGGTTTCCTTGAGCAGCTTGCGCGGAACAATCATGTCCAGCATGCCCTTTTCGAGAAGAAATTCCGCCCGCTGGAATCCCGGCGGCAGGTTCTGTCGGATGGTCTCGCGGATTACGCGCTCGCCGGCGAAACCGATCAAGGCGCCGGGTTCGGCGATGTTGATGTCGCCCAACATGGCGAAGCTGGCGGTGACCCCGCCCGTGGTCGGGTTGGTCATCACGGAGATATAGGGTAGCCCCGCCTGGTTCAATTGCGCGATGATGGCCGAGGTCTTTCCCATCTGCATCAGGGAGAGCGAGCCCTCCTGCATACGCGCGCCGCCCGAGGCGGAAACCACGATGGACGGGATCTTCATCTGCAAGCCGCGCTTGAGGACGCGGGCAATCTTCTCGCCTTCGACCGAGCCCATCGATCCTCCGATGAAGCGGAAGTCCATCACGGCCAGGCTGACCTTGATTCCCTTGATCTCGCCGAGTCCGGCCACCACGCCCGAATGGGCCCCGGTGTTCTTCTCAGCGTCGTGCAGGCTGTCCTTGTATTTTTTCTTGGCGGCGAACTTGAGGGGATCCGTGCTTTTCAGGCCCGTATCCATGACCTGCCAGGTGCCTTCGTCGGTCAACAGCTTGACGTAGTCGTTGGCGCCGATACGGAAATGGAATCCGCAGTGCTCGCAAACGTATTTGTTGGCTGCCAATTCCTTACGGTAGAGGATTTCCTTGCATCCGTCGCATTTCACCCACAGGTCCACCGGGGTGTCCCTCTTGATGAGCGTTCCGATGCCGGATTTAGCTTTGCGGAACCATTCCATTACGTCGCTTACCGGTCCTTGGAAAACAAGAAAAACAAGTGGGGATCCAAGATAACCAAAGCGGAAAAACCCGTCACCCGGAGCGGAAAACGGCGAAGCCGGGGGATTTTCGCAAGGTCAAACGATTCTCAAGTGGGCGCCGTGTTCGCGGGCGTGCCGGCTTCAAGAAGCCATGGATACGCGCCAATAGATGTAGTCGCACCAGGATTGGTGCGGGGTTTTGAAGCTCAGCTTGTTCACCAGGTTGCGCGGCGCTGCCTTGGTGAGCTTGGGCGCATACGGCTCCTGCAGCATGGCCAACTCGCCTTTTTTCCAGCGCTTGTTGCCCTTGCGGTTGTTGCAGGTCATGCACGCTGCCACCACGTTCTCCCAACTGGTGCCACCGCCGTGGCTGCGGGGGATCACATGATCGATGGTGAAGTTCGACATCGTCACCTTGACCCCGCAATAGACGCAGCGTCCCTTGTCCCGGGCGAAGATGTTCCTGCGGTTGAAGGGAAGGAAGTTGGTGAAGTTCCGGGGCATGACGCGCATATCCAGGCATTGGATGATGGAGGGTATGCGCATCGAGAACCGGGGCGATCTGACGACATGATCGTCGTACTCGGCGATGACGATCGCCCGGCCGAGGGACCAGAGGGTGATGGCTTTTTTCCACGGGACGATGTCCATCGGGATGCCTGCCATATTGAGAGCCAGCGCTTCAACCATGGGGAGTTTCCTTATCCATGCCGTAGGCGCAAGACTCCAACAGGGGCGGTGCTGCGAGCACCGTCAGGGCGCAAAGCGCCGCTCCTGAGGCATCCGAAGACTTCGGCATAGGGAACCGGATCCCATGGATCCGACTCCCTGCACCGAGTGGGCCGTCCGTAAAAAGGCGGCTTACCGGGGAAGCAGGGACGTCTTCCTCTTTTATTCTACTAAACTCCCAAGGCTCTGGCACCCGTAAAATCGGGACCTCCAAGGCTACAGGAAGCAAAACACTGATTACTTTTGGGATGATTGTGGAATTCTTTTGGACAGTTTTTGGATCGTTTTGGGATCGTTTTTAGATCGCTCTTGGAATGTCCTTAGAATGAAGTCGGGACGCTTACGGCCTGGAGAGGGCGGAGGGAGGAGGTTGGACCATGGCCAAGCCGCGGAGTAGCAGGGGCTGGAGAGAAGCGTTATTGGCCGCGTTGATGCTGCTATCCTTTTTCATGCCATGGCTTTACTCGATGGGGGCCCCCATCCGCGCCCATGAGATCCGGGAAAGACTGGCGGCACCGCACAAGCTCTTTTCCGCCTTCACTGCCGGATCCCGGGTCTCCCGGGACTATGAGCTTTCCGTTTTCCTCTATGCGGTTCCCGTACTGGCGGGCTTGGTATTGCTGCTGGTCATAATCGGGAGATACCGCCCCTGGATGGGCTTCCTGGCCGGCGCCACGGCCCTGGCTGCCTTTTTTTTCCTGCGCGGCGAAGTGCAAAGCTTCCCATTCCATCGCCTCGCCTCGGGTTCCTATGTGGCGTTGGCGACCGGAGCTGCCCTCGCGTTGTCGCCCTTGCTGCGCATCGGATCGCGCATCCGCACCTGAGCGCGCCCGTCTCCAAGCCTGATCAGGCGGCTATCTGAACTCGGTGTAGCTCATTTCGCAGGGAACTTTGGGGAAACGGACCTCACTAGCCGGAACTGCCCGCTCCCTTGTCTGATCGGCTATCGGGGGGTTCCAGCCCCGGGAACCGGCAAAAGGTCGACGGCCTGACCGGCCACCATCAACAGAGGCAGGTAGGCGGGCAGAGCATACCGCGTCAGGCCGATCTGGACCGCGGCCACCAGGGCCAGATACGAGACGGCGGCCAAGCCGGGCGCGATCAACAACCAGCGGTTGCGCGGACAAAACAACCATGCGGCCAGGCCGGCCACCAGCAACAGCCACAGCGGTTGATACAGGAGCCCGCGTTCGAGGCGGCGGATCAGCATCGATCCCTTCCCCCCCGGATCCAAGAGGGAAACCGGATACGTCTCTTCGCATTTGGAGAGGAGGCGCGCCGCTTCGTTCAGGACGGATGCCAGGTAACCTCCGGGATTCCCCTGGGCCCAGGCCACGGCCCGGTCCCGCAGGAGGCGATCCGCGCCCACGATTTCCGGACCGCCGGCCGATCCCAGCTTGCGTTCCAACCGATGCGGCAACGCGTTCACGGACCAGGGCATGTCGTATTTCCAATCCGTTTCCCAATGGGGATAGCGCAGACGCGCGCCCGGCAGATAGCGCTGCACGAAATCCCATTCCGGCGACGCGGGATCCCCCAACTGGTAATAGGACGCGTGGGTGTACAGGTTGATCCCCAACGCCACGGACCGTTGGTACACCCCGTAACGGATTCCGTTATGGATAGCTCCCGCGCCCGCGATCAACAGGCCCAAGGCCAGCGAGAAGCCGATGGGAAGCAGCAACGGGCCGCTTCCCGGCTTACGTTTACCGGGGACGGCCGGCTTCCGGAATCTTTCCGCGTCTTCCGCGTCTTCCGCGTCTTCCGCGCCTTTCGCGCCTTTCGCGCCTTCCACCTCCGCTTCCGCTGCGGGCCGGTTTCCCAAGGTACCGACGATGGCGCGATATAGCGCATTGGCGAGCACCACCAACAATACCAGAAGCAACGAAGGATCGGCCGCTTGACGCGTAAGGGCCACGAGTCCGCCCATCGCGCACAGCGCGGCGAACTTCATCGGGGAATAGCGCGCCAACACCTCGACAGCCATGCCCAGATAGGCGATGAACAGGAAACCGAACAGGGCCGTGTCGAAGATCCTCAGTGATTCGATCAGCCACAGGGAATGGAACAGAAACAGGAAGAGTGTGAACGCCGTGGTCGCGGGCTTCCAGCCGCACAGGACGGCGAAGCGGATCAGGAATCCTGCCATGCCCAGCTTGAAGACCGATTGCCAGAACACCGCGGCCTTAAGACCGTGGAAAAGCCCGAGGAAAACGGGATAGAGTTTGGGCCGGAACAGGATGGCGCGGAGATCGGGTTCCAGGTGGTGGGCAAGGCGAAAATAACCGAGGCTGTCCGGGTTCTCCAGGTCGGGACGGGCGTTCAGCCAAGCGAGGAATTGCAGCAATGCGCCCGCGGCGAATACGGCAGGTACGCCCCAACGCGCGAAGGAGGGAAGCCGGGCCAAGGCCGTGAAGGCGAGCCACAGCAGCGCCAAAGGGAGGATCTGATAGGCGAAAAAATGGACCATGGATGCCGCAATCCTTTGCCGTCATTGTATTCCACCCCGTCCGCGGAAGCAACCCTGAGGAACCCCAACGGAGGCGGCGCGCGGTTGGGGATGCCTATGGAGTTACAATGCCGGTGGACGGACGGCGAGGCCGATTCGTCAGCGGGACATGGAGAGCAGTTCGCGCAAGGGCCGGCCGGCGCCGCGATAAGCCGCATACAGCGAACAACCCGCGCCCACCGACAAGGAGGCCCCGGCGCAGATGAAGAAGATCCACGGGCTAGGGATCCATGGCACCTGCCACACGGCGAGATTTATTAGGTAGGCGCCGGCCAGGCTGAGGAAATACCCAGTGAGGCCCGCGGTCAGGCAGAAGCCGGCGTAATGGATCAGGAACATGCGCGCCAGGCGCGAACGCGGTTCGCCCAACGCGCGCAAGAGCTGGATGGTGCGCTGGTTCTCGGCCACCAAGGCGTCGACCACCAACCACAGGATGGCCAGACCAATCAACAGCGCGAAGCCCGATAGGAAGCGCACCAGCCAGGTCAGCTTGCCCAGGGTCTCCACCATCCGGTTGATGGCATCCTTCAGATTCATCAGGGTCACGTTGGGGAATGCCTCGCTCACCCGGTTCTGGATGTCCTCCGCGGCTTCCGGGGGGATCTGCTTCACCGTTCCCAGGAAGGTCTTGGGCGCCTCGTCGAGCGCGCCGGGTTGGAAAAGCACGAAGAAGTTGGGCTGGAAAGAAGCCCAGCGGACCTGCCGCAGGCTGGTGATCCTTCCCTGCACCTCCACTCCCTGCACGTCGAAGGCCAGGGTATCCCCCAGCTTCAGGCGCAAGCGCTTGGCGAACTCTTTTTCCATGCTGATCTCCGGGACCGCGCCGGCGGGAACCGGGCCTTTCCAGAACGCTCCTGCCACCAGGGTCTCGGCGTCCGACAGGGTGTCGCGGTAACTCAGGTTGAAGCCCCGGTTGCGGAACTGTTGGCGGTCGCGTTGCTCCAGGGACCCGGCCCGCTTACGTCCATCGCGTTGGTCCTCTTCGCGTTTGAACGGGGCCCCGTTCACCTTTTCCAGACGCGCGCGCACCATGGGCGAGGTCTGGGCCAAGGCCTCGCCGCGAGCGCCGATCAATGCTTGCAGGCCTTCCAGCTGCTCCTCCTGGATATCGAACAGGAACAGCTGGGGGATCACCCGTCCCTTGGGGACGCGGATCTCATTCAGGATCAAATCCTGCAATTGGGGGACCAGACAGGAGGTGAAGGCCACGAAGCCGAGGGCGGCGAAGGCCAGCAGGGATTTCTCCCGGCCCAATTTGATCGATCCGAGCACGATGCGGAGCGAGTAACCCAGGCGCGACCGGAGCATCCAGAATGCCTTGAAAGCGGCCCACCCCATCACGGCGAGCAACAGGAAAGCGCCGCCCATGGCCCCGACCGACAGGGCGCTGAGCAGCCAGGAACGGCTGTCGGCGAAGGCCAGCGCGAAAAAGAAAGCTCCCTGGACCAGGAATAGGCCCGCGCGCGCCGGCCAGCCCAGGGGCGACGTCTCCAGCGGTTTGATCAAGGTGGCGGGAGGAATGCGCCCGAGCCCGGCGAAACCGGTGACTCCGAACAACAGGGACGTGCACACCGCCAGCCCCAACCCGAGGAAAAATGTACTGAGCGGCAACGCTGCCGGTATGTCGATGGCATAAAGCCGGTGGATCAGGATGGGCAGCCCAACGCTCCAGACGCGCGCCAATGCCATCCCCACGAAGGCGGCCAGGGAGGAGAGGAAAAGATTCTGGGCCAGGTAGATCCCCACGATGCGCCGTCTGGGGGCCCCCAGGGTGGCCAGCACCGCTACGGTCTTTCGCTCGCCCACCAGATGATGGCGGAAGAAGAAAGCGGCCCCCACGGCGGACAGCAGGAATGCAGAAAGGCTGAGCATCTTCAGGAAGGCCGTCACCCGGTTGAAACTGCGGCCCAGGTCGGAACCTGAGTCGGTATACACGGTAGTCTCCACCTCCGGATCCGAAATCGCCTCATCCAGGCTGTCCCGCAAGGCCTCCACGTCGATGCCGGCGGGCAGCATGAAGAAGCGATAACGGAAGATGCGGCTGCCCTTCCGCTCCAGTCCCGTCGCGGGCATGTCCCCCAGGGGTATGTAGACGCGGCTGCCCATTTCCCAGAAATCGAAGTTGCCGCCGGGCCGGCTCCGGTATTCATCCTTGATGGCGAAGCTCTTGCCGCCCAGGCTGACGGTGTCGCCCACCTTCAGCTTAAGACCCGCCAACAACTCCCTGGGCGCCAGCAAATCGCCGCTGCGGAAATCCTCGAGGCGGCCGGACCAGCGGCCGGATCCGCCGCCAGATGTTCCGGCGAAGGTGAATCCGCCGACCAGGGGATAGCCTGGTGAGATGGCCTTGACCTGCACCAACCGGCTCGCTCCGGGAGGCGCCGACGGCGCAAGGGCGCCCTGGGTAACAATCCCGTTACCTTCGGACGCCGGCTTCGCCGGTCCAACCCGGAGCATGGACAGGAACCCCCAGGTTTCCGCCTGCGCGGCCGGAGCCGGGATCAAACGCCGCAGGATTTGCTCTTCGCCTCCCGAAAACGGGCGCCGCGCATGCACGCGCAGATCCGCCTCCAGCAGCTCTTTGGATTTGGATTTGATCTCGGCCTGGAAATTCTTGGCCAGGCCGTTGACGACCAGGAAGACCGAAAGTCCCAGGGAGTAGATGGAAACGAAGGAGATCCAAGCGCCGCGTTTATGCTTGAGCAGGCGGAGGAAGAGGGGCATGAAGGCGGGCGCGCTCGGTCAGCGTTCGGGTGGGTTGAAGCGACCGAGATGCAGGGTGAGGACCCGGGAGCAGCGCGCGGCAAGGTCGCGGTTGTGCGTCACCACCACCGCCGTCAGGCCCTGCTCGGCGATCAGGGAAAAGATCAGCGACTCCACCTCCTGCGCGGTCGATTCGTCGAGGTTGCCCGTGGGCTCATCGGCGAACAGCAGGCGCGGCCCGGTGGCCAGGGCGCGGGCGATGGCCACCCGCTGTTGTTCTCCGCCCGAAAGCTGGTGGGGATAATGCTTCGCCCGCGGCGCAAGGCCCACCCGCTCCAGCAGCGCATCGGCCTTGGCTCCAGGATGCTTCTCCCTCAGGATTTCGAGGGGCAGGGTCACGTTCTCGCGCGCCGTAAGCGAGGGCACCAGATGGTATTCCTGGAAGATGATGCCCATGGATTGTCCGCGCAGGCGCGCCAGGGCATCGGCGTTCAAGTCTCCCAGATGCTTGCCCTCGAACCGGATGGAGCCTTCATCCGGGGACTCCAATCCGGCCAGCAGGCTGAGCAAGGTCGTCTTACCGCTGCCGGACTGCCCCAGGATGGCCAGGCTCTCGCCCGCCAGGATGTCCATGTCCAGCCCGTGGAGCACACGCGTGGTACCGTAGGTTTTGGAGAGATTGCGGGCCGTCAGTATTGCTGTCAATCGGATTCCGGGGAAAAGCCGTGGCGACCGCGCGTCTTTGCTCGCCTTTTTGCTCGCCTTTACTCGCCTTGCGCGCGACATCCCTGAAAATACAAAACCCCGGCGCGGTGACGCGTCGGGGTTCGGGGATCATCGACCCGGGTCTCTCAGGCGATTCCGCCTAAGAAAGGGCCCGAAACGGGATTAGGCGTTGGCGTAATGGGGCGCCTTGGCGCTAGTCCCGGTTTTCACTTCCGCTTTGTTCATCTTGACCCAGACCACCAAGATGGCGAACAGGACAATCAGCGCGGCCGGGAGCAACATCATGCGGGTCAGGGTCGCTTGGCCGGCGGCCAAATCAGCCGCGTCACCGGTCAAACCTGCGGCCGTCGCCACAGCCTTGCCGGAATCAATCCAATGACCGATGACGGGTTGGAGGACGGACATGGCGAACATGCCGCAAGCCCCCACGACCGACATACCAAGGGCGCCGCTCTTCGGGATCTTGTCGGCGATGAAGCCGATCATGTTGGGCCAGAAATAGGCGATGCCCAGACCGAAGACGATGGCGGACACGTAAGCCATGCCGCCGGTAGCCTTGCTGGTCAGGAAAAGACCGATGGTGGCGAGCACGGCGGAGCCGAGCAGCACGCCCGACTGGTCGAACTTGCCGACCATGTTGCCGCCGAAGAATCGGGCGATGGTCATCACCCCGAAAGTAAGCGCCAAAATCCACATGGGTTGCGCGCCGCTCTTTGCCAGGATAAGGCTGACCCACTGATTGGGGCCGAACTCGGAGCTGGCGGTCAGGAACATGCAAAAGCACATGAACAGGAACAACGGCGAGACCATGGCCTTGATATTGCCGGCGAGGGTGCTCTGTTCCACGAACTTGGACTTAGGGAATTCCTGGCCCCAGAACGCGATGGCGTAGGCGATGGTGGGCACCATGAGGACCCAGATTTGCGCTTGCCAGGGCAGTCCCGCCTTGGTCATGAAGAAGGAGATCAGGGCGCCGAGGACGATGC
>JBDSIO010000467.1:0-10385 GCA_039917895.1 Fibrobacteria bacterium | reverse complement strand
GAATCCACCAGGAGCCTGCCGTTCCCGCCTTCATGGTTGCTGTAATCCATGACCACGGAGTCGCCATGGATTTGCAGATAAACGGTGCCGTTGGGGAAAGGCGTCTTGAAAATGGATCGCGACGCTTTGAGGGCGCCGAGGTAGGATCGATGGATATAGAAGCCATCGAATGCATGCCCCGCCGAAGTCGCGGATTTTTCGGCCGAAGCAGCGGAACCCGGATTGAGGCTATCCATCGCCGCGTGAACCATGGGAGAATCCCCGACGGCTTTCCGCTCACCGGACGCCCTGCCAGGGCCTCGGTCCGCATCGTCCTTTTTGCCGCAAGCCGAAAGCGCGAGTGAGAGGACCAGCACGACATAAGTCGCCAAGCCAGTCTCGGAGACGATACCCCGGCGGTCCAACAGATCGGCAGTTGAATCGACTTTCAAATTACCCATCCGTTCCGCCTTTTTCCAATTCCCGGCAGGAAGGCTCCCACGCCATCGACATCCTGACCAGGATTCCGTCCCGCTGGATTTCCCGGATCTTCCAACGATTTTTCATTCGGCCCATCTTCCAATATTCCGTAATGACGCGATGAGCGCTTTTCACCGCCAAACCGTCATGGCGCTGCCCTTCGGTGGCGTTAAAAGTAAGGCGCGCAATGAACTCGTCCCTTGAGTTTTCGAGCAGGGCATTTGCGTTGACGATTTCCACTTCACTCAAGGTCGCCCCGGAAACCACCTGGCGGCTCCCCACCAGCCGCTCCTCGGCCCTGCGAATTTCCCATTCCTGGTGCAAAGGTCGTTCCAGCAAGGTGCTCAGCGTGGCCAGGTTTCCCTGAGCCCATGCGGCTTGCACCTCCTTGAAGGTTTCTTCCATGCCCAGTTTCAGGTCTCGCTCGTTCCAGACGGCATCTCGGCCGGCGGCGAGAATGCGAGCGGCCTCGGCGGCTTTGACCCGGAGCTTCAACCGGATAAAAAAGGTGGCAAGCAACACGGCGGCCCCGGCGAAGCAAATGTAACTGGGGCGTAGTTCGAATGCGCCGGGAATGGTTTTTCCCCAATGGATCAATTCCCGGGCTGCGGATCCGTCCAAAGGCATCAGCCTTCTTTGGTCTTCACGAACACGTCGTCCTTGATTTCCCTGATGTTGACGGCGCCATCCTTCCCGAAAGCGAGCTTAAAGCTGCGCGGTTCGCAGATGACCTGTTTCGAAACGGCCATACCTGACTCCAGGTTCCGCCTGCGAACCAGGCGTTTTGCGGCTTCCCAGCCGACCCAAAATCTAGTTCATCACCGCCGATCAGGATGGGGGCAGCGGAACCCAGCGCCCAAAACTCATCCTTCCCTCAAGGCAGGAAGTTCGAGGTCCGGGTACTTGTCCGAAATTCGGGAGCGGAAATTCACCAGGTCCTTGCGGCGCAAGCGGTGCACGAATTCTCCGTCGTGGAACAGTCCCCCTTCCGACAGGTCCATGGTGATGTCCTCGACTTCATTGTAGGCGCAGGGATTGGAGGGAAAGGGATTCCGGTCATTTCGGAGGATTTCCCATTCCGTCCCCTTGGCCTTTCCGAGGGCGGAATATACCCTGCGGATGCTGCCCGGAACCTCGATGGAGGGAGCGTCCACGTTGCCCAAGATCATCGGCGCTTCGAAAGCATAACCTTCCAAGCGCTGGATCAGCTCTTCCACGGAAAGGTCCATGCGGCAGATGGTTTCCGGGTCCGGCTCTTTCAGGACCTGCATCAACGCCGTGAGCACGTCGATGTACTCCACGTGCAACCGCTTTACCGCATGGAACCATTCCTCTACCTCGATGATGCGGAGGTTGAAGCGCTTCATCTCTTCCGATGAAAGCATGGCGGATTTCCTCAGGCTTCCTTTAGGCCTGTCCGCAAGGATGGCAGCGCCAGCCGGGGCAGCGCGACCGCGAGATAGGCGATGGAGAACCAGAGGAAATTGAATGGACGGCCGTAGATTTTGGAATGGGCGAAGAGGGCAATGGCAAGCAGGACGGCCAGCCCGAGGTAGCGTGTGGTTTTATTGGCATCATAGGCCGGTCGGTAGATAGTGATGAGCATCCAGATCATCAGGGCCGGCAGGATGGAGCGCGGAACCGAGGCCAACAACGCCATCAGGATCAGGTAGAATGCGGCGAAGAACCCATCCATTATCGAACCTTGCCCGTGTATCTGGTTGCCCGCCGTCATCACGATCGCGGCGACGATGGCGAAGGCAAGCGGGAACAGGATTCCGCTGCAGTAAATCCAGGTTACGGGTTTGCGGATGCGATCTAAGGCGTTCCGGAACCCTTCGAATGCGCGAGTCCCGCCCATGCTACTCCACCCTCCGGGTGAATGTGGCCCGGCCACCGGTAATCGGGATGGACATGGTGGCGCCGTTCCAAAACATCGCAAGCACCCGGGCCGGGAAGTCCTCATCGCAATTATTGATGAGCTGGATTCCCGTCGAATCCCCTTTGTAGCACACCGTAGCCGTTAGGTACAGGCTATCCCCCTTCAAGGACCATCCTCCATCGAATCCGCTGGCGAACTGTTCGTTCCAGTAAACGGAATATCCGCTTTTCTTGTTCTGCCCAAGGTCGAGCTCGATGCGGACGTCGGCATGGGTTCCTCCGGTTTCATCCCGGACGAAGACGGTTACCCAATTTCCCGCAGGACCCGGATCACTCTCTTCCGTCGTATCGCAACCGTGGAATACGACTGCAGATAGGATCAGGACCGGGATAAGGAAAAATCCACCGAGTCGAGGGATGAAGTTCATACCAATGGAAAGATAGTTTGTCCCGCCGTGGGAATCAGAAGAACTCATCCCGTTGCGAATACCAGAACCCGTTGATGCCTCTTCCGCTTTCAGGGGCAAGTTGGTGTCCTGCGAAGGCTGAAAAAAAACCGGCCCCATTTCCACGGGGCCGGTTGAATGTCCTGAAGGACCGGAGACCGGTAATCAGCCCTTCTTGCCGGCTTTCTTTTCGCGCTTCTCGAGCTTCTTTTCCTTCATGCTCTTGGCGGGGGCCTTCTTGGTTTCCTTCTTAGCGCTTTTTTCCTTGGCCATTATTCACTCCTGTGATTGGAAATGAGGACTACGATCGGCCACGACTGTGGCTGAAGTTAAAAGTAACCAAATCCCCGCGATTTGCACGAGCGAGGTACAGGCCGATACTATCTTTATGGAGATGAAAATCGTCAAGCTGGTTCTCGCCCTCATCGTCGTCTCGGTGCTGCTCGGATTGGGCTACTACGTTTTCGGAAATTACAGCGATGGCTATCGCGCGGGCACGGTGATCAAGATGTCGCGTAAGGGATTGATATTCAAGACTTTCGAGGGCGAACTGAACCTCGGCATGGGCATCCATGACGGCAGTTCCTCGGTGGCAATCTCCAACGTCTGGTCCTTTTCCGTGAACGCCAAAGACTCGGCATGCCTCGCGGGATTGGAGGCCGCATTGGTCAGCGGTAGCCGGGCCAAACTCCATTACCGGGAAAAATTCATCACGGTCCCTTGGCGCGGGGATACCAAGTACCAGGTCTACAAAGTCGAAGTCGGCCCTTAGTCCAGGTAGGGAAGCGCCCGGGTCGCTAACCGGCTAAGCAACCTACCGACCAGGGCGCTTGCGACTCAAGCCTTTTACCGCTGCAAATACCGGATATAGTCGAATGCGGCTGGGATTCGGTTCTCCACCCTCAGAACCATGAAATGCAAATGCGTCGGAGAGCGCCTGGCGTGCGCGTTTTTTCCCGTCCGCCCCACCATTCCCAAAACCTGACCGGCCCTTAGCGTGTCCCCGGGATTCGCGATAATGCTATCCAAATGCGCGAAATAAAGCAAAAGATCGGATTGGGGATTGAGGGTCCATAGGTATTTTCCGCCTCGTTGCGGCGATCCTGGCTTCCAGGAATCCTGCTTGGACAGGACAACCAGGTCGATGGGTGCGAGTACGGAAACGCTCTTTCGCGTACGGTCATCCCGGCTATCCTGGTCAACATCCCGGATGAAAATGTCATAGGCCGGATGTCCTCCGTGAAGATTGCCATCGAAAAAATCGTATCCCTTGATGGCGCTGCCGCCGTAGCGGATGCCCGGTTTGAACCCGTCTTTGCCGATGGATGAGAGGGAATAGCCGTCCAAGGGGAAGACCCAGGGAGAATCGATGGCGGAGGGATCGGTTCCGGTCTGCGTTTTTTTAAACGCACCGTAGACGGATGGAAATCCGGCCTTTAAGGTGTCCTTTGGGAACCTTTGATCGCGAACTTGTTTCTCAAATCGGTCCCACTCGGCAAACGGATTGCCGGAAGCCAGGACCGTCGCAGCGCAGATCAATAGGAAGCGGATCAAGGAGTCGGAGCGGATCACGGTGCGAATCGCCTCAGCACCGGCGGGCCATAGGGCAGAATCTCATCGAGATACGCCAGATATCCTTTGTAAGTAAACCATCCGCCTTTACCCTGGATCACCGAGGCTTTTTCGATGTGGAACTCCTGCGCTGGCATATAGCTGAAGCCCACCAGATAAAGCCTGGGTTTGCCCGGCGCCTCACCGATGTCCAGGATGACGGATACATGGCCGATGCCGCCATCCTCGTTCTGGATGAGCATATCGCCCGGAACCAAGTCCGCTTCGGAAGCCACGGGTTGGCTTCCGCGTTTGAGCGAATAGGAATTCGAATTGCTGAAACTCGATTTCAAAAACGAGGAATAGGATTTTCCGCCGGCAGAAAAGGACTTCTTCTTTCCGTTATAATCGAATAGATAAAGGCTCTTCAGGGTGTTTGAACGCAGATGGTATTCGGCCCAAAGACGCATGGCGAAGTCGGCGCACTGCTCCAGATCCTGCTTGAACAACAGCGGGAGATCCAGCACGGCCAAGACGTTGAAGCCTTTGATAAGGTCCCCATTGTAAGCGGTGATACGGAGGTCTTTTTTGACAGGGAGGGTTTGCACGAAACGGCTAAAGGTTCCTTCAGCGTATTGCTTGCGCTGGTATCCCTCGGGGATGGGAATGGAACGCGCCACCGTCAGGGTATCCGGCGACGAAAGCGCGGGGACCAGGAAGCCGATGACGGTCAGCATCAGCATCCTGGCAAAGCGTATCTTCATTCAAGCCCCCTTCCTGATCACCCGCTCACCACCCTGGCCGGATCCGGAATGACGCAGTTAGATCATGCCTTGGGCGAATTTCTTCGCCTCGGCGTTCTCCAGGGATTTGTTGAGGAGTCTTTCGGTCTCGCCGCGGTATTCCATGGTGGCGAATCCGCTTTTCTCCAGCTTGAGGCGCTGGACGAGCTTGTCTATCAAGGTCCAATCCGATCCGTTCAGGACGTCGTCCCGACCGTCCCGCTGGGACAGAACCCACTTGTCCATATCGCCTTTGAACGCATAGAATCTCTCGAGTTGTTCTTTGGTAATCACGTATCGCCGTTCGCTTGGGTTGGCGGTTTTTTGCCGGCAGCCTTTTGACGGCATGCAGCCGCGGGTCGTTGCCGGACAAAGTCGCAATCCAAAGGTAGTTACAACGCGATTGCGGGACCCGTTATTTCGCGCCTCCGGCAGCCATTCCGCCATACGGGCATTGATTTACCCTGGGTGGGTATGGGAAATCAAGTATCCGCTGTGTTCAATTAACGCCTCTTCTCCAAGGCCAGCAGGTTTTTCTTGTTCGGGATGCCGCCCGCATATCCGCCAATCGATCCGTCGGACGCGATCACCCGGTGGCATGGAATGATGATGCACAGGGGATTTTTGCCGTTCGCGCTTCCCACCGCCCTAACTGCCTTGGGGTTGCGGATTTTCGTCGCGAGTTGTTTATAGGAAATCGTCTCGCCGAACGGGATGTCGCGCAGAGCCTTCCACACGGATTCCTGAAAAGGAGTACCGGAAAAATCAAGTTCCAGATCAAACTCGCGCCGTTTTCCCTTCAGATATTCGCCGATTTGTCGCGCGGCATTACGCAGCACGACGAACTTCGGATCCTTTCCCCCGAAATCCCCAACCAACGGTAATTCCTGCTTTTGCCAATACACTCCCCGCAATCCGTTTTCGGAGGCGAGGAGGTATATGCTTCCAAACTTGGTCTTTAATGCATACTGAATCGACGTAGCCATGGTTTTCATTCGGATTTCCTTCTCCCGGAGACATTTCCCGCTGGCGTCTTTTGTTTACCCCGCATGAGTCCGGGTGATTTTTGATTCATCGATTCGGCTGCCTTGCCCGCATGGGCGTACTCGCCCCAGAGAAGGATGGCCGCATAGCCGCGCCAGGGACTCAACTTGGCGATGGCTTCGGGACCGTGTTTGGCCAAGGCCCTGGCCAAAACCAAATCGGTGGCGGGAAAGGCGTCGGCATGTCCCAGCACCCGCAATGCCATATAGTCAGCGGTCCAACGGCCGATGCCGGGAATCGCAAGGACGGCCGTACGGAAGGCTTCCACATCCTGGGTCGACTCCAAGGAGAGGCGGCCTGAGGCGACTTCATTCGCGAAGGCCGCCAGGGCGGCCTTGCGTTTGCCCGTCGTCCCCAATTCCGCGAAGTCGGCACGGGCCAGGATCTCCGGCAAAGGGAAGGCCAGAATGGGCTTGCCGTTCTCTTCCAGGCCGGTAGGAACGCCGTATAACCGCACCACCTGGTCGACCAGCCGGCGCCCTTGCGCCACGCTGACCAACTGACCCAGGATGGTGGCGATAGCCGTCTCGAAACGATCCCAGCCGGTGGGCAGGCGCGCCCCGGCCCGCTTGGCCAGAAAGGCGGCGAAGCGGCGATCCCGGCGCATGGCATTAGCGATCAGCAGCGGATCGGAATCCAGATCGAACATGTCGCGGACACGATTGAGGATAACATCTATCGCCCCGAGGTCCGGGAAGTCGTATGCGACGAGAATCCGGTTTGCGGACGGGTCATTCGTTACCGCGATGCGGCCCGATTTCCCTTCGAAAGAAACGATGCGCACATAGCGACCGGGCGCGAATGTCTCCAGGCCGGCGATGGCATGACGTGAGTAAAAGGCCAGGAGGCCGTCGAAATCGAATGGCGGACGATACGGAAGCGACAAGACCATGGACGATGCGCCATCCGGACTGAAGCGCCGGATCCCGGAAGGCGGTTTCTTAAAGCGTTCCAGAAAGGCCGCATTGAAGCGCCGGATGGATGAGAATCCGGCGGCGAAACCAATCTCGGCGATGGGCAAAGCGGTCTCGGAAATAAGCTTGCGGGACAGATTCAGCCGGTTCTCGAAGGCGATGCGCTTTGGCGTCTTCCCTATCTCCTCGATGAACAGGCGCCGCAGGTGCCGGGCAGTGACACCGAACCGAAGCGCGAATACATTTTCATCGTCGGCCAACGCCTGGGAATCCCGGAGAATTCTTAAAGCACGTTGCACCACCGCCGATTTGCCCTCCCATGCGGCCGAAAGCGGCGCGGCCTCCGGGCGGCAACGCAGACAGGGCCTATACCCGGCCTTCTCGGCCGCATCTCCGGTAGGAAAGAATTCCACGTTGATGCGTTTCGGACGTGCGGGACAGATTGGCCGGCAATAGATGCCGGTAGTCTTCACGCCGACGAAGAACTTCCCGTCGAACCGGTGGTCCCGCGTCAACATCGCTTGATAAAAGGCATCTCCGTGATCCATGCCCAGAAAATAACAGGACCAAGACCCGCGACTAGCCGGATTCGGACATCATCGGAAAACAGGTTAAGCCTGGGACAGGCTCAGTCTCACTCCGAAAAGGCCCGTTCACGTAGCGAAAAAGTGTCGTCCCCTGCCATTTTTAACGGATTTGACGGAATTTTTCGCGAAAGTAACGGCTTCCGGCAGGCCGGATTCCTCTGCAGGCTTTATATTCATGTCATATACGGGGTGAAGGAGAGTCCGATGGGAAAATCGCGGCGGCACTTTGCACAGAACAGCGAGGGAACGATGATGAAAAAATTTCTGGGGTTCGCCCTCGGCGCTCTTGCCGTGGCCATGCCCATTTCCGCTCAGATCCCCGCGGGAGTCACTTTCGAGTCAATCTACGATCAGGCCAAGGTCGGCTTCATCCATCCCACTTATATCGGTCCTGTGCCCGGGGATGCCAATCAAATCGTCGTCGTTGAGCGCGCCGGCAAGGTCTCACGACTTGTGAAGAACGGGACAATGTACGATAAGGTCCCGTGGTTTTCCCTCGACGCGAACACCGAGACCCATTGGGACGGAGCCTGGAACGTGGAATTCCACCCCGAATTCGCAAAGAATCACCTCTTCTATGTGCTGTATCGGCTCAAAGGCACTGACACGCGGTCGGTAATCGAGGAATGGACCGCGGACGCCAACCTGGGTAATCCCCACAAGGTACGCAACGTCATCTACTTCAACCAGAAAAGCATCCACTCCTCGGGGGATATGCATTTCGGTAAGGACGGATATCTGTATTCCTCCCAGGGTGATCGCGATCAACGCGACAAGGGCGGCCCGTTGATGACCGAAATGTGGGGCAAGGTGATCCGCATAGACGTGAACAAGAAGGACCCGGGCCTGGAATATGCGATTCCGGACAACCCTTTCAAGAGCCAAGCGGAAGCCCGTCCCGAAATCTGGGCATTGGGATTCCGCATGCCTTGGCGTTTCAGTTTCGACGCCCTGAACGGGGACATGTACCTTGGTGACGTGGGCGACCTTTCCCATGAGGAAGTGAACGTCGTGCAAGTGGGAAAGAATTACGGTGCCGGCAAGGTCGAAGGTAATTGCGCGACGAATTGCACCGGCCTTACCAACCCCGTTCTCGAACTGCCCCATGGCTGCGTGATCGGCGGTTTTGTCTACCGGAACGACCCGACTTCAGCGTTCTACGGGGCCTATATCTATGCGGACTATCAGAACAGCAGCCTGAATGCCTTCAAACTCAACGACGCCAAAACCGGTGTGACCGACAACAAAAAGATCGCCACCTCCACCCCTGGTCTCATCTCGTCCATGGGCGTGGATGCGGTCGGAAACATCTACGCCTCGACCTATCTTGAAATGTCCACCACGAAGTCGACGCATATCTACCGACTCAAGCACGCGGATCTGCGCCCCGCGACGACGGCGTTGGGGACCATCGGGCAGAAACCCTTCGCGGTAAAGGGCGCCGGAATGTCCGCGCGCGACGCTGCCGCCGCTGGCTTCCGGAGTTACACTTTGGATGGCCGACCGTTGCGGTCCGGCGGCGCGGCCTCAGGCCTGGTTTTGATCCGCGAGCCGTCCACTGGCGAAACCGCCAAACGCATCAGCTTGCCCTAAAAGAAGTTCATTTCGCTCGCGCCACTCAGGTGCGAGCGCGCATCGGGAACAGGAACGCTAGTCGTCCTTTTCAACCTGCTCATTGTAGGCCTCCAGGCCTTCTTCCGTGATTAGCCAGCTGCCGCGCTCGCCGTTGATAATATGGCCGTTGATCACCAGATGCTCGATGGCGATTTCCACCTCGCTTTCCTCCCCAACGTGCTCGACGAACTCCTCGCTGAAATGCTGAGCCTCGTCGGATAGGAATGCGAGGATCTTCATTTGGAATTCTTCCATATAAACGCCTGGTTAAGGAAAGTGTGGGGATAATTGGCTCATTCTCCAATTCCAACCCGATGCGATCAAGTCGGAACGGATAAATCCCGATCATAAGGTAGATTTCCCGACATCCGCCAGGGGATTATCCGATTTTCTTCCCCATATAATATTCATCCAGGTAACGGCCCTCGATTTTCATCGAGTTTTTGCGAGTACCTTCGATTGCAAATCCCATTTTCCTGTAAAGGGCGAGGGCATTTCCGTTTTCCGAAACCACAGTGAGTTCCAACCGAAGGACGCCGGCCCCAAGGTATTGATGAACCTCAAAAAGGCTTCGGCGTCATCCTCGGATTCGAGCACCCCAAGCTCGATTTTTTCAAGCCCCACTTCCTTTGATTTGTCCAAAGTGGCTTGCATCAAAGCGAATCCTAAGCCCATCCCCTTGAAATTGGAGTCGATACCCATACCCAATGAACCTACATGGGACAAGGTTTCTCTGGGCGATTTGTTAATATCGCACCAGCCTACGACATTTTTATCCACTATGGCGACAAAAGCCGGAATTCCATTTTGGATGGTTTCCCTTACAAACTCTCTCGCACTTTCCAATAACGGCGTCCTTGGGTCGGGTATTCGAAAAGGTAAATTGTTTTCGGCTCTCAAAGCCTTTTCAAACCTGTACCATGCGGGGAGCGGGCTAGAACAAGATCAGGTAAGCCAGGAAAAGGATCCCGGCGGATCCGCCGCCGACCTGGATAAGGCTCATCGCATCATAGGATGCGCCTTCGCGCTTCTTCTTCCGCAAATCACTTAGGCCCCATAACAGGGAGCCGATAGAGAGTACGGTCAGTAACGCCATTTTTCGTGAAT